>NZ_JAGINT010000002.1:0-300761 GCF_017876295.1 Kribbella aluminosa | reverse complement strand
TCCATCTGCACTTCCTGGAGAATCCGTGGTGGACGGCCGGCAGTAGATGGACGACGATGGCGTCCATCGCGTTACCCGCGGTCTGGCAGTTGTCGGGGTACATCATGGCGCTGTTCCTGGCCGGCTTCCGGGGGATCCCGCCGGAGCTGCGCGAGGCGGCCCGGGTGGACGGCGCGTCCGAGTTCAAGCTGTACCGGCACGTGCTGTTCCCGCAACTGTCGCCGATCGCGCTGTCCGCGCTGATCATCCTCGGGCACATGTCGCTGAAGCTGTTCGACCTGATCTACGCGATCACCGGGCCGAACCAGTTCCGTACCGAGGTGCCCGCGATCTACATGTGGAACACCCTGCTGCGCAGCGACATGGCGAAGTCGGCCGCGATCGCGATCGTCCTGCTGGCCGTCGTCGCCGTCCTGGTCATCCCGTACATCGCGTACACCGTCCGGCAGGAGAACGAGGAATGAGTACCGATACCGCTGCCGCCGCGACCGGTAGTGCCGCCGCGGCGGTCCGCCGGAAGCCGCCGAAGAGCCGCGGCGTTATCGCGGACGGCTCGACCCGGCGCAGCCGGACGGTTCGGTACGTCCTGCTGCTGCTGTTCCTGCTGTTCGTGCTGATCCCGGTGTACGTCGTACTGATCACCAGCTTCAAGACCTCCGGCGACACCACCGCCGCGTCGCAGTGGAGCCTGCCGAAGACCTGGACGCTGGACCCGTGGCGCAAGGCCTGGGACGTGCTGCAGCCGTACATGGTCCGGTCGCTGTCGCTGGCGATCCCGGCCGCGATCATCTCCTCGCTGATCGGATCCGCGAACGGGTTCGTGCTGGCCCGCTGGCGGTTCCCGGGGGCGAACATCGTGTTCGCGTTCATCCTGTTCGGGATGTTCATCCCGTACCAGGCGGTGATGCTGCCGCTGCGTACGACGTTCACCACGCTGGACGTCACCCGGGGCGTACCGACGCTGATCCTCGCGCACTGCATCTACGGCATCCCGATCTGCACGCTGATCTTCCGGAACTACTACGCCACGATCGTGCCGAACGAGATCATCGAGTCGGCCCGGGTGGACGGGGCCGGGCTGGTCCAGACGTACCTGCGGATCATCCTGCCGCTCTCGATGTCCGGCTTCGTGGTGACGCTGATCTGGCAGTTCACCTCGGTCTGGAACGACTTCCTGTTCGCGCTGTTCCTGACCCAGCAGGACAACGGGCCGGTGACGCTCGGTCTGGCGGCGCTGTCCGGCGGTCAGAAGGTCGACTATGCGGCCAGTATGGCCGGGGCGCTGATCACAAGCCTGCCAACCCTGATCGTCTACATCGTCCTGGGCCGCTGGTTCATCGGCGGCCTGATGGCCGGAGCCCTCAAGGGCTGACCCGGTACGCCGCACCGCGCTATCCGACTTTGAGAAGCCACCGACCACTTTCATGGCCGATTTGTGGTTGGTGGGTTCTCAAGGTCGCCGGCGGCGTACGGCGGAGTTGTCCACAGGGCGCGCGGAGGGGCCTGCGGGGGAGTGGGGTCGGGCGGTAATCTCACGGAGGTGACCAAGTCTCCCAGTGGACGGGACGGACGGCGCAGCCACTTGCGGCTCGTCGGCTCCGATCCCGGCGAAACGTACGCGCCGCCGGCGGGTGTCGATGTCGACACCACGCCGAGTGTCGCTGTGCTGGAGACCCTGCTGGAAACGCTTGCCCTCGACCTGGCCGCGGTGCCGGCCGCGCTGCACCCGGTGATCGCCGAGGCGTCCGTGGCCCGCTCGGCGGCGATGCTCGCCGACCAGCTGTGGCCGGCCGGGCGTCCGGACGAGATCGGTGAGGTGGAGCGCTTCTTCTGGGCCGACGCAGCCCGGGTGCTCGGTGAGCGCCGTGACCTGGAGTCCTTCGTGCTGCTGACCAGCCTGGCCCGGACCGTCGGTCCGGCCGGCCGGCTGCCGTTGCAGCGGGCACACGTGTCCCGGCTGCGGACGCAGGACGAGGTGCCCGAGTGGGTGACCCGGATCGCCGGGTTCCGGCTGACCAGCGCGATCGTGTCCGAGGACATCACCGGTGACGGGCTGAGCGTCGTGCTGGACTACGACGACGAGCAGCACCCGCACACCGTGGTGGTGTTCATCGACAACAACATCGGCGCGATCATCAAGGACGTGTTCGTCGGCCCGCCGGTGGACCGCGTCCTGGAGGCGTACCAGCGCGGCGGCCGGGTGACCATCCGGACCGTGCGGCCGCCGATCGCCGCCGGGATCATCCTGCAGGCGCTCGGCGAGACCCGGGACTACGACGATCCACCGGTCAGCGAGGACTTCGAGTTCTTCACCGGCCTGCTGGTGAACCGGCTGACCCAGATGCCGGAGCGCCCGGTCCGCCCGCCGATGCGGCCGTTGCTGACCCCGCGGCAGCGCGAGCAACTGGTCGAGGACTTCCTGGAGTCACGGTTCGCCGTTGGTCTGCCCGACGATGCCGCGGACATCGTCCGGCTCTGGATCGACCACGCGGTCGACCACACCGTCGGCGGGCCGCTCCGGGTCAGCGGCGTGCTGGTCGAGCTGTTCCTGGCGCACTGGCTGCCCCGGAAGGTGCTTGCCGACAGCACCTACTTCGACGCGGTCCCGGTGGTGGTGAAGGCCTGGCTCGAGTTCGCCGGCGACCGCGGCAGCCTGCCGCTGGACACCGTCGACGAGGCGGTCGACGCGGTCGACGACTGGCAGGCCGCGCTGGAGGCGGCCGCGATGATCGACCCGGTCGGCTCGAAGCCCGGCGAGCGCGTCTTCCTCGACGACACCACCAACGACCTCGAGGACGCCTACCGCGCCCTGGCCGGACTCGGCTCCCCACCGCAACCCGACCTCGAGGGCCTGGACAACCACCAGGCCGCCACCCTGTCGGTGCTGGCCCCGCACGCCTGGCTGATGGCCGGCGAAACCCTGGGCACGGCGTACGCCCCGGACGCGTTCGACATCGCCGAACGCCTGGTCCGCGAAGCCCCCGACCTCCTCACCAAGGCCCGCCTCTCGACCTGGCCCCGCGCCATCGTCTGGCTGATCGCCCACCGCCACCGCCTCGTCGGCCCCGGCGAATCCCTCACCCCCCACACCCTCGCCACCGACCTCTCCTCCTCCCCAGCAACCCTCCGCAAAACCGCCAAACTCCTCACCGACACCCTGATCCTCCCGCGCTGATCTCAGCGGGCGTCCCGATGGCCGCAGCGGTTGTGCTGCGTCGGACAATGGGAGGCATGCATGTGCGTGCGCCAGAGTTGCGGGGTCGTGGGTGGTTGAACACCGGTGGGCGGGAGTTGGCGTTGGCCGACTTCCGGGGCCGGTTTCTGTTGTTGGACTTTTGGACCTTTTGCTGCATCAACTGTCTGCATGTGCTGGACGAGTTGCGGCCGTTGGAGGAGAAGTACGGGGATGCGTTGGTGATCGTGGGGGTGCATTCGCCGAAGTTCGCGCACGAGGGGGAGGAAGCGGCGGTTCGGGCCGCCGTCGAGCGGTACGAGGTGGGGCATCCGGTGCTGGACGACCCCGAGCTTGTCACCTGGCAGAACTACACGGCCCGCGCCTGGCCGACCCTCGTGCTGGTGGATCCGAACGGGTACATCGTCGCGCAGTACTCCGGTGAAGGGCACCTGCACGCGTTGGACGCGCTCCTGTCCGAGCTGGTCGTCGAGCACGAGGCCGCCGGTACGTTGACACGCGGCAAATCGCCGTACGTCGCGCCCGTGCCGGAGCCGACCGACCTGCGGTTCCCGGCGAAGGTGGTTGCGCTGGACAACGGGTTCCTGGTCGCCGACGCCGGCAACCACAGCCTCGTGGAGCTCGCGGCGGACGCGACGACCGTCGTACGGCGGATCGGCACCGGCGAGCGTGGTTTCGTGGACGGCGGCGACTCCGAGGCGCGCTTCTCCGAGCCGAACGGACTGACTCTGCTCCCGGACGAGGTGGCGGCCCGGACCGGGTACGACGTGGTCGTGGCGGACACGGTCAACCACGCGCTCCGCGGTGTGCATCTGCAGAGCGGTGAGGTCACGACGCTGGCCGGCACCGGCAAGCAGTGGATGGACGGCGACGGGACCGACGTACTGAGTTCGCCGTGGGACGTCGCGTGGTGGGGCGGCAAGGTGTGGATCGCGATGGCCGGCGTCCACCAGTTGTGGACGTTCGATCCGTTCACCGGCGCGACCGCGGTGGCCGCGGGGACGACCAACGAAGGGCTGAAGGACGGGCCGCTCGGCGAGGCGTGGTTCGCGCAGACGAGCGGGCTCGCGGTGGACGGCGAGCGGTTGTGGCTCGCGGACTCCGAGATCTCCGCGCTGCGCTGGGTCGACACGTCCGTACACACTGCCGTCGGTACCGGGTTGTTCGACTTCGGACTGCGTGACGGCAAGGCGAGCGAGGCGCTGCTGCAGCATCCGCTCGGGGTCACGGTGCTGCCGGACGGTTCGGTCGCCGTCGCCGATACATACAACGGCGCCGTACGGCGGTATGACCCGGCCACGGAGACGCTGGAGACGATGGCCACCGGGCTGGCCGAGCCGAGCGGTGCTGTTGTCGTAGGCAACGAACTGCTGGTGGTCGAGTCCGCCGCGCACCGGCTGACCCGGATCCCGCTCGGAGCGTCGGCGACCGCGGCCGAGTTCAGCACCCGTACCCAGCGCCCGCCGATGGACCTGGCCGCCGGCGAGATCACGCTCGAGGTCGTCTTCACGCCGCCACCCGGCCAGAAGCTCGACGACCGCTACGGCCCGTCGACCCGCCTGCTGGTCTCGTCCACGCCCGACAACCTGCTCCGGGAAGGAGCCGGCGACTCCACGGACCTCGTACGCCGATTGGTCATCGACCCGCACGCGGGTTCCGGCGTACTGCACGTAGCGGTCCAGGCCGCCTCGTGCGACGACTCCGCCGAGGTCGAGTTCCCCGCCTGCCACATGCACCGTCAGGACTGGGGTGTGCCCGTCACCATCACCGCCGACGCCCCCGACCGCCTGGAACTGGTGCTGTCCGGCGCCAAGTAGCTGTTCGGAGTTTGTGGTTCGGGTACAGGGAAGACGTCAGACAGCCGCGGCCCGGAGGGAAGCGAGGACGTCGATGAGTATCGGTGTGGGGATCTTTCTGATGGTGGTCGGCGCCATCCTGTCGTTCGCTGTACGGGACACCTGGAGCGCGGTGAACCTGCAGGTGGTCGGCTACATCCTGATGCTGGCCGGCCTGGCCGGCATCCTGCTGTCGTTCTACATCACCAACCGCCGCCGCCGGGTGGAGACCAACGCCATCGACCCCGCCGTCGAGGAGGAGTACCGAGTGGTCGAGGAACACCACCGCGACGTCACTGAGTAGCGAGCTCAGCGGGTGCGGAGTTGGATGTCGCCGGACGTGGTGCTCACGGAGACGGAGTGGGAGCCGCTGTCGGTGTTGCCGAGCTTGTTGTCCACGCTGCCGTGCTGGGAGTCGGTGCTGACCTTGTAGTCGGTGCCGGGAGCGATGATGGCGATGTCGCCGCTGGTGCCTTTGACATTGACGTCGTTCGCCTCGGCGAGGTTGAGTTCGATGTCGCCGGAAGTGGTCTGGACGTCGACCGGGCCGCCCTTCAGGTCCCTGCCCTGGATGTCGCCGGAGTTCGCCTTGACGTTGAGCTTGCCGTTCAGGCCCTGCACCGACACGTCGCCGGAGGTCAGGTCCAGGTTGACGTCGCCGTCGATGTCGCGGAGTTCGAGCTTGCCCGAGGTGGACTTCGTGTCGACGCCGCCGACGCCGATGAGCTGTACGTCGCCGCTGCCGTTCTCGCCGGTCACCTTGGTCCCGCGCGGGACGGTCACCTCGTAGTCCGCGCTGCACTGCCAGCCGCAGTTCCCGTCCAGCTTGAGTACGCCGTCGTGCACCGAGTACGCGTCGCCGTGCTTGAAGAACCAGAACGTGCGCTTCTCCCGCACCCTCGTCTGGTTGTCGTCGGAGACCTTGATCGTGATGTCGGAGTGACCGGCAGCCAGCTGGACCGTGGTGATCTTGTCGTCGATCTTGTGTGTGTCGTCGGAGTTCCGGTCCCCGAACTGCCAGAACGCCAGCCCGGCCGCCGCTACCAGCAGGATCACGCCGAGCTGCTTGTTCTCCGCCATCGTCCGCCTCTTCTCGAGCCCACCCACGTTGTCGCAACGACAGTAGGCGTCGAGGCCCGCCCCGAGGATCCGGCAGATCCCCCGAGCCCACCCTGACCGCCTCTCAGGGATCTACCGATGCAGCTCGCCCCGGGAAACCGCTGCGGCCAGGTCGTCGCCGGTGGTGCCGAAGAAGGTCCGCGCCCAGAGCGAGTCCTCGTACCAGTACGGCCCGTCCTTACCGGGCAGCGACGCGGGCGCAGCTCCACGCTTGAGCGCCTGCCGGCACTCGTTGCACAGCGGGAGCGTCAACGTGGTCCCGCCGGACTCGACCTTGGTCGGCCGCCCGGTCGAACGCCCGTGCAGCGGGTTGAAGGCACACAGCTCCGGTACGTCGGCCACCCGCCGGCCGGCCGGCGTCGCGACCGCGGCGTCGTACTCGCGACGGCCCTTGTCCAGCAGCACCATCGCGCCGACCAGGTCGACGAGGTCCGGCGACGGGGAGTCGAGGATCTTCGACGCGGCGGCGTGGTCGTCGAGCGCAGCCTGCTGGTGCGCCAGCCCGGCGCCTTCCGTCGTCGGCAGCGCCGCGAGCTGCGAGCCGAGCGTGGTGAGCTCCGCGTTCGTGTCCCGGGTCAGCTTCCGGCGCCGCTCGGCCGCCACCGTCGCGGCCACGTGCGGCGGGATCCGGAACGTCTTCTCCCGGCGCGGCGCCGAACCAGACCCGCGCCTCCGCCCGATCACCAGCCCGAGCGCCACCAGTACGAGCAGACCGCCGACGATCCCGAGCGTGACGGCGGTCCCGTGCCCGCCGGACCCGGAGTCGTCCCGCTGCGTCGGCGTACCTGAGGTCGGGCGCGGTGAGGTACTCGGGATCCCCGGCTGGGCGAGCAGCTCGTACATCCGGGCCACCACCTCGGTCGGGCCAGCGTCGTACCCGGTGTCGTCCAGTGCACGCGCCCGGGACGCGTTCAGCTTCTCGTCGCTGACCTGCGGCAGGTCCTTGGTCTCGTACCACGGGAAGCGGCTGCCGCCGTCGACCACGACGTACAGACCGGGCTTGCGGAGCGCGTCGATCACCAGCGTGAGGACGTTGTCCTCCTTGCCCTCGAACTCGTCGCTCGGCGTCAGCGGCAGGATGATCGTGTACGTCGGGTACCCGAGCGCGGACGCCTTCTTCTTGACGTCGGCGCGCAGGTTCTCCGGCAGCGCGGTCTTGTACGCCGGGTCGACGTACAGCGGGTCCTTGAGCAACGCGGTCGCGATCTCGTGCGCCCGCTCCGCCGGAGTCCCGGCCGGTGCGGCCTGTGCCGGCGCCGCGGTCAGCGCGGTCAGCGCCGCGGCCAGACAAGCGAACAGAATCCGGGCCTTCACGAGCGTCCCTTTCGTCGTCGTGGGGTGGCGATCGCCGCCACCAGCAATACGATTCCGCCGAGGATGCCGCCGCCCACCATCCCGAAGACGGTGCCGCCGGCGCCGTTCGCGAGGGCCTTGCCGACGGTGAACCTGTCCTCGGTCCCCGGTGACCCGGACTCGGGCGCCGGTGTCGGCGTCGGTGTCGTCCGGGCGGGCTCCGGCGTACTCGACTTGTCCTGCTCGACCCCGTGCAGGTAGTCCGCGAGCTGGCCGCTCAGCGACTGCTTCCCGGTCGAGTACGTCCAGCTCGGCGCGTCCGCGGCGAGCTCGTGCGCGACGCCGTACGTCCGGTCGCCGTCCATCACGACGTACACGCCGGGCTTGTGGTTCGCGACCGCGAGCCGGCCGGCCAGCAGCGCGGTGTCGCCGCGCTCCGGGAACCAGGCCCCGGTCGGTACGACGGCGACGTACACCGGCACCTTGGCCTCGGCGAGCACCTTGACGATCTCTTGCTGGTCGGCGATCGAGGTGTAGTCCGGGTCGACGTACAGCGGCCGGACGGCCCAGGCCGCGACCGCGCCGGTGATCCGCGGATCGGTCGGGGTGGCCGCCCAGGCGGTCCCGGTGAGCAGGAAGACCGTTGCCGTCAGCAACAGGAGGAGCCGCCTCATCGGACCTCGTCCTTCCAGGCCGTGACCCGCTCCGGCAGGTCGTCCGAGAGCGCGCCGAAACCGCTCGCGACCATCGGGTTGTCGTCCGGGTCGAGCGTCCAGTACGGCACCTGTTTGCGGTGCAGTCCGGCCTTCGACCAGACCCGCAGCCCGCGCGGTGTCTTCCCGCGCCGTACGACGCTCGCACACGGCTGGCACGCCGGTACTTCGACGTCGTCCGACCAGTCGACCGTCGCCGTACCGGGGTTGTGCGTCGGGTCGAAGAAGCACGGCGGCTGCAGGGCGGCGCCGGACGCGACCCGCTCGGCCTGCCGGGCCAGGACGAGCGCACCGGCCGAGGCGAGCAGGTCGTCCGGGTGATCCGCCCGCAGCGTCCGCGCCGCGTCCAGCCGGCGGTACGCGTCGTCGCGCTGGTCCAGCTGCTCCGTTGTCCGGTTGCGGCGCTTGTCGAGCCGGGCGAGGGCGCGCTCGGCGGTCCTGATCTTGTCGTCGGCCTTGAGCTGCACGTCCCACGCCTCGGTCGGCGGGTCGTCCTTCGCCGGCGGCTCGCTGCGCTTGGCCGTCTTCCGGCGGCGCCGCAGCCCGAGCCGCAGCGTCAGCGCGAACCCGAGGAACCCGCCGATCCCCATCCCGATGTACGCCGACCGGTCCGCCTTGTCGGTCGTCGACAGGCCGTGGTCGCTGTACTGGTTCGGAGGCTGGCGGTCGCCCACCGGGACCGTCGGCAGCGCGCGTCCGTCGAGCGCTGTCGAAGCCTCCTGAATGGTCCGGACGATCGAGGGCGCCGGGCGGTCCGTGACCACGTCGAGGCGCTGCTTGTCGTCGTTCTGGACGCTGACCAGTTCGCGCCCGCGCAGCCCGCCCTGCCGGTACATCTCCGCGGTGATCGACCAGTAGGTGTCGTTCACCACCGCGAGCAGGTACAGGCCCGGCGTACCGATCCGGGCGTGCAGGAGCGTGGGCATGTTGTACCCGGCCGCTTTCAGCGGCGGCGTCCACGGCACGATCGCGACGTACACCGGCATGCCCGCGGTGCGCATCGCGGCGCGGATCCGGGTCAGCTCGGTCGCGGGGACACCGCCCGCCAGTCGTGGGTCGACCGAGAGGTGGTCGGTCCGCCAGGCGGCGGCGATCCGGTCCTGCAACTCCGGTGTGTCCGCCCGGGCCGGCAGGGCGGGGAGGAAGACGAGGGCCGCGACCAGGGCGGTGACGAAACGGGCGCGCATCGCGGACAGCCTACGACGAACAGACCTGGGCACATGCACACGGACGCAAGGGCGCATCGAACGGTTCCAGTCGCCGAAGTTGGCGCGACCCTGGCTCGGACAGGGGAAACCAAGCCAGGGTCACGGTGTTGCAGGCAGAAACGTTGCCGTATCACCACGCTCTGCAACAGGGCAGATCGTGGGGCAACCTGGGGCAGATCGGCGAAATCATGCCCCGAACCCTCCGGCTCGACCCGCGCAAGCGGCCGAGCCGGAGGAGCCTCAGAACGCGGACTCGGGGAGGTCCATCACGTCCAGATCGGTGAGTTCGGCCTTCACACGCTCGGCCCGCACCGACGGCATCGTGGACCGCACGAACCACTGCGCCGCGGCCACCTTGCCGGTGTAAAAGTCCTGGTCAGCGGCGGAAAGCTCGCCGCCGAGCCGCTCCAGTGCGACCTCTGCCTGGCGGAGCATCAGCCACGAGCAGACGACGTCGCCGAGGACGAACAACAGCCGGGAGGTGTTCAGGCCGACCTTGTAGATGTTCCGTGGGTCGCCGTTCTCCGCCTGGGGATTGCTGGCCATCAGGGCCTGCCCCATGATGCCCAGGATTTTCTGGGTGTCCTCGAGGCCCTTGGCGAGCAGTCCGCGCTCCTCCTTCAGGCGGCCGTTGCCGGCCTCGGAGGCGACGAACGCCTGCACCTGCTCGGCGAGATGGCCGAGCGCCTTGCCCTGGTCCTTGATGATCTTCCGGAAGAACAGGTCCTGGCCCTGGATCGCGGTGGTGCCCTCGTAGAGGGTGTCGATCTTCGCGTCCCGGACGTACTGCTCGATCGGGTAGTCCTGCAGGAAGCCGGAGCCGCCGAACGTCTGCAGCGACTCGGTGCCGAGCAGCGTCCAGGACTTCTCCGAGCCGTAGCCCTTCACCAGCGGCAGCAGCAGGTCGTTGACGCCCTCGGCGAGCTTGTCGTGCTCACCGGCGTACCGGGCCTGCTCGGCGCGGTCCTGGTACGTCGCCGTGAACAGGACGAGCGCCCGCAGCGCCTCGGCGTACGCCTTCTGCGTCATCAGCGAACGCCGTACGTCGGGGTGGTGGGTGATCGTGACGCGCGGCGCGTCCTTGGCCGGCTGGGTGAGGTCCGCGCCCTGCACCCGCTCCTTCGCGTACTCGAGCGCGTTCAGGTAGCCGGTGGAGAGGGTGGCGATCGCCTTGGTGCCGACCATCATCCGGGCGTACTCGATCACCTGGAACATCTGCGCGATGCCGTTGTGCACCTCGCCGAGCAGCCAGCCCTTCGCGGGAATGCCGTCGCCGAAGGTGATCTCGCAGGTCGTGGAGACCTTGATGCCCATCTTCTTCTCGACGTTCGTGACGAAGGCGCCGTTGCGCTCGCCGGTCAGCTCACCGGTCTCCAGGTCGAAGTCGTACTTCGGGACCACGAACAGGCTGAGGCCCTTCGTCCCCGGACCGCCGACACCCTCGATGCCCTGCGGTCGCGCGAGGACCAGGTGGACGATGTTCTCGGTCATGTCGTGCTCGCCCGAGGTGATGAAACGCTTGACGCCCTCGATGTGCCAGGAGCCGTCGTCCTGCAGCGTTGCCTTGGTCCGGCCCGCGCCGACGTCGGAGCCGGCGTCCGGCTCGGTCAGCACCATGGTGGCGCCCCAGCCGCGCTCGATGATGTGGTGCGCGATCTTCTGGTCCCGCTCGGTGCCGTTGCGCCAGAGCACGTGCGCGAAGTTCGGGCCGGCGGCGTACATGTGCACCGGCGGGTTCGCGCCCAGCACCAGTTCGGCGGCGGCCCAGCGCAGGGACGGCGGGGTCGGCTGGCCGCCCAGCTCGGCGGGGAGCTCGAGCTTGAACCACTCGGCGTCCATGTAGGCGTGGTAGCTCTTCTTGAACGCCTCCGGCATCCGGACCTCGTGGGTTTCCGGGTCGAAGACCGGCGGGTTCCGGTCGGCCTCCGCGAAGGACTCGGCCAGCTCGTGCTTGGCCAGCCGGTCGACCTCCGCGAGCACTTCGCGGGCGGTGTCCACGTCCATCTCGGCGTACGGGCCTTGTCCGAGCACGTCACCCCGGCCCAGCACCTCGAGCAGGTTGAACTCGATGTCCCGCAGATTCGACTTGTAGTGGCTCACAGACGCTCCCCTATAACATCGTACTCACGAGTAACTTGAGTATATACCCGCCGGTAATGAAGACAAAGGGGGTTTTGCTGTGACCTGTGACAGCATTGATGCCGCGACTCCGTCGCGGCGGGTCCTGGGGCTGTGACTCCCGGTCTTCCCTCGTCGCTCTGGTCGCTTCGCTCCCGCCGCTCCTCAGTCCAGACCGGGAGGCCCCATGACCAGGCTGATATACGAGACGCACTCGATCACGGTGGACAACGAGCGGGGGCGCGCGACCGGATGGTTGCCCGGGGAGCTGTCGGCGGAGGGGCGGCGGCTCGCGGAAGAGCTGGGCGAGCGGCGGCGGGACGTCGACGTGGTGTTCAGCTCGGATCTGCGGCGAGCGGTGGAGACCGTCGAGCTGGCGGGGCTCAGCGCGCCGTATCTGCAGGACTGGCGACTGCGCGAGTGCAACTACGGGACGCTGAACGGTGCGCCGGTGGACGCGCTGGATCCCCGCATCGAGCGCGTCCGTACACCGTTCCCCGGCGGCCAGTCGTACGCCGACGTCGTCGAGCTGACCCGCTCGTTCCTGGCCGACGTCAAGCAGTGGTACGCCGACGCGACGGTCCTCGTGGTCGCGCACTCCGCGAACAGGTGGGCACTGGAGCACCTGCTCGGGAGTGGGCGGCCGATGGAGGAACTGATCGTGGCGCCGTTCGACTGGCAGCCGGGCTGGACCTACGCGGTGTAGACGGTGTCGCTGCCGTAGAGCTTCTGGGTGCAGGCGGACATGTACGACGACGTGTCCGACTCGGTCAGGTTGTAGGTGAGGAAGACGCCGTACCCCTCGCTGACGGTCCGCTGGGCGAGGCTCGCCGCGGTGGACGAGCTGGTGGCGGTGTACGAGATCGCGGCGGGGGAGAGGCGGGACTTCTCGCTCGGGCCGACGGGGACGCCCCAGGTGCCGTAGTACGGGTTCCAGGCGTAGTCGAAGGTCTCGGCGATGCTCTGGCCGTTGTAGCTCAGGCGGTCCGCGGCCGGGCCGATGTCGTACAGCGTGATCAGCTTGTTCGGCAGCTTCGCGCGCAGTGCCTGCACCAGGTACACGAACGAGAAGTCGTTCGGCTGGCCGGTGCCGTTGTTGCCGTACTCCGCGTACTCGTCGTCGAAGTCGATTCCGTCCAGGCCGTACTGGTTGACGGCGTCCGCGAGCTGCTGCGCGAACGCGTCCGCGGACGCCTGGTCCGGGAAGTTCGCGAAGCCGGCGCCCTGGTGGTTGCCGAGGATCGACAACAGGACCTTGATGCCCGTCTGCTGCAGCGGGCGGACCTGGGTCGCGACGTTGTCGAGCACGCTCTGGACCTGCTGGTTGAACGACAGATAGGCCTTCGAGCCGTCGTAGTTGATGTTCGCGGCGAAGATCACCGCGACGTCGATCACCTGTGAGCCGCCGTTCGCCAGCGTGTACTTGCCGGCGCTCAGCATGCTGTGGTCGTTGACCTCGATGTACGCGACGGTCACCGGACCGGTCTTCGCGCGCGGGCGGCGTTTGCCGGCGGCGTCGGCCGGGAGCGCGGCGCCGGTGGCGGCTGCCGCAGTACCGGCGGCCAGGGCTGACAACAGGGTCCTTCGCTTCATGAGCTGATCGACTCCTCGTCACAGGTGGGCGGATGCTATAGCGGTTAAGTAGCTGCTGCCAGCCGGAGGATCGGCACGGCGACGAGCGCTGATAAACCGGTATAGCGTCACCGATCATCAATCGGTGATCACCGGCTGTCAAGGCCCGGGCTCGCGGAGGCGGGGCCTGATGACCGAGACTGGAGGTTGCGACCGCCACCGACGGGAGTGACATGCGAGTGATCGGGCTGATGTCCGGGACGTCGTACGACGCGATCGACGCCGCCGCCGCGGACCTGCGGCTGGACGGGGACCAGCTGGTGCTGACACCGCTGGGGATGCTGAGCCAGCCGTACCCGGACGAGCTCCGGGCGGCGGTCGCGGCCGCGTTGCCGCCAGCGCCGACCACGATGGAGCAGGTCTGCAAGCTCGACACCGGGATCGGGCAGGCGTTCGCGGCGGTCGCGCGGCAGGCGGTCGAGCAGCTCTGCGGCGGGTACGCGGACCTGATCGTGTCGCACGGGCAGACGATGTTCCACTGGGTCGACGGCGGCAGGGTGCACGGGACCTTGCAGCTCGGTCAGCCCGCCTGGATCGCGGAGGCAACCGGCGTACCGGTGGTGTCCGACCTGCGGGCGCGGGACGTCGCGGCGGGCGGACAGGGGGCGCCGCTGGTCAGCATCATCGACGTGCTGTGGCTGCGCGGGCGTCCCGGCGTACCCGTGGCTCTGAACCTGGGCGGGATCGCGAACATCACCGTCGTCCACGGTGACCCGGTGGCGTTCGACACCGGGCCGGCGAACGCGCTGATCGACGCGGTCGTGACGGAGCTGACCGGGCAGGCGTTCGACGCGGACGGGGTGATGGCCGCGCGCGGGCAGGTGCATCTCGAGTTGCTTGACCGGCTGCTGGCCGAGCCGTACTACGGGCGCCCGGCGCCGAAGTCGACCGGGAAGGAGCTGTTCAACCTCGCGTACGTCGCCCACGCGATGGAGGGGCTGCCCGTGATCCCGGCGGAGGACCTGGTCGCGACAGTGACCACGTTGACGGCGCGGACGGTGGCCGACGCGGTACGCCGGTACGGCGGGACCGAGGTGGTCGCGGCGGGCGGCGGGATCCGGAACCCGGTGCTGATGCATCTGCTCGCGGACGAGCTGGAGATACCGGTCCGGACCACCGACGAGCTGGGCATGCCGTCGGCGGCGAAGGAGGCGTACGCGTTCGCCGTACTCGGCTTCCTGACCGTGCAAGGCCTCGGCGGAACGGTACCCAGCTGCACCGGCGCGCGGCACTCGAGCGTGCTCGGATCGGTGACCCCGGGACCCAGCGGGCTCCCGACGATTACCGGCGAGGCACGACCTCCCGTCCGCCTCTCAGTGGAATGACCGCACACTAGGACTGTGACTAGGTTGTTCGTGGTGACCGGAGCCCCCGGTTCGGGGAAGACGACGGTTGTGCCGGAGCTGGTCCGGCTCAACCCGGGCAATCTGGTCGTGATGGACATGGACGAACTGCTGGACGACAACGGCCGGCTGCTCGGCATCTCGATCGCGAGTCCGACGGCGGCGCCGATCTGGCCGGCGTACAACGCGCTGTGGCTGCGGATCACCGAGCTGATCCGGCGCTCCGGTATGCCGGTGCTGCTGCTCACGCCGGGGCTGCCGACGGAACTGCCCGAAGGACGCTGGCTGCACCTCGACTGTCCGGACGCCGTACGGCGGGAGCGGCTGGCCGCGCGGGGTTGGCCGGAGGGGCAGATCGAGGAGGCGGTCGCCGATGCGGCGGAGCTCCGCAAGTTCGTCCCGCGGTCGGTACGGGGAGACCTGACGCCGGAGCGGTGCGCGAGGGGCATCCTGGACTGGATCCGCGGCGAGCGCTTCGGCAAGACCCTGAGCCTGTGGGGCCGGCTCCGGAGTTGACCTTTCCGGAACTTCTCTGGCACTGGGCGCCGGATTGTTTCCGGGGATCCGGGTTGACCTTCGAGCTGGTGCAGGGGTGAGGGTCGAGCGCATGACGATCAGTGAGTTCGCGCGGCTGGTGGGGCTGGCGCCGAGTGCGCTGCGGTTCTACGACGACTGCGGCCTGCTCCCACCCGCCGAGGTCGACGCGACCAACGGCTACCGGTACTACGACCCGTCGCAGGCCGACCGCGCCCGGCTACTCCGCGACCTCCGCGAGATCGACCTACCCCTCCCGGACGTCCGCCTCGCCCTGGACGCGCCTCCGGCCGAGGTCGCCGACCTGATCCGCGCCCACCTCCGCACCCTGCAGGCCAAATCCACCGCTACCCAGGAAGCCGCCACCCGCCTCCTCACCCAACTCCTCTCGCACCGAACCACCGCCCTCCTGGGCGGCCCCGAACTGTCCAGCGCCATCCGCCAGGTAACTCCCACCGCAGCCCCGGCCGTGGACACGGCGCCGCCTCAGGTCTCGACGACGGACGAGGGCTCGGCGACGGACGAGGGCTCGGCGACGAATGAGAGCCCGACGACGAATGAGAGCCCGACGACGGATGAGAGCCGGGCGACGGGTGTGGGCTCTGCGATGGATGAGGGCTCGGTGATGGATGAGGGACGGGCGACGGGTGTGGGCTCCGGAGCGACGTTCACCCCCGCCGCGACTTACGCCGCGGGCGGGACCTCCGCCGCGGGCGGGACCTCCGCCGCGGGCGGGACCTCCGCCTCGGGCGGGACCTCCGCGGGCGGGACCTCCGCCTTGGGCGCGACCTCCGCGGGCGGGACCTCCGCCTCCGGCGCGATGTCCGTCTCGGCCGCGACCTCCACCTCCGACGGCAGCTCCGGCTCGGGTGGGGGTGACGACATGGGGCTTGTGCTGAGTTGTGTGTTGGTGGAGTTCTCGCCGGAGGAGGTCGTGTTCGTGGCGACCGATCGGTATCGGCTGGCGGTGCGGAGCGTGCGGCCGGTGGAGTTCGGCGGGGTGAGCGGGCGGGTGCTGGTGCGGGCCGCCGACCTGGCCGCGGTGAGCAGATGGGTTGCGGCGGGGGACGTCGTACGGATGGAGGTGGACGGCGGGCTGGTACTGGTACGGGGTGACGAGTCGCGTGAGCTGGCGATCGTCGACGCGGAGTATCCGGCGTACCAGCAGATCCTGGAAGGACTGGCGCCGCCGAGCTGTCGCGTGGTGGTGGACCGCCTGCGGTTGCGGGACGCGCTGGTCGACCGCGAGATTGTTGCCTTCGACATCGACTCGGAGGTACTGCGGATCGGCGACGAGGTGAAGCTCGACGTGATCGGCACGGGCTCCGCGCGGATCGGGTTCACCGCGAGTCTGCTGACCGCCGCTCTGGAGGCGAGCGTCGGCCCCGACGTACTGCTGGAGATCTGCGACCCGTCCCGGCCTGTCGTCGTACGGTCGGCGGACCAAGGCACGTTCACCACCCTGGTGATGCCTGTCCGGCTGGACGGGTGAACCGGGCGTACTACGGCTGGCTGGCAGGCTCCACCCTCTCGGTACTCGGCGACGCCGCCCTGTTCTTCGCGCTCGGCTGGGCGGCGACAGGCATCGGCCCGCGGGTCGCCGCGCTCGTCCTGACCGGGTTCACCCTGCCGCGCGCCGTGCTGCTCCTCCTTGGCGGCGTCCTCGGCGACCGCATCGGCCCGCGCCGCCTGCTGCTGATCTGCTCCGCGATCGTCGGCATTTGCTGCCTTCTGCTCGCGCTCGTCGTGGGGGTCCGCGGAGTGTCGGTGAGCGTCCTGCTGGCAACGTCGATCACGGTCGGCACCGTCGATGCCTTCGCCTTGCCGGCGGCCGGCGTACTGCCGCGGCTGTTCGTGCCTGACGACCAGTTGCCTCGGGCAATGGCTTTGCGTACGTCGGCCGCCCAGGTCATCACGCTCGCCGGCGGACCACTCAGCGGAATACTCGTCGCGACTGTAGGACTGGTCGGCGCGCTGACGCTCGACGGGGTGACGTTCGCCGTGCAGTTCCTGGTATTGCTGACGTTGAGACCACCGTACGACGTACCTCCGCAGTCCGATCGCCCGTCCGTCGTACGCGCCGCGCTGGACGGATTGCGAGTGGCGATCGCGGATCCGGTGCTGCGGATGATCCTGGGAGTGGTCGGTCTGGTGGCGGCGTTCGTGCTGCCGGTGACCTCGCTGTGTGTTCCGCTGCTCGCCCGCGCACACGGCTGGGCGGCCGGTCAAGCAGGGTTTGTTGTTGCAGGCAACGTTTGCGGCGGTTTGCTGGTCGCGGTTCTGGTGGCACGCTTCGGGACCTTCGCCCGCGCGGGAACGGCGGGCGGCATCGGCTGCCTGGTCGCCGCGGCGGGCATCTCGGGCTTAGCGCTGGCGCCAACGGTCCCACTCGCAGTCAGCGCGACGCTCCTCCAGGGCCTAGGCGTAGGTCTCTTCACCTCCCACCTGGCACCGGTGTTCGTCCGCAGTACGCCGAAATCACACCTGACCCGGCTGCAATCGCTGCTCTCGCTGGTGCAGACCGTCCCACTGCTGGCGTCCACCAACCTCCTCGCCACACTCGACGTACGCCACGCCCTCGCGGTCTCCGCCGTCGCGACCGCGCTGGCCGGCCTTATGTTGCTGAGGCTTTGAAGTCGATCTCGAACGTCGGGTACTCCGGCTGCGGACACGGCTCCCCGCGATACCCCAGCGCCTCGTAGAACGGCCCGACCGCTCATGATGCGCCTGCCACTCCAGATACCGCACCCGCGTCGAGGCCCACTCGACCACCGCCGCCATCAGCCCCCGCCCGACACCACCACCACGCCGCTCCGGTACGACGTACAGATCGTGCAACCGCCCGTGGTGCCGTGCCCCACCTCGCAGATGCGTCCCGTAGTCCTGCACCGCCGCGTATCCCACCAGCCCACCATCGTCGTACCCGAGCGCCACCCACCGCGGATCCGCCACCAACTCCGCAAAGAAGCCCCGACTTTCCCCTTCCGAAAACGCTGTCCCAAACCCCTTCACCAACGGCCAAAACCCATCCCAGTCATCCAACGTCACCACACGCACACCCATCCCGTCACCTTCCCAGCCACCCGGCCTGCAGGCATCAGGTTTTCCTGGTCCTGTAAGACGATTCGTCTTACACCGGTGGCATGGCCGGCACCATTACCATTCGAAGCGACGCGGAGACCGAGCACGCGCTCGCGGTTCTGACACACGACGGAAGCTCGCGGTCGGCGGTGATCCGGCAGGCGCTACTCGAGGCGGTGATCCGGCAGGAGCTGCTCGAGGCGGTGATCCGGCTGGAGCTGCTCGAGGCGGTGATCCGGCTGGAGCTGCTCGAGGCGGCGGTCCGCCGGGAGCGTGCCGCCGAGATGCGATAGGCGGTACGGCGGCTGCCGATCGGTGAGCCGGACGGCGTCGGCGTCGGCGCCGAGCTGTCCCGGGAGCAAGACGGTGAGCGCTGATGATCTACCTCGACTCGGCGGCGATCGTGAGGCTCGTGCACGCCGAGGCCGAGTCGGCCGCGCTGCGTGACTGGCTGGACGAGCGGGCCGAGACCGCGTGGGTGAGCTCGGTGCTCGCCGAGATCGAGATCAGCGCGGGAGGACCAGGGTGTCGAGTCCGTGCGGGCGCTCGCGCGCCACGCGCCCGAAGCGGTGCTGCTGCCGCGCGTCCTGGACCTGATCGAGCTCCGCGAACTGGATGCCGGCAGCCGGATGATCGCCCAGACCGTCCGGCCCGCGACCGTGCGGAGCCTGGACGCGATCCACCTGGCGACCGCCCTCCGCATCCACCCGCTCACCGCGTTCGTCACCTACGACAAACGCCGCGCCGACGCCGCTCGCGCCGCCGGCCTGACGGTCGACGCTCCTGCTTGATCTGGCGGGCGATCGTGTTCCTGCATGCAGGCATAACCCGGCGATTTGACGGAGAACACCCCGTCTCGGCGGGTTCTGCGTGCGTGCCCGTCCGCTACGACGCTCCACCCGTTCAAGATCACCTCCGCCCACACGAAGGACGACCCGGATCCGGGCGTCGGGCAACCCGAGCGGTTTCCCCGGCTCTTCTGCTCGATGTGTGGGCCCTCGACCGACGGAGCGCAGGCATCCGCGGGACGACGGTGGGGACCGGAGACAGGCACTGGTGGTAGGAGTCAGGCAATACCAGGTCCCAACCCACCACAACCTGTTCACGACCCGGCATCCCGGACAACCATCACCCACGCATCGAACAGCAGAGCTGGTTGGCCTCGGAGTCGCCGCCGAAGCGCCAGCCTGAAATCGCCAGGCTGTTTGTGGGGTGCCCCTCTGCATGCCGGGTGTCAACCCGCAAACTGAAGGGCCAACCTCGCTCGTGCCCGCTCCGGTGGATCTTCCCGGGTAGCTCGGCATCGGGCTATTGACAACATGCTGTCGCAATGACAGTATGTTGTCTATGAAGACAGCGTATGTGGCGGTGTACGAGACGTTGGCGGACTGGGAGATCGGGTATCTCATGGTCGAGTTGCGTACCGGGAGGTTCACCGGGGAGCCGTGGCAGGTGGTGACGGTCGGGGAGTCGATCGAGCCGGTGGTGACGATGGGCGGGATGCGGATCGTGCCGGACGTGACGATCGCGGACGTGAAGCCGGCCGCCGGGGATCTGCTGGTGCTCGCGGGTTCGGGGCAGTGGGATCACGGAGGCGGGGAGGCGTTCGCGAAGCTGGCGGGGCGGTTCCTGGACGACGGCGTACCGGTGGCGGCGATCTGTGGCGCGACGGCGGGGCTGGCGCGGGCCGGGCTGCTGGACGGCCGGAAGCACACGAGCGCGGCCAAGGAGTACCTGCAGGCGACCGGGTACCAGGGCGCGGACGGGTACGTCGATGCGCGCGCGGTGATCGACGGGGACCTCATCACGGCGGGGCCGGACTCGCCGGTGCAGTTCGCGCGGGCCGCGCTGGAGCGGCTCGGGCTGGCGGACGAGCGGAAGCGGGAGGCGTACGAGGGTGTGTTCCATCGTGCGGACCCGGCCGCCTACGCGACGCTGATGGGATGACGCGCACGGACGAGACGGCGGCTGTTCCGCCGCGCAATGTTTGGCCGAAGCCCGGCCCGCAGTCGGAAGGTGGTGCGGCGTTGACCGACGTCGTTCTCGCCACTTTCCGGCTGAACGCGCGGCTGATGGAGGCCGCGCAGGGGCTGGCGGCCAACGGCGGACTCACCGCGGCCTGGTGGCAGGTGCTCGGCGGCGTACTGCGTGAACCGCATTCGGTTGCTGATGTCGGGCGGATCATGGGGGTGAGCCGGCAGGGGGTGCAGCGGATCGCGGATCTGCTGGTCGAGCGCGGGCTGGCGGAGTACCGGCCCAATCCGGCGCATCGGCGGGCGAAGTTGCTCGCGTGTACCGAGGCGGGGCACTACGCGATTCGGCAGATCGCGGTCGCGCAGCACCCGTGGACCTCGGAGCTGGCGGAGACCGTCGACATCGACGATCTCCGGACGACGCTCCGCACGATGCAGGCGCTGATCACCAAGCTGGAAGAAGCTTGACCGGGACACTCGCTCCGTAGATATGGCGGGTGCTGAAGGTCAGGCGGGTGCCGATCGTCGTACGTGTCACCTGCACACCGTCGACGGGAGTGGCGGGCTTGAAGTACTGCGCCGGCAGGTTGACGGTGATCGAGTCGCGTTGCGTCGTCGGATCGGAAACGGCGAGCTGCAGGCTCGAGGCCTCACGACGGACGAGCAGTGATGCGGGCCCGTCGACGGTCAACCCGGGGAGATGGTGCAGGCCGGGAGCGAAGGAGTTGGCGGCGGTCAGCCGTAGCCCCAGATGCTGGATCGCCTGCAATCTGACGGTGTTCGAGAGTGTGGCGAGCTTGCCGTGCTGGTACGAGCGCAAGGCGGATTCTGTTGCGTTGGGCACCAATGCGTAGGCGAGGGTGTGCTTGGCCCCGCGGGGTTGGGTGTGGGTGAGTGCGAAGACCTGTTTGGTGACGGCGGTGTCCGGGTTCGACGTACGCACCACTCGACGGCTCCGCGTAACCGTCTCCACCCGCGCCGAGACATCCGCGGCCTGCAGGAAGTAGTAGCCAACGGCAACTGTTCCGTCGGTGTAGCGCAACCATCGAGACGGTTTGCTGTCGGAGATGTTCACCGGCGCGGTGGCGGACGCGATGCGGGTGTCCAGGGTTGTCGTCACCGGGCGGGTCGGGTCGCCGACACCGGCGGCCAGTACGACGATCTCGTCGTCCAGGAGGAACCAGGACTTGGTGGCCGACGCGTTCTTGTAGACCACGAAGTCCGCGGGCAGGTCCTTCCGTGACGCGTACGCGAAGTCGTCCGACTGCACCCACCCGACCGCGCCGTACGCGTCGAGGGTCGCGCCCCCGGAGTACGAATTCGTCCCGACCGGGAAGTACACGTAGGTGTTCTGCGACTCCGACGACGCCGTGAAGCCCGCCGCCGCGTTGTCGTAGTACGCCGTCCCGTACAACTCCGGCACCGACTTGCGCGTCTCGACCGGTGCGGTCACGCCGCCCAGCGCGTACGGCGACACTGTGGTGAAGTAGTCGATGCCGAACGCCTGCGTCTGGTCCTGCCCGGACAGGTACAGGTAGTGCGCCCCGTCCCCCTGGAACCACGGCAGCAGGTTCTCCCCGCTCATGTACTCGTACTTGCTGATCCGCGACGAGTTCCGCGCCAGCGCGAACGCGTACCCCGGCCGGCGGTGCACCGTCCGGTCCATCGCGTTGAACGCGGTACTGAGCTCCGCCGGGTTGAGATCGGCCGGCACGATCGACGCGTCCGCTTTCAGGTCCGCGAACCGCCCGACGCTGACCGGTGACACGAAGCTGTTCACGTTGATCGTCGGCCGGGCCGTGAACTTCGCGAACGCCTTCAGCCGCTGGGAGTCCGCACCGGTCGCGTAGTCCGCCAGGTCGACGATCGCCTCCACGATCACCGCCACGTCGTCGTACCCGGTCCCCGTCCGGGAGACCGCGCGACCCTTGACGATCTCCATCATCCAGCCCTCGAAGATCAGCGGTGCGAACCCGTGCTCGACCCAGCCCTGCACCACGCCGACCAGATCGTCGCCCTGCGCGTACTCCGTTCCCGCGAGCACCTTGATCGTCTGCACGACCCGGCTGAGCAGGCCCTTCCCGTACGAACCGGTGTAGGCCACCGACGCGTGCTGGACGAACGACCCGTCTGCGTAGTACCCGTCCGTGACACCGTGCTGCAGGTTGTACGGGTCGACGGTCGCGAACACCGTGAACTGGTCCTGCAGCGCCTTCCGGATCCGCGCGTCGTCGTTCAGCAGTGCGCCCTGGAGTACCCGGTTCGCGGTGATGTCGACGAGGTTCGCCCCGGTGTGGAAACGCGAGTCGAGGTCGACGTCGCCGTCCTTGCCGTTGCGCAGGTACGCGTCCATCGAGGCGACGTACCGGATGACCAGCTCGGCGTCGGCGGCGATCAGCGCGAGCGTCTTCGACACGTACGTCGAGATGCCGATCTCCCAGGTGAACCAGTTGCCGTAGTACCCCTTGGACTGGTCGCCGTAGTAGTTGTCGTGCAGCCAGACCAGGCCGTTCACGATCTTGTCGCGGACGGCCGCGGTCTGCAGGTCGGTCGCGGCGCCCGGGCGGCGGTGGGCGAGCGCGATCTCGTAGAGATGCTGGTACGACGAGCTCAGGTTCGGGTCGCTGGTGCCGAGTGGGACGCCCGCGAACAGTTCGCCGGTGCCGGCGTGGCCGAGGGCTGACAGCCAGGTACGGGCGGTGCTGTCGATCGAGGCGACCTTCGCGGCGACGTCCGGGCGGGCGTTGGACTCCGCCGTACCGGCATAGATCGCGATCGCGTTCGCCAGTAGTACGCCGGGGTCGGCGGCTGTCGCGGTGGCGCGGGCCGCCGAGGCGGGTCGTACGGCGGTCAGCAGGGCGGTGGCGGGGACGAAGGACAGCAGGCGGCGACGGGTGAGCTCCACTGGTACTCCCGGGCGGATGGGAAAATCTGACCCCGGGAGTCAATCAGTAGAAACTATCTTTCGGCAATCGCTTACCGCTCAACTTTTCCGAGGCCGGTGGTTTCAGAGGCCGCCGGCGCCGATCAGCTGCGGGTCGATCGACAGCACCTGGACCGGCCTGCCGGACGCCTTCGTCGGGATCACCAGCGCGACCTGGTGCAGGTAGTCCTGGTGCAGGGTCTGCGTGTACTTGACCATGCTGCTGAACGCGGACGCCTCGCCGCTGGTCCAGTACGCGTTCGAGCCCGGCTCGACGCGCTGCAGGTACTGCTCGGTGAGCGACAGGAACACCAGCGCGTCACCGTTCGACGTGATGAAGGACAGCGGCGTGCCCGACGGCAGGAACGCGTCGGTGACGCTCGCGATGTACGGCTCGGCGGTGTCGGTGGCCTTCGTCTTCGCGCGCAGGTCGAGCAGGCCCTTCAGGCTGGGCGAGGTCGCGAAGGTCTTCGCCTGCGGTGCCGTCACGCCGCCGCTCAGGTACGCCGCGAGGTCCTTCGCGACGGCCTCCGGCTGCGCCCGGAGGACGTTGAGGTCGGCGGTGTCCGGCGTACGCAGGCCGTCGAGGGACGGAACCGGGACCGTCTTGGTCGGGTACACCGAGTGGGTCAGCAGCCACGGGGCGCCCGCGCTCTGCCGCTGCCAGACGCCGAGCTGACGGCTGCCCGGGGCGTTCGAGACACCGGAGCTGACGACGAACCGCATCGGGTACGACGCGAACTGCGGGGCGCCGATCTCCGGATTCGTGTAGCTGAACGGCTTCGACACCTCCTTGCCGGCCGCGTCGAGCTTCCGGCCGATCTCGAAGCCCGCCTGGGTCTGCGCGAGCGTCGGGTTGCCCTCGATCGTCGCGGAGATCTTCGCGTCGCGGGTCCGGTTCGCCTGGTTGTTGAGCTGGTTGTACCGCTGGACGACCGCCTGCGCGTCGGCGAGCGTGACCGCCGGGCGGGCGTCCGGCACGGTGAGACTGTTCTTCGGCGGCAGCAGGCCGCAACTCGTTGCCGTCAGCAACAACGCCCCGCTGGCCAGCAGCGCCGCGGTCCGTCGCACCGCCTCATCGCTCTTGACAAACTCCGGCGACTCAGCCAACGGCACAACCTCCTCCCCCTTCCCCGCTCCGGACACCGAACCCGACGACGCCGGCCGTCCGCCTGCCTGGGCGGCGAGCGGCTCGCCGTACGCCGACCCCGACCCCGATGCCGATCCGGACCCCTTCGGCGACGTCGACCTCGACGTCGCCGGCCGTCCGCCTGCCTGGGCGGCGAGCGGCTCGCCGTACGGCCGCTGCTCGGGCTCCTCGTAGCGCGGGGGAGCGCCGGCGCCGATCAGCACCGGCGCCTTGGCCCGCTGAACCGCGGCCGCCGACATGAACATCGGAGCCGCCGGCACCGCGGGCGCCTTACGCGCCGCAACGGGCTGGACCCGCGCAGCAGGATCGGCAGCGGATGCTGCCGGAGCGAGGGTGGGCGTGGACGCCGCGGGAGTGGATGCCGCGGGAGTGGCGGCGGGAGTGGATGCGGCGGGAGCGCGGGTCGGAGTGGACGCCGCGGGAGCGGGGGTGGTGCGAGCGGCGGGCGCGGCTGTGGTGGGGGTGCTAGCGGCGGGAACGGCCGTGGTGCGAGCGGACAGCGCGGCTGGGGCGGGCTCGGCTGGGGCGGGAGTGGCCTCGACGGCTCCGGCGGGAGCTTGCACCGCCGCGGGGTTGAGTGTGGCGGGAACGGCCGACGCCACGGGATTGAGTGTGGCGGGAACGGCCGACGCCACGGGATTGAGTGTGGAGGCAACGGCCGATGCCGCGGCGCGAGTGGTCGGGGCGGGGGGCCGCGGCGAACGGAGCGGGCTCGGCTGCTGCGGGGTCTGCTGCTGTGAGGGCGGCCTTGGCTGCTGTGGGAGCCGGTTCGGTCGGGAGGTGCTCCGGGGACTCGTCTTCCGCGAGCGGGGCGAATGGGCTTACCCGGTCGGGGTGGAAGGGAGAGACCCGGTACGCCGGGGTGAGCTCCTCGTCGGCGGGGGCGGTCGAGACCAGGACCGGGATGCGGGAGTTGATGACCGGGATCTCCCGCGTGTCCGTGATCTCGTCCCGTGCCGTACGGCGGCGACGCAGGAGGGCCACGCCGAGGGCCAGTACGAGCACGCCCGCGCCCAGCACCAGCAGGCACAGGCCGAACAGCCGGTGCACCTGGAGGCCGAACGTGACCTGTGCGCCGACCGCCGGCGTACCGTCCGCGTTCATCACGACGACGTCGTACCGCCCGTCCTGGACCGGCCAGCTGAGCGACTGCGCACCGGGCGCGGACTGCGCGACCCACCAGTCCAGCTCGCCCGGCGGTGTCAGCTTGTTGGTGCGGCCACGCACTTCCTCGGTGCCGAACGTGGCCGGCAGACCGAACCGGACCAGCTGCGTGTGCTTGACGCCGGCGAGGTAGTCGCGGACGTCGAGATCCTGGGCGACACCAACGAACAGCGGCTTGTCGCCGGACACGCTGACGTGCAGCGTCGGACCGTGCCGATCGAGCAGCTCCGGCGCGCTGACGATGGCGAGGCCCTTGGAGACGAGCTCGCGGTGCGGTGTCGTGATCGTGTTGTCCGGGCCGACCAGCCAGAAGGCCGCGACGGCCCCGGCGACGGTGGCCACCAGGCCTGACAGTGCCAGCAGCAGGCCCAGGGTAATGCGGGCGAATCGCATGAAGAGGCTCCCGTTGGTACGACGAGCCCGGCCACGGACGGGTGCAGCCGGACGGCGGGATCGCGGTCCGGACCGCTTCGGCAGGCCGAAAGCAGTATCCGAAACCTCACCCGTTGTCACTGACTAACTGATCGAACAAGGATCTGTTACGATCCCATCTATTAGCGAATGGCGATTCACAAACTCGGAGGCGGCGCGATGGCCCGGCCACGGCTGGTGAGCGACGACGTGATCCTGGACGCCACCCGGGAGGTGCTGGCCGAGCTCGGGCCGGTCAAACTCACCCTCGCGGCGGTCGGATCACGCGTCGGGCTGGCCCCGCCGACCCTGATGCAGCGGTTCGGTTCCAAGCGCGGTCTGCTGCTCGCGTCCGCCGCCCGGTCCCCGCTGATGGTGCAGCGCCTCGCCGAGGAGGTGGCCGGCCGGAACAGCTCGCCGCTCGCCACCCTCCGGGACTTCGCGCTGTCCGCGGTCGCCCACATCGAGCACCGCGAACAGCTCGGCAACGGTCTCGGATTCGTGCAGCTCGACGTCGCGGACCCGGAGTTCCGGCGGCACGCGCTGGCGCACTCGGCGGCGATCGTCGACAGCTGCGACCGGTTCTACCGCGCCGCGATGGAGGCCGGAGAGCTTCGCGCCGACACCGACGTACCGGCACTGGCGCGGCACACCCTTGTCTGTTTCAACGGCGCGCTCCAGGTCTGGGCGGTGAACGGCTGGGGCCCGCTGACCGGGTTCCTCGCCGAGCAACTCGACCTGATGATCGCGCCCTATCTCATCCAGGAGTGACAGTGTTCTTGCGGGTGGTGGTCTTCTACCTGGCCACGATGGTTTTCAGCGGGATCCTGAACGCGGTGCAGTCGGCGACCGGCCCGAGTCCGGACCTGATCCAGCTGGTGCAGTTCGCGCCGGCGCTCGGAGTGGGCGTGATGTTCCTGGCGTTCCGGCGTACCACTCGGGTCGACGTGCGGTTCACGCCCGTGAAGGTCGCCGCCGGGCGGAGCGCGCTGATCGTGGGCATCGTGATCGCGGCGATGCTGGTGTCGGTCCTGGTGCACGTGATCGCGGGGCGGTCGTGGCGGGCGGAGAGCCTGCCGTTCCCGTTCTGGGCGTTGGTGCTGACGATGATCGTCGGCGCGGCAGGTGAGGAGCTCGGCTGGCGCGCGTACCTGCAGCCGTACCTGCAGACCCGGTTCCCGGTACTGCGTTCCTCGCTGATCGTCGGAGTGCTGTGGGGCTTCTGGCACATCGGTGGGTTCGCCAACGGTCTCGTCTACATGGGCCTGTTCGTGGTGATGGCGGTCGCGTTGTCCGTGGTGATGGGCGCGGTGCTGCAGGGCGCCCGCCGTACCAACCTCGTGATCGCGACGGCGGCCCACGCGGCGGTGAACCTCGGGCTGATCCTGCTCTTCGACGAGGAACGCGGCGACGTGTTCCCGATGGCGGTGCTCGCGGCGGTCTGGACGGTCGCCGCGATCGTCCTAGTGCAGGTACGACGCCCCGTTGAAATCGAGGACCGCGCCGCTCGCCCAGTTCGCCTCGGCTGAGGCGAGCCAGTAGATCGCGTTCCCGACCTCCTCCGTGGTGGCGACCCGGCCGAACGGGCTCTGCGCGCGGATCGCGTCACCGCCCGGACCGGCGAGGAAGCCCTCGGTCATGTCGGTGGCGATGAACCCGGGTGCGATTGACGTCACGGTGATGTCATGCGGCGCCAACGACACCGCCAGGGACTGCCCGAGCGAGTGCAGTCCCGCCTTCGAGGCGCCGTACGCCGGGACGTCGGGCTCGCCGCGGTACGCGCCGCGGGAGCCGACGTTGACGATCGCACCCCGCCGTACGCCGTCTTCGGGGTCGATGTCGAGCATCTGGCGCGCGACGCACCAGGTGACGTGCGCGGCGCCTTCCAGGTTGACGGCCAGCGTACGGCGCCAGGTCGCGACCCACTCGTCGTACGTCGTCTCGGCCAGCGGGTGACCGACCCGCCGGGAGCCCGCGACCGGCTCGTCGACGAACATCGCCGCGTTGTTGACCAGTACGTCGATGCGCCCGAGGGCGGCGGCCGATTCCTCAACCAGGGCAGGGATCGCGGCCGGATCGCCGAGATCCGCGGCGACCACGGCGTGACCGTCTCCTGGCAGTGACTCGCGGATCTCGGCCGCCCGGTCGACGGCGCCGCGGCAGTGCAGCACGACTCGGTCGCCGGCTGCCGCGAACGTTCGCGCGGCGGCCGCGCCGACACCTCTGGATGCACCGGTGATCAGTACGCCTCTACCCATGGGCTCATTCTGCCCTGACGCCAGTTCGACGGCTGCATGACATCACGGGGGTTGACACTGACGTCACGATGACGTCATGATTGCTGTCATGGAACTTGACCACTACCTCGAGTCGGTCCGGCGGAGCGTCGAGAACGCGACCGCTCTGGCCGACGAGCAAACTCGCTCCGTGGCACAGCGCCTCGGGGCCACGCTGGATGACGCGGGCCGCCTGGCCCTCATCTCAGCCCTGTCCGACGCCGCCGGGGAGATCAGCCGCGAGCTGTCCCCGGGGTCGGTCGAGCTCCGGATGGCCGGTGGCCGCCCGGAGTTCGTGGTCACGCCGGCGCCCAGCCAGCTGACCGGTCCGGACGAGACCGACGAAGACCTCGAGGACGACATCCAGGACGCGACTGCCGGCCAGTTCGTGCCGGACGCCGACGAGCCGACCGCGCGGATCACGCTGCGGCTGCCGATGTCGATCAAGAACAAGGTGGACGAAGCCGCCGACGCCGAGGGCATCTCCGCCAACGCGTGGCTGATGCGCACCGTGATGACCGAGCTCAGCGTCGGCCGCCGCGGCGGTCCGCGCCCGCCCCGGCCGCCGCGCCCGCCGCGTGGCCCGGTGTTCGGCCCGGAAGGCCCGCTGGGCCCGAACGGACCACTCGGCCCCGACGGGGTCTTCGGCCCGAACGGCGTCTTCGGTCCGAACGGGCCGTTCGGCGACGAGGGCGTGTTCGGCTCCGAGCGCGGGCGGGACCGCCGGCGGGACGACCGGGAGCGCCGCCGCGAGGACAAGGACCGGTGGCGCGAGGACAAAGAACGGCGCCGGGGCGGACACGGCCCGGGCCAGCGAGTGACGGGATGGGCGGAATGAGCGAGCACAGCGCGACCCAGTTGAACGACGACGAGAACGACCGGATCCACCGGATCCGGATCGAGATCGGCTCCGGCCTGGTCGAGCTCGGCCCCAACCCTGACGGTGAGGGCACCGCACTCTCGATGGAGGTCGACGGCGACGACGACGGCGTGATCTGTGCGGTCCACGACGGCGAGCTCGTCATCGAAAGCCCGCGGAACGTCCGGCGCGGACCGGAGATCACGGTCCGGATCGCCACCTCCGCGGTCCTCGATGCGTGGGTCAAGACCGGGTCCGGCGACATCGTCTCCGACGTACCGCTCGGTTCGGCGCGGCTCGCGACCGGCTCCGGTGATGTCCGGCTGACCCGGGTCGAGCACGAGCTCGGCATCAACACCGGCAGCGGTGACGTCAAGGTCGAGCGAGCCGACGGACCGGTCCGGGCGAGCACCGGGTCCGGCTCGATCGACATCGAGGAGGCCGGCGACGCGCTCGGTCTGAGCACCGGCTCCGGAGACGTCACGATCGGCGACGCCGCCGGTCCCACCTCCGTCAAGGTCGGCTCGGGGGACATCACCATCGAGCGGATCCGCGACCACTCGGTCGCCACCTCCGGTTCGGGCGACGTGAAGGTCGAGATCGCCGACGGACCGAGCGTCCAGGCCGAGACGGCCCGGGGCGACGTACAGATCGGCGTCCCGGACGGACTTCCGACGTACCTGGACCTGAAGACCGTCACCGGCCGGATCCGGTGCGACCTCGAGCCCGGCGAGAAGCCGGCCGAGGGCGACCGCGCCCTGATGCTGCGCGCCCGCACCGTCTCCGGCGACATCACCGTCCTCAAGGTCTGACCCACGGACGACCGCACGCGTCGGATCGGCGTGGTCGGGTTCGTTGGGTTGATGTAGGGGAGCCAGAGGTCCCGCCTCCGGGCGGGACCTGGGCGAAGCACTGCCGAAAACCACCACAGCACGGGGACAACGCGAGGGGAGAACCACCAATGATCACCGAACACGCCGAAGTAGCCCGCTACCGCGTCGCCGAGCATCTGCGCGCGGCCGAGGCCAGGGCGCAGCGCCGCGCGGGGAAGCCGCGGACCAGCCCGCGGGAAGGTCTGGCGGGCGCACTGCGCCGCCTGGCCGACAAGCTGGAGCCCAACTCACGGCACCTGACCGACCCGGTCGCCCGAGTCCTCACCGACCCCCAGCCCCGCCACCGCGGGACCGGCCTCTCCATCGTCCGATGAACGACAGCCTCACCCTCCACGCGGTCGCGCCCGCGGTGCCGGCCAAGGATGTGCCGACGCCGCCGACCACCGCCGTACAGTTCGCGCCGCCCGCCCCGCCAACGGCCGTGCTGTCTGTGCCGGGCATACCCGGTAGGGGCGTGTTGTCCGGGGTTGGCGGACCGGGGAGTGGTGCGGTGGGGGCGGTGTACGGACTGCTGGAACGGCTGGGGCTGATCGGGCCTGGCCGCCGCGATTAGCAGGAACTGCAGGTTGGTGCAACGCCTGTGGATAACTCCCGGGCCGACCCACGAACACTGCTAGCGTTCAGTCGATCATTCTCGGTCGACCTGGGAGAGAAACCAACGATGTTGCGTCCGATGGTGGCAACCACAGCTGTCACCGCAGCCCTGATCCTGCTCGCAGGTTGCGGCGGCGACAAGAAGTCCGGCTCGGGCTCCGACAACAACAGCGGCCAGTCCACCACCTCCGCCTCACCCACGGCCCCGAGCGTCCCGACCTTCGACCCACCCAAGGCCTTCGCGATCGGCGCGGCGTACCCGGTCCTCAAGACCACGCAGTACTCCTACACCGGGGCCGCGATGGCCCTCGTCGGCAAGGTGGCCGTGGCCGGCACCATCCAGAGCCTCGCCGGGCACGATGTCACCGATCCGAGCAAATCCTGGTCGGTCCAGGCGGCTCCGGCGTCGACCACGAAGGTCAACCGCGCGGTCCAGCCGAAGGCGGTGAAGGTCGACGGCAAGGACGTCGCGGTCGTCGTCTACTCCGAGACCGACAAGGGCAACGGCACCCAGAAACCGCAGGGCCTCGTGGTGATCCAGTGGATCGACGTGTCGACCGGCGACAAGCTCGCGGAAACGTCCACGAAGACCACGGACGACGAGCCGTCGCTCGGGAATGTGGCGTACGACGTGGACAGCGGCCAGGTCGCGATCGTGACGTCCGGCAAGGGGCCGTCGCCGGACGTCACGGTGTTCGCCGACCCGGCGACGAAGAAGGCCACGCTTGTTCCTGGCATCAGCCCGGCCGCGGTGCACGGCGGCGTGATCGCGGGCGCGAAGAGCGCGAAGACGGATCGGTCGGACGATGCCGCGATGGTTCTCGCCGACGGTCCGAGCGGGAAGATCACGAAGCAGCTCGCGCCGCTGCAGACCATGTTCAAGCCGCTCCTCGGGACCGGCAAGCACGCCTACTTCTACGGCATGAAGTACGTCAACTACGACGCCGGGACAGAGACCTCCGCGATCTATGCGGTCGACCTCTCGACCGGCGCTGTGGTCGCCACCCCGCCGCCGCCGGCCAAGGACAGCACCCAGGCCGGTGGATGGTCGTGCTTCTGGGACCAGGCGACCGCGGTTGCCTGCACCGGGAAGACGGGTTCCAACAACAACGGGACCGACACGATCATCGGGTTCGACGATGCGACCGGCAAGAAGACCTGGGGCTTCTCGAACGACTCCGGCAACCGCAACGTTCCGGACGTGACCGCGGCGTTCCACGGTGTTCTGTACGCGAAGACCGAGGCGCAGCCGGTGCTGATGGATGCGAAGACCGGCGCGGACCTGCCGAGCGCGGCCCCGTCCGGGAGCCCGAGCGCGAGCGACAGCCCGTCCACCGGCGACACGCCTTCGGGCGGCGACAGCCCGTCGGTCGGTGCCACTCCGTCCGACGGCAGTACGCCCTCGGACAGCCGCACCTCCGGGAACGGCGACCTGGCTCTCTGGGACGGCAGTCTGGCATCGCCGGAATCCGTGTCGCAGTACGGCGCCGTCTACAAACAGCAGCCGCATGGTGACTACAGCGTCACCAACGAGCTCGATTCGGTCTGTGTCTTCATCAAGGCGACCGGCTGATCTGTCGCAAACGGGCCCCGGGATTCCCCGAGGCCCTTTTCGTTGGTCAGACGTCGGTGCGGTGGAAGTTTTTGAAGGAGCGGGACGGGGTGGGGCCGCGTTGGCCCTGGTAACGGGAGCCGTACTTGGTGGAGCCGTACGGGTGTTCGGCGGGGGAGGAGAGGCGGAAGAAGCAGAGTTGGCCGATCTTCATACCGGGCCAGAGTTTGATCGGCAGGGTGGCGACGTTCGAGAGTTCGAGGGTCACGTGGCCGGAGAAGCCGGGGTCGATGAAGCCGGCGGTGGAGTGCGTGAGCAGGCCGAGGCGGCCGAGCGAGGACTTGCCCTCGAGGCGGGCCGCGACGTCGTCGGGGAGCGTGATCAGCTCGTACGTCGATCCCAGGACGAACTCACCGGGATGCAGGATGAACGGCTCCTCGTCGACGGGCTCCACCAGCCGGGTCAGGTCCGGCTGTTCCTCGGCCGGGTCGATATGCGGATACCGGTGGTTCTCGAAGACCCGGAAGAAGCGATCCAGCCGTACGTCGACACTCGACGGTTGCACCATCGCAGCATCGAACGGATCCAGCTGGACCCGTTTCGCGTCGAGCTCGGACAGGATGTCACGGTCGGAGAGCAGCACGCTCGCACGTTAGCAGCGTGCCGCCCATCCGCACAGCTCGAGTGTGCCTGTGTGGCCGGTTCCGGTGGTGGGTCGTCCGGAGCCCTCAGCTCTCCGGCGGGGCCGCACCACCAGACCTGGGCCTGAGGCAACTATCGTCAGTTGGCCAGTTTGTTGAACTTCGACACCTGGGTGGCGAAGGTCTTCACCTGCGACGGCGACCAGTCCTTGAGCAGGTCCTCGATCACTTTGTGCCGCTTCTTCCGGGCCGCCGTCAGCTTGCGCTTGCCGGCCGCGGTCAGCGTCAGCAGGGTCGCACGCGCGTCCGACTTGTCGGCCGCCCGCTTCAGCAGGCCCTCTTCCTCCAGTCGCGCGCAGGCCCGGCTGACCGGTCCCTTGTCCACCTCGAGCGCTGCCACCAGGTCGGCCATCCGCACCGGTGCCAGTTCCTCCACGTGGTTCAGCAACGCGTACTGTGCCGGCTCCAGGTCCGGGTGCGCCTCGTCGGACAGCGTCCGCTGCAGACCGCGCAGCCGGCGTGCCAACGTGACGAGCTCCTTCTCCAGGTTGTCAACCGCGTCACTTGTGTCTGTTGCCACCGTTCACCCCTTCATCCAGTTGCCCCGCAACCAGCTCGCCCGGTCCAGGACTCGCGTCCTCACGTTGCGTCAAATGTTGCCCCCGGCAACGCGTTCTAATCTGCCAGAAGATCACGAACCTGCCCAGTCCTGAACGTGCCCTTTGTGAAAAACTGCCCAAGAACCCCCGGTGCAAACCGCCCGGACAGCTCTTTTCGATGCGTCGGGCACCTTCTCGGGGTGTATCCACCTGACACCGCAGCAAACCTCGCCCCGGCCGCCCGGGTCCGCGGCCCGGCCGGCGCGCTGCCTGGAAGTAGTCAGCTGGTTCCGGCGCGCGGACCCGCCGTGGTTGCGAGCCCCGACATCGGCTATGCTCTTCTCCGCTGCCGGGAGACCGGCCACGCGGGTGTAGTTCAATGGCAGAACATCAGCTTCCCAAGCTGACAGTGCGGGTTCGATTCCCGTCACCCGCTCACGAGAGAACCCCGCAGGTCAGGAGCTGGTTTCCGACCTGCGGGGTTCGTCATGTCAGCCCGTTGCTCTGGGCGTCGTGCCCGTCACGTGCCCGTCAGCACAGCAGATAGGTGGCAGACCCGCTTGTGGGTGCTGGATCTGAGACCTGCGTCGGGACAGAGGAAAGGGGCAGGAACGCTTCGAGCGTTCCTGCCCTTCCTCTGGCGTCGAACCGCGGCCCTAGCCTCGGGCAGTCCCCGTTGGTGACGGCGTCGTCGCCGGTGAACCGGATGAGCACTTCGAACCTGGAGCCCTCCCGAGTTGCCAGACCAGATCGACTGACGGATCGGATGTTCGCTGAAGATTGAGGAACAGGCCAGGCTTGCTGATACAAACTTTGACGCCAGGTTCGTAGGCCGTCGAGCAGGCCAGGTTCTGAACCTGTCCGCCGTTTGCTGAGATCTTCAATGCTGCCGGTGCCGAACAGACTGCCCGCACTTCGTAGGTGCCAGGTGCAAGTGTCACGTCTTGGTTTGTCGCGGTTCTGTCGTAGTTGAGGTCCTCGCGCCAGATCACTTGCGGATCAGTTGGCAGATCACTGATCTTGAGCGGTCCTTCGCCGGACGTGGTCGTGGTCGGGACGACCGGCGGTGATGTGTTCTGGGAGGCTGGCGAACCACCGGCCTTACCAGTAGAAGAACAGCCGGCCGCCACGCAGAAAGCAACAGCTACAAGTGATGCGCTGACTACGCGCGCCCAGATCTTCATCAGCTAGAGGTCTCCCAGTACTTCCATCCAACGGAGGCGGCCGACGGAATGCGTGCCGTTCCGGATGCTCGTAACGTTGTCGTGCAGTCGGCCCCGTCGTAGTACCTTCGCCACGTGACCGACTGTCCCCAGGAACCGTACTGGACGTTCCCGTACTTCCCGGCAGTGATCACCCGATCGTACGTGTGCAGCACGGTCAGCGAGACAGAGCTCGCCAGCGACTGCGACACTTCCAGCTTCGCCTTCGCGATGACGCCGCCCAGCTCTACCGAACCACCGGTCGAAATGGTGGCCGATGCGGTGTAGTTCTTCGTCAGACCAACGGTTAGATGTCCGCCTGGTCCATCCTTGAAGATGGGCAGACCGCCTGCCGGGACGAAGTACGAAGAATGTCGTACCACGTCGACGTCGGGCAGCCGTCGGTTGTCGCGGGCCCGGGGTCGGCCGATGCTGCTGTCGGAGCTACCGCGGCTAACGCGGTGAGCATCATGCCCCCTACAGTCATCGAAACTGTCTTGCGCATAAGACCCCCAGAGTTGAGAAAACGGAATACTTCACCTCGGATCTGGCGCGAAACGTAACACGGTGCAATGGGTCTGCAACATGATGTTGCACGTTCCTGCAATAACGCTCTATCTGGACGGCGAAGTTTAACTAGGGGCTGCGCGAAGGAAAGCCGCAGGTCGGAGCGGATCACTCGGGTCCGGAAGCCCGGCTCGGTGGTGCTGCACCTGACCCGCGCGGGGGTGACAATTCTGTTCCCAAGCTGACAGTGCGGGTTCGATTCCCGTCACCCGCTCCGTGGAGGGTGGTTCGAGCGTGACGCAGGCTGGGTACGCGATCTTTTTGAATGGTGGGTACGGCGTTGGTAAGTCGGCCGCGCTTGAGCATGTAGGTGACCTGCTCGCGCGGGCGGGGCGGCCGTTCAGTTTGATGGATGTCGACTGGTTTCACCGGTCCTGGCCGCCTGCTGAGCAGGGCAATGCGCTTGTTGAGGCGCACAACATTGCTGCGGTCTGGAAGGCGTACCGGTCTGTCGGGCCGCGCCAGTTGGTGATGTGCGGAGTGATCTCGACCGAGGCCGCCCGGGACCGGTACGCGGCCGCTGTCGAGTGTCCGGTGCGGACGGTTCGGCTCACGGCCGATCCGGGGATCGTCAGGAAACGGCTGCGGGGGCGGTACGGCGCGAGTCAGGCGGCTGCGCTCGAGTGGCACCTGGAGCGGTGCGATGAGATCGCTGCCCGGCTCGACGCTGCGGCGTTGGACGAAGCGGTCATCGACACCAGCACCCTCGGCCCGCTCGAGGTGGCTGAGCGGGTGCTGAGGCATTTCGGGGTTGGTTCAAACGGTTGACCCAGACCTGTTGCCTGGGTCAACCGATGGCCTGGACGGCTAGCTCCCGTAGACCTCGAGTTCGACGATCCGGGAGTAGGTGTGGTCGTTCCCATCGAGGCAGCGGATGCGTACGGCGTCGGCTCGGACCGGCGGGAATGTCGACGTGACGTGGCCGACGGTGTTGCCGCGGACCTGGGCGACGGTTTGCCACGCGCCGTCCACCTTGACCTGGACGTCCCAGTCGCGGAGGCCGTTCACGCGGGCGGGGTACTTCGCGGAGTCCAGGGTGTAGAGCTCGACCCGGTTGACGGTCGCGGGGGTCGACAGGGCGACGTCGTACGTGTCGGGGAACGCGGCGCGGGTGCCGTCGTTCCAGCCGGTCAGGGTGTCCCAGTGTTCGGAGTCCTTGTCGCCGTCGACAGCGCCGCAGAGGGTGAAGTTGCCGTGGGTGGAGGATGCGGTGGCCTGTTCGCCGAGGGCGAGGTTGTCGCCGGGGCCCTTCGCGGGTAGCGGCTCGACCGTGACCGGGACGTTCACGCGGGTGCGGTCGACCTGTACGCCGATCCGGTACAACCCGGGCTTCGCGTCCCGCGGTACCCGGACCTCGACCGGCGCGGTCACCGGCTGGTCGGGGTCGACGGCGGGCAGCCAGGACGAGAAGAGCGTGCGGGAGAGCTGCAGCGGACCGGTCGGCTCGAGTGTGAGGTCGGCGTACCGCGGCTTGGCGCCGGTGTTGGTCATCGTCAGGTTCAACACGCCCGGGAAGCACGGCAGGCCGACGACGCTCAGCTGCGTAGGTGCGACGCTCACCGCCACGTCGGAAGTTGCCGCAGGCATCGAACTCGAGCCGAGCAGTGCGGCGGCCGCGAGCGTGCCGGCCGCGACCACGGTCTGCCGGGGGATCCTCATGCCTGTACCTCCGCGATGCCGGGCCGGCCGTCCTCGACGAGGAGCTTGGCGCGGGTGCTGACGGTGCCGCCCTGGACGGACACCTTGTCGACGACGCGGTAGTCGGAGACCCACCGCTGGGGTGTGATGCTGCAGCTGACGTAGCCGCGCTGGAAGTTGCCGAACTTCATGTGCGGGTTCTCCCGGAGCAGAGTCGCGCCGCCGGCGTCCAGGTCCTCGCCGTCGATGCCGGAGGTGATCGACGTACCGACGAACTCGGCGCCGACGGTCGCGGAGGCCGGGTCGGAGAAGTCGAGCTTCAGGTCCGACGCCACGCTGCGGTGCAGGTCGCCGGCGATCGAGACCAGGTTGCGGACCTTGCGTTGCGCGGCGCCGCCGAGGACCCGGTTGCGGGACGCCTCGTACCCGTCCCAGGTGTCCATCGGGACCAGCACCCCGGGCCCGTCCTTCGTGTCGAGCCGGGCGATCGCGGTCTGGTGCGCCAGCACGTTCCACCGGGTCTGCGACGCCGCCCACCCGTCGAGCAGCCACTTCTCCTGGGCATCACCGGTGATCGTCCGAGAAGGGTCCTTCGTCTCCGGCCCGGGCGCCTTGGTCCCGTCGCCGTACGCCTGGTCGGACCGGTACTGCCGCGTGTCGAGCACGCTGAACTCCGCGAGCCGCCCGTACCGGATCCGCCGGTACAGCTGCATGTCCGGGCCCTTCGGGAGCTGCGCGAGCCGCAGCGGCATGTGCTCCCAGTACGCGCGGAACGCGTTGGCCCGCCGTACCAGGAACTGCGCCGGCGGCGCGCTCGGATGCGCCTCGTCGGCCCAGTTGTCGACCACCTCGTGGTCGTCCAGCGTGACGACCCACGGCGCGACCGCGTGCGCGTGCTGCAGATCGGGATCCAGCTTGTACGCCGCATACCGCTGCCGGTACTCGTCGAGCGTCACGGTCTGCTGGGTGATGTACGGCTCGTTCGAGTGCGGCCGGATGCCGCGGTCGATGCCGAACTCGTAGATGTAGTCGCCGAGGAAGAACACCACGTCGTGGTCCCGCTGGGCCATGTCGGCGTACGCCGTGTACCAGCCCTCCCACCACGCCTGGCAGGACGCGAAGGCCAGCGACAGCTCGGGCAGTACTGCGTCGTACGCCGGCGCCGTCTTGGTCCGGCCGGCCGGGCTGAGCTGCCCGTTCACGCGGAAGCGGTACCAGTAGTGCCGCCACGGCCGCAGCCCGCGGACGTCGACGTGCACCGAATGGCTCGACTCCGGCTGGGCCTTCGCCGTACCGGTCCGGACGACCCGGCGGAACTGCTCGTCCTCCGCGACCTGCCACTGGACCTCGACCGGCCGGCGGTCCATCCCGCCGAACGGCGCGAGTGGATCGGGGGCCAGCCGGGTCCAGATCACCACCGCGTCCGGCAACGGGTCGCCGGACGCGACGCCGAGCGTGAACGGGTCGCGCCGGTCCGGTCTGCCGGTCCAGCCGGCGGCCGCGGACCGGATCTCCGGGAGGCTGCCGGTCAGCGCGAGCGCCGCCGCTGCTCCGCTGACCGTGAGGAAGTTACGTCGTGTGCTCCGCATCGGCATCCACCCACCCGATCATCCCGAGGTGATCACATCCGTAACGCGAGATTACGAGAAGTTCACGTGATCGGGTGGGAAGATGACCGATACCGGCCTACTTTGCGGGCTGGGCCGTATTCGTGGTGCTGACCGGCACGGATGGCCGGTAGCCGGTCGGCTTGTGGTCGCAGGCGGTGAGTCCGAGAACGAGCGGTATGGCAGCGACGATGGCGATCGCGGCGCGGAGCTTCATGGCGGTTGTTCCTCCCCAGGTGATGCAGCCGCAGGAGTTTACGGTCTGGACCACCTGGGGAGGAAGGGATGTTGCAGCTAGTTGCAGCTAGTCCCCGCGCTTGACCGAGGCGAGCAGCAGCTGGGCGACGTCCTGGACCTCGACCTCTTCGCGGGCCGAGCCGTCGGCCTGCTTCGCGGTGAGGCCGTCGGACAGCATCACCCGGCAGAACGGGCAGCCGGTGGCGATCTTGTCGGCGCCGGTCTCGACCGCCTCGGTGGTGCGGTTCAGGTTGATCCGGGTGCCGAGCTTCTCCTCCATCCACATCCGCGCGCCGCCCGCACCGCAACAGAAGGACTTCGTCCGGTTTCGCGGCATCTCGGCGTACTCCGCGCCCGGAATGATGTCGAGGAGTTCGCGCGGGGCGTCGTACACCTGGTTGTGGCGACCGAGGTAGCACGGGTCGTGGTACGTGATCTTCTGGCCGTTGAGCGAGCTGTCGGCCGGCGCGACAGGGGTCAGCTTGCCGTCGCGGACGAGCCGGTTCAGCAGTTGCGTGTGGTGGATGACGTCGAGCTCGACGCCGAGCTGGGAGTACTCGTTCTTCAAGGTGTTGAAGCAGTGCGCGCAGGTCGAGACCACCTTGCGGACTCCTGTCTCCTTGAAGACCTCGGCGTTCTGCATCGCGAGCTGCTGGAACACGAACTCGTTCCCGGACCGCCGCGCCGGGTCACCGGTGCAGGTCTCGCCGTCACCCAGTACGGCGAAGGTCACGCCCGCGATGTTCAGCAGCTCCGCGACCGCCTGTGTGGTCTTCTTCGCGCGGTCCTCGAACGCTCCCGCGCAGCCGACCCAGAACAGGTAGTCGACCTCGTCCAGCGACTCGACGTCCGTCCCGACCTGCTTGACCTCGAACGGCAGGTCCTTGGCCCAGTCCATCCGGCCCGACGGGTTCATGTTCCACGGGTTGCCCTTGTTCTCCAGGCCCTTGAACAGCCCGTTGAGCTCGGACGGGAACGACGACTCGATCAGCACCTGATACCGGCGCATGTCCATGATCGCGTCGACGTGCTCGATGTCGACCGGGCACTGCTGCACGCACGCGCCGCACGACGTACAGGCCCAGAGCGCCTCCTCGTCGATGACCGCGACGTCCGCGGGGCCGACCAACGGCTTCTCCTGCTCGGCGAGCACCAGGTCAGGGAGCGACTTGCGCGCCTCGTCGTCGGCGGCCAGCAGGTACGGCGCCTTGGCGTACGCGTGCTCGCGCAGCCCCATCATGATCAGCTTCGGCGACAGCGGCTTGTCGGTGTTCCACGCTGGGCACTGCGACTGGCAGCGGCCGCACTCGGTGCAGGTGGTGAAGTCGAGCAGGCCCTTCCAGGTGAAGTGCTCGACCTTGCCGACGCCGAGCGCCGCGTCCTCGTCGAGCTCGTCGATGTTCTCGAAGTCGATCGGGGCGCCGTTCACCATGATCGGCTGCAGTGCGCCGAGCGCCGTACCGCCGTCGGCTTCTCGCTTGAACCAGATGTTCGGCCACGCGGTGAACCGGTGCCACGCGACACCCATCGTGGCGTTCAGCGAGATCGTGATCATCCAGGCGAACGAGATCAGGATCTTGATCATCGCGACCAGGAAGACCGCGTTCTCCAGGCCGTGCTCGCTCAGCCCGCCGAAGAGGCCGCTGCCGATGAAGAACGTCATCGGGTAGTGGAACTTCTCACCGTCGCCAAGTTGGTACTCGAGGCCGCGGAGCAGCGCGATGCAGATCAGTACGCCGAGGATCGTGTACTCGACGTAGTACGCCTGCCACGACGTCGAGCCGTAGAACCGGGACGAGCGCGGGTTGTCGCCCTTCGGCAGGTGCGTCAACCGGTAGATCATCAGCCCGATGATCGACAGCAGCCCGGTCCAGGTGAGTGCCTCGCTGACCCACTCGAACACGAACCAGTGGCCGATGACCGGCAGCGCCCAGTGCGGGTCGAAGAGCTGGCCGAACGCGGTCACCAGGGTGAGGAACAGCCCGATGAACCCGAACGCGACGAACCAGTGCATCACCCCGATGTGGCTCCACTGCAGCATCCGGGTGTGGCCGAGGGACTCCTTGACCAGGGTGAGGGTCCGCTTGCCCGGGTCGTCGGTCCGGGCGGCCGGCTGCCCGAGCTTGATCACGGACACGATGTGCCCGATCGTCTTGCCGAACAACGCGACGGCGACCAGGGTCACCGCGAGCGAGACGACGATGGCGAGGATCTGCATACCAGCGATGTTATTGGTTGGTTACTCAGCAGTCATGTCCTTGCGGCACTCGTCACGCCCGCGTGTTCCGGCTCACGTACCAGAAGTGAGCGGACCCAGCCACTCACCAGCCGGCTCGAGCCGGTCAGTCGACGAGCCGGGCGAGGCGGGCGGCGACCGCGGGCCGGCGGTTGTCGGTCCGCGCGAGCGCGAGCTCGAGGGCCTCGAAGATCTCCAGGTCCTCCGCCCCGGTCGGCGTCTGGGCGAAACGCCACAGCAGCTCGGGATCGTCGGTGTCGAGGGCGGCCCGGCGGAGCGTGGCGTCGAGCTCGTCGCGTTCGGACCGCAGGGCGGGCGCGTCGGACCGGGCGAGCAGCGGACCGGCGTACAGGTCGAGGGCCTTCGGCAGGTCTCCGCTGCGGAGGGCCTGCTGTACGTCGGTCACGTCGCCGGTGACGTCCGCGATGATCCGGTACGGCTTGGTGTCGAGGACGCCGCCGCCGAGCAGGTTCCGCAGCCGGTGCATCTCGGCGCGGACGGTCGTCGGGTTGCCCTCGTCGCCGTACAGCTGCAGCATCAACTGCTCGGCGGTCAGCCCGGTCGGATGCAGTAGTAACAGTGCGAGTACTTCGGCCCGGCGCAACGTGAGCGCGATCTCGCGGCCGCCGACGACCGCGATGGGCTGACCGGAGCCGAGGAGCTTCAGGCGCAAGGACGGGCGCGTACGGCGGACCGGCGTACCGGGCATTCGTAGCAGGTAGCCCTCGTCGAGGCGTTCGACGAGTCCTTCGCGGCCGTCGCCGAGGTCGATCCGCTCGGCGCCGTCCGGTACGACGAGGCGGTTCGGCAGCCATTCGAGCGGCTGGACCGCGAGCACCCGGCCGGTCGAGGTGAGCAAGGCACCGGGCGCGTCGCCGAGCGCCATCAGGTGCCGCATGTTGCGGGCGCGGAGCATCTCGTCGGCGGCCGCCATCCGGACCTTCAGCTGTCCTTCGGCGAGTTGGGCCGCGGCGGTGACGAGGGCGACCATCGCGGGATGGACGGTGCGCAGCGGTCCGGAGACGTCGACGGCGCCGAGCAGCTTGCCGGTGTCAGGGTCGTGGACGGGCGCGGCGGCGCAGGTCCATTCGTGGATGCGCCGTACCAGGTGTTCGGCGGAGTGGATCTGCACCGGCTCGCCGACCGCGAGCGCCGTACCCATGCCGTTGGTGCCGATCTTGTCCTCGGACCAGACCGCGCCCTCGGAGAGCGCGATCCGGTCCGCGGTGCGCTTCACGTCGGCGGCACCCTCGCGCCACAGGATGATGCCCTGCGCGTCGGTGATGATCATGATGTGCGACGCCTCGTCGGCGATCGACGTCAGCGTCTGCCGCAGTATCGGGAGGACGGCCCGCAGCGGGTGGTTGGCGCGGAGTTCCTCGACCATCCGTTGCTCGAGGATCATCGGCGGCAGGTCGAGGTCAGGGTCGACCGCGGCGGCCAGGGAGCGTTCCCAGGAGGCCGCCACCAGCGGGCGTGGGTCGGTCGCGGGGCGGCTCCCGCCGAGCACGTCGTCGTACAGCCCGCTCAACCGGCGGGCCTGCTCCGGTGCGTCCATACGACCTCACTCCACCGTGCAACGTCCGTGCAACGTCGGACTCCCTAGGTTCGGTCCAATGCCACATCCGTTGGAGGACCTATGACGATCTTCGCAGCTCCCGGGCAGGATGGCAGCCCGGTCGCGTACAAATCGAGGTACGAGCACTACATCGGTGGCGAATGGGTGCCGCCGGTCAAGGGCGGGTACTTCGAGAACCCGACTCCGGTCACCGGACAGACCTTCACCGAGATCGCCCGCGGTACGGCGGACGACGTCGAGCGCGCCCTCGACGCCGCCCACGGTGCCGCGCCGGCCTGGGGACGGACCTCGCCGGCCGAACGGGCGAACATCCTGAACAAGATCGCGGACCGGATCGAGGCCAACCTCGAACTGCTCGCGGTCGCCGAGAGCTGGGACAACGGCAAGGCCGTCCGTGAGACGCTGGCCGCCGACCTGCCGCTGGCGGTCGACCACTTCCGGTACTTCGCCGGCGCGCTCCGGGCCCAGGAGGGTTCGGTGTCGGTGATCGACGACGACACGATCGCGTACCACTTCCACGAGCCGCTCGGCGTGGTCGCACAGATCATCCCGTGGAACTTCCCGATCCTGATGGCGGTCTGGAAGCTGGCGCCCGCGCTGGCGGCCGGCAACGCCGTCGTCCTGAAGCCCGCCGAGCAGACCCCGGCCTCCATCCACGTGCTTCTCGAGCTCATCCACGACCTGCTGCCGCCGGGTGTGCTCAACGTGGTCAACGGGTTCGGTGTCGAGGCCGGCAAACCGCTTGCCTCAAGCAACAGAGTTGCCAAGGTCGCGTTCACCGGTGAGACCACGACCGGCCGGCTGATCATGCAGTACGCGTCCGAGAACATCATCCCGGTGACGCTGGAGCTCGGCGGCAAGAGCCCGAACGTGTTCTTCGCCGACGTCGCGTCCTCGAAGGACGACTTCTACGACAAGGCGCTCGAGGGCTTCACGATGTTCGCGCTGAACCAGGGCGAGGTCTGCACCTGTCCGTCGCGGGCGCTGATCCAGTCGTCGATCTACGACGGGTTCCTGGCCGACGCCGTCGGGCGCACCGAGGCGATCAAGCTCGGCAACCCGCTGGACACCGACACGATGATGGGCGCGCAGGCGAGCAACGACCAGTACGAGAAGATCCTCGCCTACATCGGGATCGGCAAGGAGGAAGGCGCCCGGGTGGTCACCGGCGGTGCCAAGGCCGAGCTGGACGGCGACCTGGCCGGCGGGTACTACATCCAGCCGACGATCTTCGAGGGCGACAACAAGATGCGGATCTTCCAGGAGGAGATCTTCGGCCCGGTCGTCTCGGTGACCAGGTTCGACGACTACGCCGACGCGATGAAGATCGCCAACGACACGCTGTACGGCCTCGGCGCGGGCGTGTGGTCGCGCGACATCAACACGGCGTACCGGGCCGGCCGCGAGATCCAGGCCGGGCGGGTCTGGACGAACAACTACCACGCGTACCCGGCGCACGCGGCGTTCGGCGGGTACAAGAACTCCGGCATCGGCCGGGAGAACCACAAGATGATGCTGGACCACTACCAGCAGACGAAGAACCTGCTGGTCAGCTACAGCCCTTCGAAGCTCGGGTTCTTCTGAGTGGTCGACAAGGTGTTGCTCACCGACGAGGCGGCGCAGTGGTTGCGCCGCCTCACCGGGATGCACGGTCCGCTGATGTTCCACCAGTCCGGCGGCTGCTGCGACGGCAGCTCGCCGATGTGCTACCCGGACGGGGAATTCAGAACGGGGGCTGCGGACGTGCATCTCGGTGACCTGGTCGTCGAGGGCGTGGACAAGCCGATCGGCTTCTGGATGGCCGCGAACCAGTACGAGTACTGGAAGCACACCCAGCTCACCGTCGACGTGGTGAAAGGCCGCGGCAGCGGATTCTCCGTGGAGGCCCCCGAGGGCGTCCGCTTCCTGATCCGCTCGCGCCTCTTCACCGACCAAGAGTCCGCGGAACTCGGACTCCTCTGAACGAGTGCCGCCCGTCCGGTGGCGTTGCCGGACGGCCGGCACTCTCTCAGATCTCCAGTGTGAGCGGATTTCCGGGGAGTACCGGGACGACGATCTCGTGTGCGTTGCCGTCGACGGTGACGGACTTGAGGTCCAGGTGGCCGGCTTCGCACGTGAGGGTGAGAGTGCCCGGCGTGTAGGCGGCGATTCCCCAGCCGGTGTCGGTGGTGAAAGGGAAGCGCCAGCTGTCGTTCGAGCGGGCCAGGTCCAGCGGGGCGCAGGTGATCGTCTTCGTGACGGCGTTGTAGCGGTAGCCGGTCAGGGCTTCCAGTACGGACCAGCCGGCGGCGTTGCGGATGTAGTGGTCGCCGCACTCGATCGGGTTGAACGGGTTGCGGCGGGTGCCGTCGTACCTGGTCCACATCCCTTGCAGGACGGCCATGCCCTCGTCCGTCAGGCCCTCGTACAGGCAGTGCGCGGCGAGCTGGTACTCCGAGCCGGTCCACACCTCGTCGCAGTACCGGGTGGGTACGTCGGGGCGTCCGCCGTGCGGCCAGGTGCACATGAGCAGGCCGGTGTCGTCGCCGTCGGCGAAGACGCGGTACGGGTGCTCGAAGTCGTGGAAGTCGGTGCGGAGGTTGTGCCGGACCACGTTGCGCAACGCCGTACGTACGTGGTCCTCCGGGAGCAGGTAGCCGAGGTCCAGCTGGTGTGCCCACCACTGGCCGATCAGCTGGTCAGCCAGGCAGCCGTCGCCCCATTGGAAGTCACGGGTCTCGTCCGGGTCCAGGATCTGGCGGTAGTACTCGCCTGTGAACAGGAGTTCGTCGTACGCCGTACTGCCGGTCTCGAAGAGCGTGCGGTACTGCTTGGGGTCCTCGTCCAGTAGTAGCGCCATCTCCTCGGCGGCACGGAGCGCGGCCAGCCAGAGGGTGCCCATGAACGAGTTGACGCCGCACAGGTCGATGTCGTGGGTGCTGGGCTGGATGCCGCGGAGCACGCCGTCTCTCAGCCACTTGGTGTGGACGTGGTCGAGGAGGCGTACGACGTTCGGCCAGCGGTGGCGGAGCCAGTCGAGGCCGGCGCCTTGGCGTACCTCTCTGTAGGTCTTGAGGACGTTGCCGAGCATGCCGTCGAGTGCGGGTTCCTCGGGGCCGCCGATGACCACGTCCCAGAGTTGCTTCATGTAGAGCGGGGCGCGGACGCGGTGCGGGAGGTAGCCCTCGGGGGCCTGCATGACGTCGTACTCGGTGTCACGCATGTTCTGCTCGAGCGACGGGAAGAGGCGGGAGAGGGTCTGCTCGTAGTTCCAGACGTGGGTGCAGTTGAGCGGGCACGACCCGCCGTACCGGCCGCCCCACATGACGGTGGAGGCGCCGAGGACGCCTTCGAAGCCGAGTACGTCGCCTTGGGCGGTTCGGAAGACGGTGGGGCTGCGTACGTCGGCCGCCAGGGCTGCGAGTCGTGCGCCTGCTTCGCCGGGGAGGGTGCTGTTCTCGAACGCCTCGGTCCAGCTGGTGGTCAGGTTCTGCAGCTCGTCCCAGTGGTGGATGAAGTGCTCGGCCGCGGCGACGGCGTCCGGGGTACGGCGGGTGTAGGCGTTGCCGAGCCAGAAGCGGCTGTGGCCGTACTCCGGGTGCGGGCCGAACTGGTTGAAGTCGACATATCGGTTCGGGAAGTGCCAGGCGATGAGGAACCGGAACTGCTTGGTCTCTCCGGGCTCCAGGTGGAACGGGACGGCCAGCCCGCCGTTCCAGGTGCTGCCTGGCGCGCTGGCGCCGCCCGCCGGGGTGGTCGGGCCGTTGAGGAAGGCAACGAACTCCTCCGGCCTCGTCCACTGCGGGTGAGCGAAGGCCTCGCTGTCGGCGGCAAGCACCATCTGCCCAGCACCGGGATGGTCCATGGGCAGGCTGCCGTTGTCGAACACCACCGAACTCCACCCACCCGGGCCATGCGCGCGGCCCCCGCTCATGCGCAGCTGGCGGGTGCTGTTGGTGTTGCCGCCGTACAGGCTGCAAGAAGTGCCTTGGACAGGGGTGATGCCGTCCCAGCCGACGGTGTTCTGGAGGGCGGCAGCCAGCTTGCCGTGGAGCGCGATGGGGCCGGGGTTGTGAAGGGTGAAGGTGAAGCCGACCACCGGTTGAGAGCTCGCGTCGGCGTCACCCGGCACCAACGGGTTGAACACGTCGAGGGCCAGCTCGATCGGTAGGTCCGTGTCGTAGTCCACGTGTGCCTGGGGATACGTAGCGGTCACCCTGGTAGGGCCGATCGGGCGGATGACCTCGTTCAGCTGCTGTTCTCCGGCAGGCACCACGTCGTCCGTCACCAGGGGCGTGTTGGACGGTGTAGCAGGCGGTCCTTGGAGCAGGCGTACTTCGTCCAGCGGCGGCTCCACGCGGGACAGGCGGAGGGCGAAGAAGCTGTTCGGTACGTGGCCCTCGTGGTTGCCGACGTTGTGTAGTTGCCACTGGCGGAGCGCACCGTTGCCGGCCAATGCGACGGTGCCGGTGCCGAGACCTCCCAGCGGCAGTGCGAAGTGTCGAAGGGTGTCACCGGTGTAGTGCATGTTTCTCCGTCCATGTACCAGCAGAGGCGAACAACGCAACAGGCCCTGGGGCGAGTAGCAACAGTGAAGCGGTAACAGAGGTGCCGAGCAGCAGCGCGACAAAGGCAAGCGCCAGTACGCCGAGAGGAACCAGCGGGGCACGGGCCACCAGGTGGAGCGCGGTGAACCACAGCTGCTTCCCACGCAACCCAGCAGTCACCCGAAGACTGAAGGCGTAGCAGGAAGCGAGCAGTAGCAGCACACTCGCACACCCGCTAACAGCGAGCGGGACCGCGAAGACCGCGCTGGAGGGGAGCGGCCAGCTGCCCGAGCCGGCGAACAGCTGCCAGTTCAACAACCCCACAGCAACCACAACCCCCGGCACCACCCCGACCGCCAGCCCGGCAACAGCATGCCTCCGAACGTTCCTGAGCAGCACCGGGACCCCAGTGGGTTCCGCTCGCACAACCGCGTCCGTCGTCGCGATAACTGCTCCCCAGACCGGCGAGATGACGAGTGCACCAAGGAGAACGCTGAGCGGTGAGACCCCAGGACTGACCAGAACGACGAGGCCGGCGGCGGTGCAGATCAGTACGCCGGTGGCGGCCAGGAGGGGGAGTTCGTGCCAGAGGGCTCTGAACGCCGCAGGCAGGTGCCCGGTCATGCGCGCAGCCCCGTGGTGGCGATCGACGCGATGAACGAGCGCTGGAAGATCAGGAACAGGATCAGGATCGGCAGCACCACCAGCGTGATAGCGGCGAACAGTACGACGGCCGGCCCGCCGCCGACCGCGCCCTGAAGCGACACCAAACCCACCGGCAGCGTCATCTTCTCCGGAGTCGACAGGAAGATGTACGGCCAGAAGAAGTTGTTCCACGACGCCTCGAACACGAAGATCCCGAGCGCGGTCAACCCAGGCCGGGCCAGCGGCAGGATCACCCGGAACAGGATCCAGAAATGCCCCGCGCCGTCCATGATCGCGGCCTCGTCCAGCTCGCGCGGGATCGAGGAGATGTACTGCCGCAGGAAGAAGATCCCGAACACGTTCACCAGCGCCGGCAACCAGATCGCCACGGTCGTGTCCACCAGATGTAACCAGCGCATCATGATGAAGATCGGTACGACGGTCAGCTGCACCGGCACCACCAACGCCGCCAGCAGCACCGAGAAGATCTGATCCCGCCCCGGAAACCGCAGCCGGTTGAACGCGTACGCCGCCATCGCGCTCGTGAACAACGCCCCCGCCGTCGTGAGCACCGCGATCTGCAGACTGTTCCACGCCATCCGGGCGAACGGGATCAACCCTGGCACCTGATGGAAGTTCTGCAACGTCGGCGGGTTCGGAATCCACTGCGGCGGCAGCTGGAACGCGTTGATCGGCTCCGACAGCGCGTTCACGACCAGCCACACCAGCGGCGCGATCATCACCAGCCCGCCGAGCACCAGCACCAGGTCGAGCAGCTTGCCCCTCATTGATGCACCCACCGTCGGCTCAGCCGGAACTGCAGACCGGTGACGACCATGATCACCACGAACAGTACGAGCGACAGCGCCGCGGCGTACCCGACCTCGAACGACTGGAAGCCCTTCTCGTACGTGTACTGCACGATGCTCCGCGTCGCGCCGTCCGGGCCGCCCTGGGTCATGATCACCATCGGGTCGAAGATCTGGAAGGCCCCGATGAACGTGATCACGGTGGCGAAGAAGATCGTCGGCGACATCACCGGCAGCGTCACGCTCCAGAACCGCCACCACGCGTTCGCACCGTCCACCCGCGCGGCCTCGTGCAGCTGTGCGGGCACGGTCTGCAGCCCGGCCAGCAGGATGATGAACGTGTACCCGATCGTGTGCCACCAGTCGACCACGATGAGCGTCGGCAACGCCCAGGTCGGCGACGCCAGCCAGTTGGTCGTCGTCGACAGGTAGTACGCCGCGATCCCGAACGTCGGATCCAGCACGTACTTCCAGATCAGCGCGACCGCCGCCCAGGACACCAGGAACGGGAAGAAGTACGCCGTCCGAACGAAGTACTTCGTGCCGCGGGTCATCGTCCGGTGGACGCCGAGCGCGAGCAGCATCCCGAGCCCGATGTGCGTGACGACCGAGGACAGCGCGAACACGAACGTGTTCAGCACCGCCCGGATCGTCGCGCCGTCGGTGACGAGCTGCTTGAAGTTGTCCAGCCCGGCGAATTCCGGCGTACTCAGCAGGTCCCAGTGGAACAGACTGAGGCCGAAGGCGGCGACCAGCGGCAGCGCGACGAAGACGACGAAGAGCAGAACAGCCGGGCTGATGAACAGGTAGCCGGGGAGCCAGTCCCTGCGCTGCGGTTTCAGACCAACCCCTCCAACGTCGTCTGCGCCTTGCCGAGCGCGTCGGCGGGTGCGGCGTTGCCGGTCAGTACCTGCTTCCAGCCGTCCTCGATCGCCTTCTGGATCGCGGCGCCCTTGTCCGGCGACGGGATCGGGGTCGCGTAGCTGAGCGCCTGGTACAGGTACTCGGTGCCCTTCGGCGCGTCCTCGAGGAAGGACTGGCTGTTCGCGATCGACTTCCGGGCCGGGACGATGGTGCCGCCGAGCTGCGCGAACGTCGACGAGCCTTCCTTCGAGATCAGGAACTTGATGAACGTCCAGGCGTCGTCCTTCTTCTTCGACGCCTTCAGGATCGGGTACCCGTTCCAGCCGACCGGCGAGCCTTGCTGCACCTTCGTCGGCCACGGCACGATGCCCATCTTCTGGGTGGCCTTCAGGTTCCGGATGCTGATGATCGGCCAGCGCCCGCCGCCGAACATCGCCAGCTTGCCCTGCGCCGCGGCCGTGAACGCGTCGAACGTGCCGCCGGGCGGCGGCGACAGCTTGTCCGCGACCAGCTTCCGGTTGAACTCGGCCGCCTCGATCGCCTTGGGATCGTCGTACGTCGGCTTCGACCAGTCGTCGGTGAAGCTGCTGGTGCCGTTGGTGAGCAGCCACGGCATGATCGCGGCGAAGTACGCCGAGTCGGCGGCGTACCCGAACGCGCCGGTCTTCGCCTTGATCTGCTCGCACGCGTGCCGGAAGTCGTCCCAGGTCCACTTCGCCGTCGGCTCCGGTACGCCGGCCTTCGCGAACAGGTCCTTCGAGTACCACATGCACATCGTGTTGAACTCGCCCGGCAGGTAGTACGTCTTGCCGTCGGTGGAGGCGTACTTCTTGTCCCACTCGATCAGGTTCGGGTTCAGGTCCGCGTAGTACTCGTCGATCGTCGACTGGTCCTTCTTGATGTAGTCGTCGAGCGGTGCGAGCAGGCCCTTGGACGCGAACAGCCGCTGGCCCTCGGTGGCGATCTGGATCACGTCCGGCACCTGGCCGCCGGCGATCCGGGTGGACAGCTTGTTGAAGAAGTCACCCCAGTTCGACAGCGGGATGCCCTCGGCCTTGAGCTTGATCTCCGGGTGCTGCGCGGTGAACTTCGCGAACAGCTTGTTCCAGGTCGCCTGCTGCTCCGCCGTACCCATGTAGACGAACGACAGCTCCTTTGACGAGGCCCCGCCGCCGCTCCCGCCACCGCCGCAACCGGCCAGCGCGGCGGCGACCGCGGTACCTCCGGTGGCCTGGAGAAACCGTCGGCGGCTCAGAAACCGGTGATCCATCAGTGGACCTCTCTGGATGGGAAATCGATTTCTCGGCAGCATAGTCCCGACCGCCGAAACGGTGTCAAGACTCGGGCGCCAGGAAACTCAGGGGGAATCCTTCACCGCCTCCGCAGCGCACGGTGACCGCGTGGTCACGGGGAAAATCCGGCCCCTCCGGGTCGGCTGTCACGGATCGGCCCATGACATTTGTCAGTGGTCCAACCGCTGGCTTCCGGCGCCGCCCCGGACGGACGATGCGAAGACCCCCCAAATCAAGCCGGCCTCCGCCCACTGGCCGATCGGGATGGTGTGCGGAGGCCTGCCCAACCTCGAGGAGTCCAGTTGAGGCAACGGATTCTCGTCTCCGCCCTGAGTGCCGGTGCGCTTGCCGTCGTCGGTGTGACCGCAGCGATGTCGAGCGCGTCGGGCGCGGTCGGCGCCGCCCCCACTCCCTATACCGCCGGCAAGCACGACGCGAAGGTCTGCTCGGCGGCCAGGTCCGCCCATACGGCGGTCTGCGACGCGATCAAACTCGTCGACGCCAACGGCTTCGCCCCGAAGTCCGCGGCTCCGCCGTCGACCGGCCTGACGCCGACCGGTCTGCAGGACGCCTACAAGCTCAAGGGCCTGAAGGCGAACGGACGTACGGTCGCGATCGTCGACGCGTACGGCTACCCGAACCTGGAGCGTGACCTCGGCGTCTACCGCTCGCAGTTCGGCCTGTCCGCCTGTACGACGGCCAACGGCTGCCTGAAGGTCGTCAACCAGACCGGCGGTACGTCGCTGCCGACCTTCAACGTCGGCTGGGCCGGTGAGCAGGCGCTCGACGTGGACGCGGTCTCGGCCGCTGCGCCGGACGCCAAGATCATCGTCGTCCAGGCCAATTCGGCAAGCTTCGCCGACCTCGGCACCGCGGTGCAGACGGCGGCCAAGCAGGCCGGAGTCGTTGCCATCTCCAACAGTTACGGCGGCGGCGACGCGGACGACACGACGTACGGCAAGTACTACAACCACCCGGGAATCGCGGTCACCGCATCGACCGGTGACAACGGTTACCAGGGCGGCAGCTACCCGGCGTCCTCGTCGTACACCACGGCCGTCGGCGGTACGTCGCTGGTTGCCGCGAGCAACAGTCGGGGCTGGAGCGAGTCCGTGTGGAGCGGCGCCGGTTCCGGTTGCTCGTCGTACAACACGGCGCTGAGTGCGGCGTCGTCGTTCGGCACCGGCTGCTCGAAGCGGGCGATGGCCGACGTGTCCGCCGCGGCCGACCCGGGCAAGGGCGGGATGGCGATCTACTACCCGACCAGCAAGACCGCGTCCACCTGGGCGCAGTTCGGCGGGACGAGTGAGTCGGCGCCGATCATCGCCGCGGTCTACGCGTTGTCCGGCAACACCACCGGCTACGCGAACGCGTTGCCGTACGGCCACGCGAGCTCGCTGTTCGACGTGACCAGCGGCAGCAACGGCTCGTGCCCGACGACCCAGTGGTGCAACGCGCGCACCGGCTGGGACGGCCCGACCGGCCTCGGTACCCCGAACGGCGCCGGCGCTTTCTGATCCGACGCAGGATTTGAACACTGGGAGCGACCGGGCGATTGCTACGTGCAATCGACCGGTCGCTCCCAGTACTGTTCCAAGCACGAAGGACAACCCTCGACTCCGCGGCAATCCGGTGATTTCTCTTCCCCGGACGCCCCCGCAGGCTTAAGGTCAGCCCCCGGGACGGGTCGTGGAGGGCGACCCGCTAACACGAACTCCATGGAGATTTGCTGTGACCACATCACGCAGAGGGCGGGGGCTCCTCGCAGTCTCCGCCGTCTCAGCGGCCGCCACTTTGCTGGCCATGACGGCCGGCGGTGCGAACGCCGTGCAGAATTCCGGTGCCGAAGGCAAGAAGCCGGCCCAGGCCGAGAAGCAGAACGCCGGCAAGGAGCGGAAGGGCAACTACGACGCCCGGACGCCGAACGCCAAGACCACCTACGCCCGGGCCGCCAAGGTCGGTGGCAAGGAGACCGCGGCGTCGAAGAAGTTCCGTGAGTCGCTCGGTGCCCAGGGCGTCGTCGAGGTCGACCCGAACACCGGGACCCCGGCGCAGGTCTCCAAGCTGAACGGCTTCCTGACCGGCAAGAGCGGCAAGAAGGCCGCCGACGTCGCGCTCGGCTACGTGAAGGCGCACCCGGAGGTCTTCAAGCTCTCCGACGCCGACCTCGGCACGCTGAAGCTGCGCAAGGACTACGTCGACGACCTCGGCACCCACCACATCTTCTGGTCGCAGGTGGTCGACGGCGTCGAGGTGTTCGGCAACGGCCTGAAGGCCAACGTCACCAAGCACGGCGAGCTGATCTCGCTGATGGGCTCGCCGGTCTCCGGCCTGACCGCCGCGGCCCAGTCCCGGTCCGCCGCGGCCGCACCGAACCTGTCCGCCACGGCGGCCCGCAGCGCCGCCATCGAGGACGTCGGCGGTACGGCGAAGTCCGCGACCGCGAGCACCGCCGGTGACAGCACGAAGTTCAGCAACGGCGACACCGCGAAGCAGGTGTGGTTCCACACCGCCGACGGGCTGCGCAAGGGCTGGCTGACCTACGTCAACGCCGGCGGCACCAAGATCTACAGCCACGTCATCGACGCCCAGACCGGCGGACTGCTGTACCGCAAGGACCTGGTCAGCGAGGCCAACGGCGACGCGCTGGTCCAGGACTACTACCCGGGTGCGGCCAAGGGCGGCACCCAGCGGGTCGAGAACCTGATCTACAACAAGTGGCTCCCGAAGACCGCCAAGACCCTGCTCGAGGGCACCTCGGTGTCGGCCTGGGCGGACATCTACGACGACAACCAGCCGCATCCGGAAGGTATCGTCAAGGTGCCCGGCACCAAGACCGGCGCCGAGTACAAGCTGACCAGCTTCCCGAAGGCGTCGTCGTTCTGCTCGGCCGCGTTCATCTGCACCTGGGACCCGGCGAAGCCGGACTCCTGGAAGACGAACATGAACCAGGACGTCACCAACGCGTTCTACCTGGCCAGCAACTACCACGACTGGCTGGCGAAGCCGCCGATCAGCTTCACCCCGGCGGCCGGCTCGTTCGACGCCGCGGGCGGCGACCCGGTGCTGCTGAACGCCCTGGACGGCGCGGCGACCGGAGCCAACGGCGGCCCCGACGCGAACCACCTCGACAACGCGAACATGTCGACCCCGCCGGACGGCACTCCGCCGACCATGCAGATGTACCTGTGGCACGCCCCGGGTGCGACCGACGCCCAGGACCCGTGGGTACCGTCCAGCGGTGCGAACGACGCCAGCATCCTGTACCACGAGTACACCCACGGTCTGTCGAACCGCCTGGTCGTCGACGCCACCGGCAACTCGACGCTGAACAGCATCCAGGCCGGCTCGATGGGTGAGGCGTGGAGCGACTTCTACGCGATGGACTACCTGGTCTCGCACGGCCTGGAGAAGGACACCACGAAGCCGGGCGAGGTACTCGAGGGCCGGTACGTCGCGCACGGCGACCTGTTCCGGACCGAGGCCATCGACTGCCGGGTACACGCGGTCAGCCCGAACTGCATCAAGGCGGATGGCTCGAAGGGCGGTTACACGTACGCCGACTTCCCGACCATCGGCGGCGCGCCCGAGGTGCACGCCTCCGGTGAGGTCTGGGCGCAGACCCTCTGGGACCTGCGCGAGCGCTTCGGCCGTCCGTACGCGATGAGCATCATCACCCGCGCGATGGAGCTGTCGCCGGCCGACCCGACGATGCTCGACATGCGGAACGCGATCGTCCAGGCCGACCTGGTCGCCAGCGGCGGCAAGAACGCCGACACCATCTGGACCGTGTTCGCCAACCGCGGCATGGGCTGGTACGCCGGTGTCGTCGACGGCGGCGACGCCTACCCGGCGCAGGACTTCCACAAGCCGCCGACAGGCGCCACCACCACGCTCAGCGGCAAGGTGACCGACAAGGACACCGGCGCCCCGATCGCCGGCGCGCTGGTCTACGTCGGCGGTCACTCCTCCGGTTACGCCGGCGACTACGCCGGTACGACCGATGCCCAGGGCAACTACGCCGTCGCGGGCGTTGCCCCCGGCACCTACCCGAAGGTCGTCGTCTCGGCCCCCGGGTACGAGCTGATCGTTCAGCCGGTGAAGGTCACGCCGGGCGCGAAGTCGAACTTCGTCCCGCGGCGTAACTGGGCGGCCTCGTCCGGCGGCGGCACGGTCGCCGGGTTCAACGGGCCGGACTTCAGCCCGCAGTGTGGGCCGGCGTCCGCCATCGACAACGCTCAGGGCACTGGCTGGGGCAGCACGACGGGTGACGACAAGGGCACGGCGACCAACCAGATGATCGCCAAGCACGTCGACGTCAAGCTGCCGGCGAAGGTCAACATCAGCAACTTCAACGTCGACCCGTCGAACACCTGTGGCGACCCGGGCAGCTCGTCCACCGGTCAGTACAAGATCGAGACCTCGGTCGACGGCACCACCTGGGCCACCGCGGCACAGGGCACCTTCGACGCCACCAACCGGGGCAAGTACAACCTGGTCGCCCCGACCGGCAACGCGACCGGCGTCCAGTACGTCCGGTTCTGGATGCTCAGCCCGCAGGTCCCGGACTTCCAGAACAACTGCCCGAACGGCGCGTTCGGCGGCTGCAAGTTCACCGACATGACCGAACTCCAGGTCTTCGGCACCAAGTAACACCTCCCCCCGCGAAGGCCGGCCGAGCACCCACTCGACCGGCCTTCCGGCATTCCACCCCGCCCCCGCCACCCACCCGCCCCCCGGCCCCTCCGCCCGGTCCTCCGCCCGGTCCTCCGCCCGGTCCTCCGCGCGGTCTCTCCGCGCGGGTCCCTCCGCGCGGGTCCCTCCGCGCGGTCCCTCGGCCCCGGCCCCCTCCGCCCCGCCACCGCGCCGCGCCGACCCGTGCTCGCGGCCCCGACCCGCCCCGGCGCCACGCCGACCCGCACCGACCCCACACTCGCCCGCGCCCGCGCCCACCACACCTGCGCCGACCTGCCCCGCGCCGACCTGCCCCGCGCCGACCTGCCCCGCGCCGCGTCCCGCGCGCCGCCCGGCTCGTGTCCATCCGGCTCGTGCCGGCCCGTGCGCGCCCCGACTACCGCGCGCTCACCGGATGCGCTAGCGGCGTACGGCCACCCGGCCCACAGCTCCCTCGGCTGCTCGTCGAGCCCCGCCTGGTCGGGTTCGACCGGCCGTGCGCGCCTCGGTGTTCGAGCGGGGGACCTGGGGAAGATCGTGTGCCGATTTGGGCAGAAATCCTCCCCGTCCCGCGGCGCGGAGGGTAGGCGCCTGGGGTTGCCTGTCGAGGTGGAGGGTTGCCCACTGAAAATATGAGGGGGCAACGCTCCAGCTCAGTGGGCAAGCAGGCCGGTCAGGTGGTCGGGGACGGCTTGGCGGGTGGGACGCGTTGGGCCCAGTCCGCCCAGTCTGCCGAGCCTGCCGAGTCCGCCTAGTCCGCCGAGTCCGCCTAGGCCGACCAGTCGGCGAGGGCGGAGTGCAGGCGGATGCCGGCCTTGATCGGGACCCGCATCGACTGGGTCGGCTCGTTGTAGCCGGACTTGCCGCGGTCGTTGCGGGCGGCGTACTCGGGGTACTGCTCGGCGAGGTCGGGTCGCCCTTCAGCCGGGCGTCGACCGGCCTCGGCCGCCGGTTCGCGCGCCTGCAGGTCGCGGCGGAGTCGGCGTTCGCGCTGCCCGCCCGCAGGGGTGCCGAGCCGATCGTCCGCCTGCCGTCGGGGCTGAACCCCTGACCGGTTACAACGACTGCTCACGAAGTACGATCTCGTACGCCGATCTCGTACGCCGATCTCGTACGCCGATCTCGTACGCCGATCTCGTACGCCGATCTCGTACGCCGATCTCGTACGCCGATCTCGTACGCCGATCTCGTACGCCGATCTCGTACGCCGATCTCGTACGCCGATCTCGTACGCCGATCTCGTACGCCGATCTCGTACGCCGATCTCGTACGCCGATCTCGTACGCCGATCTCGTACGCCGATCTCGTACGCCGATCTCGTACGCCGATCTCGTACGCCGATCTCGTACGCCGATCTCGTACGCCGATCTCGTACGCCGATCTCGTACGCCGATCTCGTACGCCGATCTCGTACGCCGATCTCGTACGCCGATCTCGTACGCCGATCTCGTACGCCGATCTCGTACGCCGATCTCGTACGCCGATCTCGTACGCCGATCTCGTACGCCGATCTCGTACGCCGATCTCGTACGCCGATCTCGTACGCCGATCTCGTACGCCGATCTCGTACGCCGATCTCGTACGCCGATCTCGTACGCCGATCTCGTACGCCGCGTCTGGCCGCCACCGAGGACCTGGCCGCCTCCGAGGTCCTGGCCGCCACCGAGGTCCTGGCCGCCATCGAGGTCCTGGCTGCCGTCCGGATCCTGGACAATGGGATGTAAGTGTAGTGACCTAGTCTAGTTTCGAGGGCGTGGAGCCTGACGCGCAACGACGCCCGGCTCGCCTACCGAGGCGGGCCGGCGACCGAGCCGCGTTCGATCAGGGTCGGCGTCAGCGTGGTGCGGCGGACGCGGCGGTTCGTGTCGACGGCGGAGGTGACGCGCGCGACGACGTGGCTGACCAGGTCGTCGAGTGGCCAGTGGAACGTCGACAGCGGCGGTGTCAGCAGTTGCGACATCGGCTGGTCGTCGTACCCGAGCAGCGACAGGTCGTCCGGGATGCGCAGCCCGAGCTCCCGGCCGGCGGCGTACACCCCGAAGGCCATCGAGTCCGCGAGCGCGAGGATGCCGGTCGGCCGGTCGGCGCCGGTGAGCAGCGTGCGGGCGACCTCGGTCGCGCCGGGCAGGTCGTGCGGGCACTGCAGCAGCCGGATCCTCAGGCCGAGGTCGTGAGCCACCCGCTGCGCGATCTCCTCGGCGGGGCGCTCCACCTCGAGGCGCCGGGTCGGGCTCAGTACGGCGATGTCGCGGTGGCCGGCGTCCGCGAGCCGGCGCAGCGCCGTACTGACGCCGGTCTCGTTGTCGAGGATCACCTCGGACTTCGCCTTCGCGCCGGGCAGCGCGTCGCCGATCGCGATCACCGGCACCTGGCGGGCGATCTCCGCCCAGGCCTTCGCGGCCGGGTCGATCGGCACCACGACGATCGCGTCGGCGCGGTGGTCGACCAGGTGCTGGGCGAGCTCGAGCTGCCGGTCGGCGTCGCCGGCCGAGTCGATGATCCAGGCGTTCCGGTCCGGGGCGAGCAGCTCCCGACCGAGGGCGGCGGCGACGCGTTGCTGCCAGAGGTCCTCGAGCGAGGCACAGAGCACGCCGATCGAGCCGCTGCGGCCCGAGGCGAGCGCGCGGGCGACCGGATCGGCCTGGTAGCCGAGCCGTTCGGCGGCCTCCTGGACCCGCTGCCGGGTCTCGGGCGTGCCGTGCAGACCGCGCAGCGCGTACGACACCGCGGCCATCGAGAGCCCGGTCTCGGCGGCGATGTCCTTGAGGGTTGGCCTCCGGCTCGTTCCGGACATGTCCACGACCTTAGAGCATGGACCCCGATCCACGCTGGACAGAAACTTGACAGGGGCGCCTTTGAAGCGCTTCACTCTATTCATCCTGAAGCGCTTCAATCTGATCAAATCGGTGGGAGGAGACGGTGATGATCGACGTTCACCAGCACCTCTGGCCGGAGGCTTTCGTGGACCGGCTGCGGGCCCGTCGCGAGCCGCCGTACCTGGACGGTTGGACCCTGCACACCGCGACCGAGGCGCCGTACGACGTGGATCCGGCGGCGCACGAGCTCGGCAAGCGGGTCGCCGTCGAGCAGGACGCCGGTACGACGCTGGCGGCCGTGTCGCTGTCGAGCCCGCTCGGTGTCGAGGAGCTCGGCGACCTGGAGCTGCTCGCCGCCTGGCACGACGGGGCGGCCGCGTTCCCGGCGCCGTTCCGCGCCTGGGCCTCCGTCAACCTGGTCGATCCCGATGCGGAAGAGCTGAAAGGCCTTCTGGACAAGGGCTTTCTTGGTCTCCAGCTACCGGCTCACGTGCTCGGCGCGCCATCCGCGTGGGAGGTGCAAGCCGACCTGCTGCGAGCAGCTGAAGAGCTGGGGAAGCCGGTCCTCGTTCATCCCGGTGTGGCTCGATCGACCGCGGCGCAGGGGTGGTGGGCGCCGGTCGTCGACTACACGACGCAGCTGCAGGCCGCGTGGTGGGCGTGGCACGCGTTCGGGGGACGGCGTACTTTCCCCGGCCTCCGGCTCTGCTTCGTCGCCGCCGCCGGTCTCGCCCCGGTGCATCACGAACGGCTGACCGCGCGCGGCGGCCGGCTCGGCACCATCGACCCCAACCTGTACGTCGACACCTCGAGCTACGGCCCGCAGGGGATCGACGCGGTCGCGCGGGTGCTCGGTATCGACCAGGTCGTGCACGGCACGGACCGGCCGTACGCCGACATCACCGACCTCCGCCAAGGCGCCGCCGCAACCGCGGTGATCCGCCACAACAACCCACACCGGCTGCTCTTCGGCACCGGTACACCTACTCCTGAGAGGGGAGTGCAGTGACTGCTCAGCCAATCGACGTACCCAACGTCCCGGCGCGCCAGGCCAACCGGCTCGTGGAGCTCAACAACTGTCTGTCGCTGGACGACCTTCCGGGCCGCGACCTGACGCCGGCGGAGCTGTCCGAGCTCGCCGCGTCGATCGCCGCGCAGCCGCACCTCTGGGAGGATCAGGTCGCGTACAGCGACGAGGAGCGGGTCTTCGCGTCGCTGCACCGGGACGCCAACGTCGACGTCTGGCTGATCTGCTGGACGCCCGTGAACGACACCGGCTGGCACGACCACGACGTCTCCTCCGGCGCGGTAGCCGTTGCCCGGGGCAAGCTCGTCGAGCACAACCTGGCGATCGGGACGGCCGCCGTCGAGACCGAGGTGGAGGCGGGTGACGTGTACGGCTTCGGCCCCGACCACATCCACCGCCTGACCGGCCTCGACAAGGGCAGCGTCACCGTCCACGCCTACAGCCCGCCGCTGTGGCGGATGGGCCAGTACTCGGTGAAGGACGGCGTACTCCGCCGCGTCTCCGTCTCGTACGCCGACGAACTCCGCCCGATCGACTGATCACCACCTCGACCGACAACCAACCGCGGGCCCGTCCACCGAACGGGCCTGCGGTCACGTCAGGCCGTTGCCGATGAAGGCCGCGGTCAGCGCTTCGATCTTGCGGACCTCGGAGTTGTCCCGGAGCGGGCCCTGGGTCGTCAGCACAGCCGTGCCGTGGACGATCGACCAGATCGGGTACTCGATGCCCTCGCGGCGGTGCGGATCGAGGACCCCGGCCTCCACCAGTTCGTCGAGCGCGTCCCGGAGCAGTCTCAGCGGGGTGCGGTCCGCCCCCGCGTAGGCATGCTGCTGCGGTACTGCGAACGCGGTCGCGAACAGCCCCGGCTCCTGGTGCGCGAACTCCAGGTACGCCGCCCCGATCGCGGCCAGCCGCCGCCCCGCCGCGTCCGGGTTCCCGCGCTTGCCGCGGACCCGCGCGATCCCCGCGGCCATCCGCTCGGCCAGCTCGTTCATCGCCGCCGTACAGACCTCGGCGAGCAACTCGTCGCGGTCGGCGAAATGCCGGTACGCCGCGTTGGGTACGACGCCGACGCTCCGGGTCGCCTCCCGCAGTACCACGGCCTCCGGACCGCCGGCCCGCGCCAGCTCGAGCCCGGCCGCGACCAGCCCGGCCCGTACGTCGCCCCGCGCCCGCCGTCGCCGCGGTGCTTCCGCCGGTTCGCTCATCGGCTCAGGATAACAAGGTGGACACTGTCCACTTAACCGTCGTAATGTGGACACTGTCCACTAAATCGGGAGGGTCGATGGGAACGGTGTGGGTCACCGCCGCCGAGTGGTTCGCCGGCGGCCGACGGATCGGGTACGACGCGAAGCACGCCCGGACGGACGACGCCGGCGTACTGAAGGTCTTCGAACGGGCAACGCCGACGGCCGACGCCGACGCGGTCTGGCTGACGATGCTGCCCGGGTTCCCGGACGGCTCGTACGGTTGGGCGCAGGTGGATCACCTGCTCCCGGAAGGCCTCGGCCCACGGCTGTACGTCGAGCCGATCGGGCAGGGCGATTCGGACAAGCCGAGGCACTATCCGCATTCGACGGCCGGGCGTGCCGATCTCGTCGAGGCGCTGTGGCGGCACCACGGTGTACGTCGTACCGTCGTCGTCACGTTCGACTACAGCTCGCTCGCGTTGCTGGAGCTGTTGCGGCGTGACCCGGAGCCGGCGATCGAGGCCGTCTTCATGGTGAACGGAGGCCTGTTCGCCGACGCGCACACGCATCCGTGGCAGGGCACGCCGATGCTGAGATCGCCGCTCGGTGCCCTCGGCGCGCGGGGCATCCAGCGATCCGTGGTGCCGTTCGTCAAGGGCTGGCAGCAGGCGCGGATGTACTCCCGCGACTACCGGCCCAGCGAGGCCGAGCTCGGCGAGCTGTGGTCCGCGCTGACCCGCCGGGACGGCGCGAGGTTCCTCCACGACGGCGCCGGTTTCGTCAGGGAGCACCGCCGGAACGCGGCCCGCTGGGACTTCGCGGCGATCGCTCGTGAGCTCAAGGGCTCGGTGCCGTTGTACGTCGGGGGCAGCGCGGAAGACCCGTACGAGCATCGCCAGCTCGACGCGGCCCGCGAACGGGTTCCCGAAGCGCGGATCATCACGTTCCCCGGCGGTCACCTGACCACCGCCGAACACCCGGACCTGCTGGCCGCTGCGATCGCCGACATCGCCTCCAGGCACGGCGTGGGCACCGCAAGCGTTCCCTATCGGACCGGAACCGTCCGGCTGGACATCGAGAAGGCACTCGTTGCTGCGGGCAAGGATCTCGGGAGTGTCGAGCCCGCGGAGCTGGCGATGCTGGAGGACTACCACACCGGCGGACGCCTCGCGACGGCTCAGCTCGTGGACCTGGCTGAGCTCACCCCGGCCAGCACGGTGCTCGACGCGGGTGCCGGTATCGGAGGGACGTCGCGGTACGTCGCCCACCGTTTCGGGTGCACCGTGACCGCCGTCGACCTGTCGGACGAGTACTGCGAGACCGCCACGTGGCTCAACGGGCTCGTCGGCCTGGACGACCGGATCGTCGTACGCCGGGCCGACGTGACCGCGCTGCCCTTCGACGAGAAGGCGTACGACGTCGTGTTCAGCCAGCACGTCCAGATGAACGTGGCGGACAAGGACGTGCTCTACCGGGAGGCGGCGCGGGTCCTGAAGACGGGCGGTCGGCTCGCCCTGTGGGATCTGGTCGCCGGCGACGGGCGCGACCTCGACTACCCGCTGCCGTGGGCCGATACCGCCGACCAGAGTCATCTCGGTACGCCGACCGAGCTACGCGCGACGATCGAAGCTGCCGGGTTCACCGTCGAGCACTGGGAAGACCTGACCGAGACGGCCGGAACGATCATGCGGTCGCTGCCGGCCAGCCCGCTCGGCCTGCAGTCCTTCGTCCTCAACTTCGGCGAGCGCGTCAAGCACCTCACCGAGGCCCTGAGCGACGGTCGCGTCCGAGCTGTCCAGGCCGTCGCCCGGATCGGTTGACCGAGCGACGGCCGGACAGCCCGATCAGGTCAGGGCTTCTGCAGCTGGCCGAGGAGGCCGTGGGACTCGCCGCCGGTGCCGGCGGAGAACCAGAGGACGTCGGTGCCGCCGGTGGTCGGCGTGCCCTGGAGGAGCGCCCAGAGGCCGTCGATCGTCAGCGGCTTGCCCGTGGTGGTGTCGCGGACCTGGCCGGCGGGTTCGAAGCGGTGCCGTGACCTGGGTACCAGGATGTTGATCCGGCCGTCGCCGAAGTTGCCGACCAGGAGCGTTCCGGCCGGTGCGTCCCAGCCGGCCGGGGCGAGTGCCAGGCCCCACGGCGCGTTCAGCGAGCCGCGGGTCGCGACGCGGGCGATCAGCCTGCCCTCGGTGCTGTACTCGTCGACGAAGCCGCGGCCGCGGCCGTCGATCTCGTCACCGGTCTTCGCGTTGACCTTGGCGTACGCGACGAAGAGCCGGCCGTCCAGCGCCTGCACGTTGAACGGGCCGTACGACGCCGGCACGTGCCGGTCGCGGAACGCCCAGGAGGGCAGCTTCACCGGCTTGAACGAGCTGTCGATCACGTCGATCCGGTGCTGCGTGAAGTTGGCGGCGTACAACTGGTTCGCGGCCAGCGCGAGGCCCTTGTACTTGGCGCCGGGTGTGGTGAGCTTGATCTCGGCCGGGCCCATCGGCTGGTCGACCAGCCGGCTCCAGGCCGCGATCTGGCCGGTCTCGGTGGCGAAGATGAAGTTGGCGGGCGCTTTGGTGGTCCCGTTGCTCAGGACGAACCCGGTGCCGGGGTTGTTGACCTGCCCGGTCGGCGCCGGCAGCGTCACCCGGATCGCCGCCACCTTCGAGGCGGTGCCCGAGCCCGGCGCGGACGAGTACAGCGTCGACGACGACGTACCGTTGTTGGACACCCACAGCGGGGTGGTCGCGCCGAGCGACAGACCCCATGGGTTCACCAGGTCGGGGTCCTGGAGTACGGCCTTGCCCGGCTGGTCGGAGACGAGATTGACCTGCCGTACGGCGAGATCGTCCGACGGACCGTGTGCGTCGGCGGTCGCGGGCACGGCCAGTGCGAGGCTGCCGGCGAACGCGGTGGCAACTGCGAGTGGGCGCAAAGACATGACACTTCCCCCTAGATCGGGATGTGGACGCTTTCGATACGTCCCGCCGCCGCGCCCGGTTCAACGCCACTCGCACCGGAAGTGGATCTGGCCCGCGCATACCACGGCTGGTTAGCGTCTGAGCATGAGGATTCGCGTGGTCGATGCCTTCGCCGAACGAGCGTTCACCGGAAACCCGGCCGGGGTCTGCGTACTCGAGCCCGGGGACTGGCCGGACGAAGCGTGGATGCAGAGCGTCGCCGCGGAGCTGAACCATGCGGAGACCGCGTTCGTGCGGCCGTCCGAGCGGGCCGACGCGGACTGGGATCTGCGCTGGTTCACGCCGACGCAGGAAGAGCGGCTCTGCGGCCACGCCACGCTCGCGACCACCCACGCATTGGCCGCGGACGGCAAGGTATCCGGGAAGGTCTCGTTCGCGACCCTCAGCGGGATCCTGATCGCGACGGTCGGGGACGACGGGATCACGCTGGACTTCCCGGTGAACCGGCCGATCGAGGTACCGGCTCCGGACGGGCTCGAGACAGCGTTGGGGGTCGAGCCCGCGGAGGTCTACCTCGCGGGCGAGCTTCGCGACCTGCTCGTCGTCGTTCGCGACGAGGCGACGGTGCGCGCGGTGGTCCCGGACTACGACGTGATGGCCGGAATCATCGAGGGCGAGAAGTTGCGTGGGGTGATCGTCACGGCGCGGGGTTCGGAGTACGACTTCGTGTCGAGGTTCTTCGCGCCGGGGAGCGGTATCCCGGAGGACCCGGTGACGGGCAGCGCGCACACGAGTCTGGCGCCGTACTGGGCCGAACGCCTCGGACGGGACGAGCTGGTGGGCTACCAGGCGTCCGCCCGGGGCGGTGTCGTCCGGGTCGTCCCGGCCGGTGACCGCGTCTACCTCAAGGGCCGCGCGATCACCGTCCTCGACGGGGAGTTGTTCGTATGAGACCTACGCCCAGGTCTCGGCGTGGGTCGCCACGCCGTTCGGGGCGATCAGTTCGGTGATGACGTCCTCGGCGTCGGCGTCCAGCGGCTCGAACGGCGGCTCGGGGACGACGTACGCCCGGGCGCCGGCGATCAGCTCGATACCGGGCAGCTCGAACCACGCCTCGCCGACCTCGCGGCTGATCTCGTAGATCGCCTGCTCGGCGCTGTCGACCGGCTCGCGGTCGCCGGACTCGTCCAGCTCGGCCGGGTGCCGCTCCTGCGCGGCCCGGCCGGCCTCCAGGAGTTCGTCGAGGTCGACGACCCGGAGGTCGAAGCGCGACACCACGCTGATCAGCTGGTCCGGCTCGGCCTCCTCGTCGTCCTCGTCCTCGGCAGTGTCGTCGAGCAGCAGCGCCGTCGTACCGGTGTGTTCGAAGACGGCGTCGTTCCAGTCCTCGACGACGCCTTCGAGGGCCGCGTTGTGCTCGAACAGGGTGTTGTGGTCCTCGTCGCCGGTCATCGCGAGCAGGGCGTCGGTGTGCGCCTGCAGCCGCTCGGCGAGCTTGCGGCTGGCCTCGGCGAGTGCGGCCCGGGTCTCTGCGGAGAAGAACTGCTCGGCCGGGGCGGGGTTATCCAGTTCAGTCACGTGCGGAATCTTTCCTTCACTCTCGGTGGAGATGCCACGCGTAAGTATGTGAGAAGCCTGTGAGAGCTGTGTCGGCGGGTGTGAGAGACCTGCGAGAACCCTCCTGACGAGGCGATCAGCGGTGTGCAGTGAAGGCATGAGGAATTCTGCCGCGAGGTGCTGCCGTCATGGGTGACGTCATCTATCTCGCTGTCACCGTCGTCGTGTTCGCGGCCGTCTGGCTCGCGTTGCGTGGAGTGGAGAAGTTGTGAGCGCCGAGAACATCGCCGGCCTGGTCGTGGCCGTTGCTCTGGTCCTCTATCTGATCGCCGCCCTGGTCTTCCCCGAGAGGTTCTGATGTCCGACACCGCAGCCGGCCTGTTACAGGTCGGCCTACTGCTCGCGTGCCTGGCGGCCGTGTACCGCCCGTTCGGCGGGTACATGGCCCGGGTCTACACGTCCGGCAAGGATCTGCGGATCGAGCGTGCGACGTACAAGCTGTTCGGCGTCGACCCGAAGGCCGACCAGACCTGGGCGGTCTATGCCCGTTCGCTGCTCGCGTTCTCGGCGGTCAGCGTCGTCCTGCTGTACCTGCTCCAGCGGCTGCAGCACTGGTTGCCGTTGTCCCTCGGCCTGCCGAACGTCGACTCCGGGCTCGCGTTCAACACCGCGGCGTCGTTCGTGTCGAACACGAACTGGCAGAGTTACGTGCCCGAGGCCGTGATGGGCCACCTGGTCCAGTTCGCCGGCCTCGCGGTGCAGAACTTCCTGTCCGCGGCGGTCGGCATCACCGTCGCGATCGCGGTCATCCGTGGTTTCGCCCGGTCCAAGACCGACCGGCTCGGCAACTTCTGGGTCGACCTGACCCGGACCGTACTGCGGGTGCTGCTCCCGATCGCGGTGATCGGGACGCTGGCGCTGGTCGCGATGGGCGTCGTACAGAACTTCTCCGGCGGCCACGAGGTCACCTCGGTGGTCGGTCAGACCCAGACGATCCCGGGCGGTGCCGTCGCCAGCCAGGAGGTCATCAAGGAGCTCGGCACCAACGGCGGTGGCTACTACAACGCCAACTCCGCGCACCCGTTCGAGAACCCGAACGGCCTTTCCGACCTGTTCGAGATCTTCCTGCTGCTGGTGATCCCGGTCTGCCTGACCCGCACCTTCGGCGTGATGGTCAACGACAAGCGGCAGGGCTACGCGATCCTCGGCGTGATGGGCACGATCTGGGGCGCCTTCGTCTTCCTCGCGACGCTCTTCGAGGTTCAGGGCGCGGGCACTGCGACCCGGGCCGCCGGTGCCGCCATGGAAGGGAAGGAGACGCGCTTCGGGGAGTGGGCGTCGTCGCTGTTCGCGGTTTCTACGACCGGTACGTCGACCGGCGCGGTCAACTCGATGCACGACTCCTTCACCCCGCTCGGTGGTGGCGTGCCGCTGTTCCACATGATGCTGGGAGAAGTGACACCCGGTGGTACCGGGACCGGTTTGTACGGCATCCTCGTGCTCGCCGTACTCACGGTGTTCGTGGCCGGGCTGATGGTCGGCCGGACGCCGGAGTACCTGAAGAAGAAGATCACCGGCCGCGAGATGAAGCTGGTCTCGCTGTACATCCTGGCCACGCCGACCGTCGTGCTGGTCGGTGCCTCGATCGCGATGGGGCTGGCGACGGCTCGGGCGTCGATCCTCAACACCGGCAGCCCGCACGGCTTCTCCGAGGTGCTGTACGCCTTCACCTCGGCCGGCAACAACAACGGCAGCGCGTTCGCCGGTATCAGCGCGAACATCCCCTTCTACAACACGGCTCTCGGGATCGTGATGCTGCTCGGCCGGTTCGTGCCGATCGTGGTCGTGCTGGCGCTGGCGGGCTCGTTCGCCCAGCAGCAGCCGGTCCCGGTGACCCAGGGCACGCTGCCCACCCACAAGGCGCTGTTCGTGACGATGCTGGTCGGAGTCGTCCTGATCGTCACCGGCCTGACCTATTTCCCCGCTCTTACTCTCGGACCCCTCGCGGAGGGACTGTGACCACGCTCGTGAAGACCCCTCCTCCGGCCCCGAAGAAGAACGCGGCGGAGCAGGTGGCGAAGAAAGCACCCTCGGGGGCGTTCGACCCTCGCATGCTGCTGACGGCCCTGCCGGATGCGGTGAAGAAGCTCGATCCGCGGGTGATGGTGAAGAACCCGGTGATGTTCGTGGTCGAGGTGGGGGCAGCCGCCTCTACGATCAAGGCAGTCACCAACCCCAGCGTCTTCGTGTGGTGGATCGTGGTCTGGCTGTGGCTGACCGTCGTGTTCGCCAACCTGGCCGAGGCCGTGGCCGAGGGCCGCGGCAAGGCCCAGGCCGAGACGCTGCGACGGGCGAAGACCGAGACCACCGCACGACGCCTCACCGACACCGGTGAGGAAGAGGTCCCGGCCACCGCGCTGCGACTGGGCGACCGAGTGGTCGTCGAGGCCGGGCAGATCATCCCCGGTGACGGCGACGTCATCGAGGGCGTGGCCAGCGTCGACGAGTCGGCCATCACCGGTGAATCCGCGCCGGTGATCCGGGAGTCCGGTGGCGACCGCAGTGCCGTCACCGGCGGCACCAAGGTGCTGTCGGACCGGATCGTCGTGAAGATCACCACCAAGCCGGGCGAGAGCTTCATCGACCGGATGATCGCGCTGGTCGAGGGCGCCTCCCGGCAGAAGACGCCCAACGAGATCGCGCTGAACATCCTGCTCGCCAGCCTGACGATCGTCTTCCTGATCGCAGTGGCGACGCTGCCGACGTTCGCCAACTACGCGCACACGAACCTGAGCATCGTGATCCTGGTGGCCCTGCTGGTCGCCCTGATCCCGACCACCATCGGGGCGTTGCTGTCGGCGATCGGCATCGCCGGCATGGACCGGCTGGTCCAGCGCAACGTGCTGGCGATGTCCGGCCGCGCGGTCGAGGCCGCGGGCGACGTGAACACGCTGCTGCTGGACAAGACCGGCACCATCACGCTCGGGAACCGGCAGGCCGCCGAGTTCATCCCGGTCGAGGGCGTGTCGGACACCGAGCTGGCGGACGCGGCACAGCTGTCCAGCCTCGCCGACGAGACCCCCGAGGGCCGGTCGATCGTCGTACTGGCGAAGACCGGGTACGGGCTGCGCGAGCGGCACACCGGAGAGTTGCCGCACGCAACGTTCGTGGAGTTCACCGCGCAGACGCGGATGAGCGGCGTGGACGTGGACGACCGGCAGGTCCGCAAGGGCGCGGCCGGTGCGGTCAACGCCTGGATCACCCAGAACGCCGGAAGCACCGACCCGAAGCTGGGCGAGATGGTCGACGGCATCTCGGCGTCCGGCGGTACGCCGCTGGTGGTTGCCGAGAGTGTCGACGGGAAGGCCCGTGCGCTCGGCGTCATCCACCTCAAGGACGTGGTGAAGGCCGGGATGCGGGAGCGGTTCGACGAGATGCGCCGGATGGGCATCCGGACCGTGATGATCACCGGTGACAACCAGCTGACCGCGAAGGCGATCGCCGAGGAGGCCGGGGTCGACGACTTCCTGGCCGAGGCGACGCCCGAGGACAAGATGGCGCTGATCAAGAAGGAGCAGGAGGGCGGCCGCCTGGTCGCGATGACCGGTGACGGTACGAACGACGCCCCGGCGCTCGCGCAGGCCGACGTCGGCGTGGCGATGAACTCCGGTACGTCGGCCGCGAAGGAGGCCGGCAACATGGTCGACCTCGACTCCAACCCGACCAAGCTGATCGAGATCGTCGAGATCGGCAAGCAGTTGCTGATCACCCGCGGCTCGCTGACCACGTTCTCGATCGCGAACGACGTGGCGAAGTACTTCGCGATCCTGCCGGCGCTGTTCGCGGCGGCGTATCCGGGGCTGGACAAGCTGAACATCATGGGCCTGCACTCGCCGCAGTCGGCGATCGTGTCGGCGATCGTGTTCAACGCGCTGGTGATCGTCGCGCTGGTACCGCTGGCCCTGCGGGGCGTGCGGTACAAGCCGTCGTCGGCGTCCTCGATGCTGCGCCGCAACCTGCTGATCTACGGCATCGGCGGTCTGGTCAGCCCGTTCATCGGCATCAAGCTCCTCGACCTGGTCATCTCCCTGATCCCCGGTCTGCGCTAACTGTGTCCAATTCTTGAAGGGTATTTGTCAATGGCAAGCAATCTCCCCGGCTCGGTCCGCCAGTTCGGGGTCGCAATCCGGGCCCTGCTGGTCTTCACCGTTGCTCTCGGCATCCTGTACCCGCTGGCGATGACCGGTGCGGCGCAGGCGCTGTTCCACGGCAACGCGAACGGCTCGATCATCACGGTGAACGGCAAAGAGGTGGCGTCCGGCCTGATCGGTCAGGCGTACACGATGGACAGCGGCAAGAAGGACTCCGCCGGCAAGGCGATCATGGTCGCGGACCCGAAGTGGTTCCAGACCCGGCCGTCCGCGAGTGACTACGACGCGAAGGCCAGCGGCGGTTCGAACCTCGGTCCGAACAACACCGACCTGCGTGCGGCGGTCCAGGAGCGGAAGAAGGCCGTCGCGGCACTCGAGAGCGTGAACGAGTCCCAGGTCCCGCCGGATGCGGTCACGGCGAGCGGCAGCGGTCTCGACCCGGACATCAGCCCGGCGTACGCCGCTCTGCAGGTCAACCGGGTCGCCCGCGAGCGTGGTCTGAGCGTGGAACAGGTGCAGAGGCTGGTGAAGCAGAACACCGACGGCCGGGTGCTCGGCTTCCTCGGAGAGCCGGTCGTGAACGTGGTCAAGCTCAACGCTGCCCTGGCCCGGCTCTGAGAGCATGGGTCTATGGGAATGAGCGGCCGCGGGCATCTGCGGATCTACCTGGGGGCCGCGCCCGGCGTTGGGAAGACCTACAAGATGCTGGGCGAGGCCAGGCGCCGGCACGCCCGCGGGACCGACGTCGCGGTCGGCTTCGTGGAGACCCACGGCCGCAAGTACACCGAAGAGATGCTGGACAGTATGGAGACGGTGCCGCGGCGGATCATCGACTACCGCGGCGCCAGTTTCACCGAGATGGACCTGGACGCCGTACTCGCCCGGCGCCCGGACGTCGCGCTGGTCGACGAGATGGCGCACACCAACGTGCCGGGCAGCCGGAACGAGAAGCGCTGGCAGGACATCGAGGAGCTGCTGAACGCCGGCATCGACGTGATCTCGACGCTGAACATCCAGCACCTCGAGTCGATCAACGACGTGGTCGAGAAGATCACCGGCGTACCGCAGCAGGAGACGGTGCCGGACCGGGTGGTCCGAGCCGCGGACCAGATCGAGCTGGTCGACATGACGCCGGAGGCGCTGCGCCGGCGGATGGCGCACGGCAACGTGTACGCCGCCGACAAGATCGACGCTGCCCTCGGCAACTACTTCCGGGTCGGCAACCTGTCGGCGCTGCGGGAGCTCGCGCTGCTCTGGCTGGCGGACCGGGTGGACGCCGGCCTGCAGCAGTACCGCGCCGAGCACGACATCGACTCCACCTGGGAGGCCAGGGAGCGGGTCGTGGTCGCGCTCACCGGCGGCCCCGAGGGCGAGACGCTGATCCGCCGCGCGGCCCGGATCGCGGCCCGGTCGGCCGGCGGTGACCTGCTCGCGGTCCACGTGGCGCGGTCCGACGGACTGACCGGCGCGAACCCGAGCAAGCTCGCCCAGCAGCGGAACCTCGTCGAGCAGCTCGGCGGTACGTACCACCAGGTGGTCGGCGACGACATCCCGGCCGCGCTGCTGACCTTCGCCAAGGCGGAGAACGCGACCCAGTTGGTACTCGGCGGCAGTCGGCGCTCGCGGTTCGGGTCGCTGTTCACCGGGCCGGGGATCGGCGCGACCACGATCCGCGATTCGGGCGAGATCGACGTACACATCGTCACGCACTCGCTGATGGGGCGCGGACGGCTGCCGCGGCAGCGGGGGAGCCTGTCGCGGCGCCGGAAGCTGCAGGGCTTCGTCCTGGCCGTCGTCCTGCAACCGGTGCTCGCGCTGATCCTCGGGCTGGGCGGCGACACGCTCAACCTGACCAGCAACGTGCTGGCGTTCCTGTTCGCGGTGGTGGTCGTCGCGCTGGTCGGCGGGATGTGGCCCGCGATGGTGACCGCGATCGGCGGGTCGCTGGTGCTGAACTGGTTCTTCACCCCGCCGAAGCGGACGTTCACGATCGCCGATGTGAACAACGCGCTCGCGCTGCTGACCTTCGTCCTGGTCGCGGCGATGGTCAGCTCGGTCGTCGACCGCGCCGCCCGCCGGACCAGGGAGGCAGCCCGGTCGGCCGCCGAATCAGAGACGTTGTCGACCCTGGCCGGCTCGGTGCTGCGTGGCGAGACCGCGCTGCCTGCCCTGCTCGAACGGGTGCGCGAGGCCTTCGGAATGACCGGAGCGTGCCTGATGGAGCGCGTGGACGGCGACGAGCTGACCGAGATCTGGCGCCCACTGGCCTCGGCCGGAACGATGACCTGCGGACGTCCTGAGGACGGTGACGCGGAGGTTCCGGCCCGCGACGACCTCGTCCTCGTCCTGCAGGGCCATCAGCTCGCCGCGGACGAGCGACGGCTGGTCGGAGCGATGGCCTTGTACGCCGCGGCCCTGGTCGACGGGGAGCGGCTGGAGGAGGCCGCCGCGGAGGCGAAGCCGCTGGCCGAGGCCGACAAACTGCGTACTGCGTTGCTCCGGGCGGTCGGGCACGACCTGCGGTCCCCGTTGGCGTCGGCGAAGGCGTCGGTGACGTCGCTGCGCAGCGACGATGTGGAGTGGAGCGAGTCCGAGCGGGCCGAGTTGCTGGAGACCGCGGACGAGTCGCTGGACCGGTTGTCGCGGCTGGTGGACAACCTGCTGGACCTGAGCCGCCTGCAGGCCGGCGTACTCCCGGTCTTCACACGACCGATGGCGCTCGACGAGATCCTGCCCGGCGTACTGTCCGAGCTGGGCGACGAGGCGGACCAGGTGACCGTCGACATCCCGCACACGCTGCCGCTGGTCGAGGCGGATCCGGCGCTGCTGGAGCGCGTGGTCGCGAACCTGCTCGCGAACGCGATCCGGTACTCCCCGCCCGGACGGCCGCCGCTGGTCACCGGAAGCGCGCTCGGAGCCACCGTCGAGGTCCGGGTGATCGACCGCGGGCCGGGGATCCCGCGGCAGCACCGGGACCGGGTGTTCGCGCCGTTCCAGCGGCTCGGCGACACCGACAACACGGTCGGCGTGGGCCTCGGGCTGGCGTTGGCCCGCGGACTCGCCGAGGCGATGCAGGGCACGTTGCAGCCCGAGGACACGCCGGGTGGTGGACTGACCATGGTGGTCTCGATCCCGGCCGCCGCCGCGCGCCCCGACGTACCGATCCCCGGCGCCCGCGAACGCTCCGAACAGGAAGGCGTCGAGTGACCAGAGTTCTGGTGGTTGACGACGAGCCGCAGATCGTGCGGGCGTTGCAGATCAATCTGAAGGCGCGGGGGTACGAGGTGTACCTGGCCGGCACCGGTACGTCGGCGTTGAAGGTGGCCGCGCAGCACCCGCCGGAGCTGGTGATCCTGGACCTCGGGCTGCCGGACTTCGACGGCGTCGACGTGATCCGCGGGCTGCGCGGCTGGACCGACGCGCCGATCCTGGTGCTGTCCGGGCGGACCGACCAGACCGACAAGGTGGAGGCGCTGGACGCCGGCGCCGACGACTACGTGACCAAGCCGTTCGGGATCGACGAACTGCTGGCCCGGATGCGCGCCGTACTGCGGCGCAGCAACATCGCGCAGGACCAGCCGGTGGTGACCGTCGGCGGCTCGGTGGTGGACCTGTCCGCGAAGCGCGTCACGCTGGAGAACGGCGAGGACATCCGCCTCACGCCGACCGAGTGGCACCTGCTGGAGGTGCTCGTCCGCAACCCCGGCAAGCTGATGTCGCAGCGCCAGCTGCTCACCGAGGTGTGGGGCCCCGGCTACGAGACCGCGAGCGGCAACCTACGCTTCTACATGGGCCAACTCCGCCGCAAACTCGAACCGGACCCCGCCCGCCCCAAACACCTCCTCACCGAACCAGGCATGGGCTACCGATTCGAGCCGTGACGTCCGTTTCGTTCAATACGCCGTCGAAGGATCTGAGGGAGGGTGAAGGCATGGACATCTTCACGGCAGCACGGGACTTCGTACGGCGGGACGCTCGGGTGCTCGAGCGGCGGCTCTTCGCGACGGTTTTCGAGGGGGCGGATGCGCAGGGCGTGGTGGACGCCTTGCGCGGATTCCAGAACGCCGACGGGGGATTCGGATGGGGACTGGAGCCGGACAAGCGCTGCCCGGACAGCCTGCCGCTCGACGTCGAGGTCGCGTTCGACACGCTGCTCGCGGCCGGTGCCCGCGACGAGGACATGGTTCGACGGGCCGTCGACTGGCTCGCCTCCGTCGCGACGCCGGACGGCGCCGTACCGCTGTGCGGTCCGGCCGTCGAGGGTTACCCGCACGCCGAGCACATGACCGAGTGGACGTACCAGCCGGGCGTGAACCCGACCGCCGGGCTGGTCGGCCGGCTGCACAAGCTGGGCGTCGAGCACCCCTGGCGCGACAAGGCCGCCGCCTGGTGCGCCGAGCAGCTGGCGAACGGTTTCCCGGAGGACGCGCACGGCATGCACGAGGCGCTCGAATTCCTCGAACACCGCGGCGACGCCGACCTGGACCGGGTTCGCGAGTGGCTCCCGAAGCTCGCCTACTACCGCGCCGACGCGGCCGATCCGTCGTACGGCGTGACGCCGCTGCAGTTCGCGCAGACGCCGGACAGCATCTGGCGCCCACTCTTCACCGACGAACAGCTCGACGCCCACCTCGACCGCCTGATCGCCGACCAGCAGCCCGACGGCGGCTGGGGGATCACGTGGGAGCCACCAGGCCCGGCCGCAACGCTGGAGTACCGCGGCATCGTGACGGTCGGCGCCCTCCGCACGTTGAAGGCCTACAACCGCCTCTGAGCGCCACGCGGGACCTGGCCGATAACTGCGTGGCGCGAATAATTGCGTGACACGCAGAGAGGTGCCTAGGCTGGTCGCATGACCGGTCTTCGGGAACGCAAGAAGCTCGCCACCCGGCGGGCGATCGGGATCGCGGCGATGCGCCTCGCGATCGAGCGCGGCCTGGAGAACGTCCTCGTCGAGGACATCGCCGCCGCGGCCGGCGTGTCGCCGCGGACCTACAACAACTACTTCGCGAACAAGTACGAGGCGATCTGCTCGCTGGCGACGGATCGTGCCACCCGGACCGGCCGGGCGCTGCGTGAGCGCCCGGCCGGCGAACCGTTGTGGGACAGCATCCGGCTCAGCGTGCTCGCGGAGTACGAGGCCGGCGACCCGGATCCGGAATGGGTCGCCGGCGTCCGGCTGGTCACGAGCGCGCCGGACCTGCAGGGCGAGTACCTCAAGGCCCGGAACGCGACGGAACGCGAACTGGCCGCCGCGATCGCCGCTCGGGCAGGCGACGGCCTGATGCCGGTCGTGGTGGCCGCGGCCGTCAACGCCGCTGCCGAGCTGGCCGTCTCGCGCTGGCTCGCCGACGGCGGTCCCGCGCCGATCCACAGCTACGTACAGAACGCGTTGAACGAACTCGAATCGATCATCGGAAGGCCGCAATGATGCTTGCCGTACCTGGTGCCGAGCTGTACTACGAGACCGCGGGCAGCGGCCCGCTCGTCCTCCTGATCCCGGGCGGCAACGGCGATGCCATGCCGTACGCCGGCCTGCTCCGCCAGCTCTCCGACGACTACACCGTCGTCGCCTACAACCGCCGCGGCTTCTCGCGGAGTCCGGCCGACGGTCCGGTCGACGCCGCGACCCGGCTCGACGCGGACGCGGACGACGCCGTGGCGCTGATCGAACACCTCGGATCCGGACCCGCGCACGTGTTCGGCAGCAGCTCGGGCGCGATCGTCGGCCTGCACCTGCTCACCCGTTCGCCGGAGCACGTCGCGACGTTGATCAGCCACGAACCACCGCTCGCGACGCTGCTGCCGGACGGCGACGAGTGGCTCGCGTTCCTCGACGAGCTGTACGACGCGTGGCGCGCGGACGGCCCGGCCGAGGCGATGCGCCGGTTCGGCGAACGCGTCCTCGGGGTGACCGCGGACGACTCGTCCGAGCGGTTCGCGGCGCTCCCGGAGGAGCAGCGCGCCGAGCTGATGCAGCGGATGAGTGCGAACCTGAACTTCTGGTTCGAGTACGAGCTCAGGACCTACCCGCGGTACGAGCCCGACCTGACGGCGCTGGCCGCGCTGGACGACCGGCTTGTGCTTGCTGGTGGCAACGAGTCGCGCGAGCTGTTCCCGTACCGGCCGAACACGGTGCTCGCCGAACGGCTCGGCCTGCAGGTCGTGGACTTTCCCGGCAACCACATCGGGTACGCCACGCATCCGGTCGAGTTCGCCGCGCAACTCCGCGAGCTGCTCGCTAGCCGGACTCGGCCGGGTGTTCGACCTGGCGATCGCCCCACTGGGTGAGCAGACCGCGGGCGATCTCCAGATCCTCGCGCAGGGATCGGTCGGCGAGGTCGTCCGGCAGGGCGGCGAGCGCGTCGGTCAGCCACGGGCCGACGGCCGCGGGGGACAGGTCGTCGGGGGTCAGCCCGGCCAGCCGGATCGCGCGGGTCGCGGTGACGAGTTCGCTGGCCAGGACCTCGCGGAGCGCGTCCAGGAGTTGCTTGGTCAGTACGGCGGCCTGCGGAGCGAAGCTCGCGTGCAGTTCGGCGCCGCGGGACAACGTCGCCGTACCGAGGGTCGCGGGCTGGGCGGCGGAGCGGACCGCGGCGAGCGCGTCGTGGGCGACGTACTCGATCATCATCACGCCAGAGCTCGCCTCGGCGCCGCTGGCCAGGAACCGGCTGAGACCGCTGTAGTCCGGGTCGACCAGGTTCGCGACCCGGGTGGTGGAGAGGGTCGCGACGCTGTGCAGGCTGAGCCGGAGCGCGTCCAGCGCGAGCGCGATCGGCATCGCGTGCCAGTTGCCGTTGTGCAGCACGGTGTCGCCGGCCACCAGCGGGTTCTCCGCGGCGGCGTTGATGTCGATCCGCACACTGTTGCCCAGGGCATCGGAGTGGTCGACGGCCGGTCCGAGTACCTGGGCGAAGGCCCGGAGGCCGAAGGGGTCCTGGATCCGGGCAGGTTTCATCGGCAGGCCGTCGAGCAGCTCGCGCATCCTTCGGGCGACCCTCAGTTGCCCGGGTTGCGGACGGGCCTCGTGCACGCGGACGTCGTACACCTCGGCGTTGCCGCGGAGCGCGACATGCGTGAGCGCGCCGACCAGCGGTACGACCTCGATCAGCGTGGCGGCCTCGACGTACGCCAGGCAGCACTCGGCGAGCGTGAGCGCGTTGCTGGACAGCAGCGGGAGCGCGCTGGTGCCGTCGATGACGTCGCCGAGCGCGAGCCCGAGCTCCGCGAGCGGGCCGAGGTCGCCGGTACCGATCGCGCCACCGCGGTGCAGGTCGGGCAGGTCGTCGTCGTTGAGCAGGCCAACGATCGCGTCGGCGACCGCCGGTTCGAGCCCCGACCCGCCGGCGGCGAGCTGGTTGACCCGGATCAGCAGCCCGAGCCGGACCACGTCCTTCGGGTACGACGTCGTACCGGTCGTGGAGTGCGACGCGAGCAGCCGCGCGCCGTGCTCCGGGTCGGACGTCAGCACGTCCCGGTTCGCCCCGACCCCGGTCGTCCGCCCGTACACCGGCCGCCGCCGCGCCACCTCGGCCACCACCCGCGCCGACTCCCGCATCCGCTTCCGCGCGTCGTCACTCAGCCGCACCGCAGTACGCCGCTGCCCCAACGCCACAGCGTCGAGCGGCGCCAACCCAGCACCGCTGAGCTCGACCGGTTCCATGTGCACAGTGTGGAACTGCGGGGCCCTCGGGGGTAACCGCCGCGCTGAGGTCAGCATCTCGAATCCGAGACGGACCTGTGCCACTCACCAACTCCCCGCGCACCCCTCTGCCCAGCCGACTCCGGGCGTGGCTCCGGCCGCTAACGCTCGGTTAGTGAGTGGCGCAGGTCCGCCCTAGGCGGGTTGTCGTCGCCAGGCGAAGACCGAGAGCGCGACCGCGACCAGCGCGAAGGCGGTGTTTCCGAGGAAGGACGGGTGGTCCAGTTCGCGGGCCTGGCTGAAGCCGGCCCAGGCGTAGGTGAGGAGTGCGCCGGTCGCGAGCGCGAGGGTGTGGCGAGGCGTCCAGGTACGGCGGCGTGCCCAGCGGAGGACGATCGCCGTCGCGGCGCCGAGCAGGACGAACCACCAGGCGGCCGAGACCCACTCGTTGGCGTTGGGGAACACGATCGACTCGAGCCAGTAGACGCTGGTCATCGCGAAGGCGGTGAGCCCGACGACGAGCGGGCGCGGTACCCGGCCGTCGGCAGGTCGCGGTGTACGGCGACCGAGGACGAACGCCAGCGCGATCAGTCCGAGGATCACCACGGCGGAGCCGATGAACTCGGCCGCCGACGCGACGAAGTGGAGGCCGACGGCCTGCATCACCCCGAGCAGACTCGAACCGACGATGAAGATCGCCGCGACCGTGATCAGCCCGCCGCGCCGCAGCCAGGGTTCGCGCGGGGCGCAGGACTCGATCAGCGCGATCGGTACGCAGATGCTCCAGATCGTATGCAGCGTGACCGTGCCCTGCAGAAGCGTCAGGCTGATCCCGAGGCCGGGGATCACCGCCATCCCGTCGAAGCTGTCGAGACCGACGTACGCCGGATTGAACAGCATCTGGTCGATCGGGCCCTCTTCCAGCAGCCCGTACGCGAGCGCCATCAGCACGATCCCGGTCCAGTCGAGCCCGTAGCGGCGCGCGACCTCGCGGATCAGCACAGCGCCGCCGCCGTACATCGGGGCGAACAGGAAGATCGAGCCGAGCTTGCCGATCGGCTGGTTGCCGAGCAGGAACTCGCCGACGAACGGTGCCAGGAAGAACAGACCCACAGCCCAACGCTTCACGCTGTCGACGCTAGAACACCACGGCGCGTGAATCGTCCATCTTCGGTGGTTGCCGGTGCGACCAAAGAAAACAGCCCGTCAGTTACCTGACGGGCTGTGGGGGTCACTTCTGGCCGTAGCGCCTCTTGAACTTCTCCACGCGGCCCTGGGTGTCCATCACGCGCTGCTGGCCCGTGTAGAACGGGTGGCTCGCGGACGAGATCTCGACGTCGACGACGGGATAGGTGTTCCCGTCCTGCCAGACGACGGTCTCGGTGCTCTCGCGGGTCGAACCGGTGAGGAAGCTGAAGTTGCCGGACTTGTCCCGGAAGACGACCCGGCGGTAGTCGGGGTGAATGTCCTTCTTCATGCTGCAGTACTTCCTTCCAAGTAGGGAGCGAACGGATCAGTCAGGGGGTGGACTGCTTCGTCCGCACGGAGGACACAACCGTCGAGGCGTCGCTGTAATTCCCGGATGTCCAGCGCGGAGCCGGTGAAGGACAGGTACGACGCGCGGTCGCCGTGCTCGGGATGCCACTCGAGCGCCGACCGGGCCTGGTGCTGCTGCCCGACGGACGGCCAACGGTCGGCCGGGAGGTCGGCCAGCCATGGGCCGAGGACGCCGAACGCGACGTTGGTCCCGAAGCTGTCCCAGCTGAGGCGGTGGCGGTGCTGGGTCGCGATCCACAGGGTGCCGCGGCCGCGGACCGTACCCGCGACCAGGTCCTCGAGGGCGTCGTACAACCGCTCGGGATGGAACGGCCGGTCCGCCTGCCAGACGAACGTCAGCCCTTCGACCGGCGCGGCGATGGAGCCGGGCTCGATGGTCCGGGGCAGGTTCGGCCGTACGTCGAGGAGTCCTGCCGGGGTTGTGCGGGTCGACAGGCGCGGGTTGATCGCCTGGAGCAGCCTTTCGGTGGGGCTGTCGGTGGGGCTGTCGGCGGTGCTGAGGACGGCGGTGTCGGCGTACTCGAGCTGCCGTACGACGACCTCCGCGGTCGCACGGCCGTCCTCGGCCGCTGTCGGGATGCCGCGCTCGCGGAGCAGGTCCTCGCCGTTCAGGTCGGCGAGGACGGTCGCAGTGTCGACGCTGGTGACGACCAGGCCGACGTGGAGGTCGGTGTGCTGGTCGATCTCGGTCGTGATCGCGTGCGTGTCGCCGGCGGCGGGGACGTTGACGATCGCCACGCCGTACCGCTCGACGGCCGCGATGCTCGCGAGCAGCTGGACGAGGGAGCCACGCATCGCGCACGAGACGCACGGGTGGCTCATCGTGATCACCTCACGGTCGATCACTCCGGCGGCGGTCCGGGCGGTGCGGACGACGGCGCTCAGGTCGCGTACGGCGTACTCCACCAGGACGCCGGCCGGGCCGGCCTCGGCCAGCAGGTTCCCCGCGACGGCACCGCGGAACTCGTCGTCGAGCCCTGTCAGCAAGATCACCGGCAGCATCGACTCTCCTCGTCTTATTGAAAACGATAACCACTACAACGTACCCTGTCGGACGGAATGCCTGCCACCCGGCCGGCGTTCGTTCTGATGAGAGAAAGGACAGCATGGCCAAGCGCAACGACCTCCGCCCGATCGTCAAGCTCCGCAGCACCGCGGGCACGGGGCACACCTATGTAACGCGGAAGAACCGCCGGAACAATCCCGACCGCCTGGTGATCCGCAAGTACGACCCGACCCTCCGCGTCCACGTCGACTTCCGCGAAGAGCGGTAATGGCCACCACGGCCAAGATCGCCAAGAACGACCAACGGCGCCGCACCGCCGCCCACTACTCCGAGCGCCGGACCGCCCTGAAGGCGATCATCGCCGATCCGCGGACGTCGGCCGCCGACCGCGCCGAGGCCCAACTCCGTCTCCAGAAACTCCCGCGAGACGCCAGCCCGATCCGGATCCGCAACCGAGACACGATCGACGGCCGCCCCCGCGGCTACCTCGGCAAGGCAGGGCTGTCCCGAATCCACTTCCGCGAACTGGCCCACCGAGGCGAACTCCCCGGCATCACCAAGTCCTCCTGGTAGCCGACAACCGCAACGACGCGCGTTGTCGAGTCGTGGATCTCGGCGGTCAAACACCGCCTCAATCCACGACTCGCGGTTGACAGCGCCAACTGGGCGCCACGACTCGGCGTGACCCGGGGCGAGCTCGGTCCACGCGGCAGCCGGGCGAGCTCGCTCCGCGCGGCAGCCGGGCGAAGGAAATTGAACCGAATCCGAGCCGCGTCCGCCCGAGCGACAGGGCCGGCGTGCCGGTCGTTTCGCGTGGGGAGAACTCCGCCCGCCGGGTCCCGGGCGTGGGGAATGCCGTCGTGTGGTGTGCCGCAGTTGCGGGGGTGACGGTGCGGACCGGGGACAGGTTCTGGTGACAGGAGACAGGCAATACCAGGTCCCAACCCACCACAACCTGTCTAACGACCCCGAACCGGGACCACCATCACTCCTCCACCCGGACAGAAGAGCCCGACAACCCCTCCGATTCAGGTGGATCGGAGGAGTTGTTCTGTCTCCGACGACCACAGGATCGCCGATCAGATCGCGGCCGGTTGCCCGAACACCTGGTAGTCGCTGGCGAGCGCCAGCGAGCAACTCGTCGGCGGTAGCCGACAACTCCACGGCGTCAGCCGGAACAAATGCTCCGGCGGTAGCCGGGGGCGGGTGGAGCGCGCGGAGTGGGTGCGCTGAGGAGCGGAGCGACGAAGTAAGCGCCCGCAGAGCACGCGGGGGCTGGTTCCCCCGTCTCCTACTATCCCCGTCTGCATTACGTACCCCCGCGTCGTACCTCCTCCCGTCGTACCTCCCAGCCGTCGTACCTCCCAGCCGTAGCGCCTCCGCCTGTTAGTTCTTTAGCCGTGGAGGCGGCGGGTTAGGGCTTTGGCGGCTTGGCGGATTTTGTGGGCCAGGTGGGGGCGGTCCGTGGGTGGGACTGTGTCGGTGCGGAAGGTGACGCTGATGGCGGCTACCGGGTGGCCGGCGTGGTCTACGGCGGCGCTGGCTACCGAGGCCATGCCGGGGGTGATGAAGGAGTCCTCGACCGCGAAGCCTTGGCGTTTTTCGTCGGCGAGGATTCGACGGAGTTGGCTCAGCGACTGCGGGCCGAGGTCGGTTCGGCGTACGAAGGACTCCGTGGACGGGAACAGGGCTCGGACCTGGGCGGGTGGTAGTTCGGCGAGCAGGGCGCGGCCGGAGGCGGTGAGCGTGGCGGGGAGGCGTACGCCGACGTCGGTCACCAGTGTCACGGGACGCGGCGGCTGTTCCTTCAGGAGGTACACCAGTTCCCGGCCGTGCAGTACGCCGAGATGCGCCGTCTGCCCGACCTCGTGTACCAGCTGGACCAGCAACGGCCGCGCCAACCGCTCCAGGGGATCGTGCCGCAGGTAGGCGGAGCCGATCTCGAACGCCGCCACCCCGAGCCCGTACCGCTTCTCCTCGGGAAGATGTACGACGTACCCCTCGTGGATCATTGCCCGCAGCAAGTGGTACGTCGACGAGCGCGGCAGCCCGACCGCGGAGGCGATGCGCTCCATCGGTACCGGCCCGGGCTGGGTGGCCAGGAACGTCAGCACCCGCAGCGTGCGGGTCGAGGCGGGAACGTTGCCGCTCACAACGGCAGCGTAACCCTCACACCCTCGTACGTCCGAGGAACTCACGAGGCGTCTCGCCGCTTCTTCGGACGGAGCGGGGCTTAGATCTCGGAGCGCTTCTTTGCGCGGGTTCGGCGCAGCCAGAAGCGGAAGCTCTCGCCTGCGACCGCGATCGCGAACAGCCCGCCGGCGATGCCCCAGTCCATGAAGTCCGGCCCGGAGACAGCCAGTCCGACGCCGAGTGACAGCACCAGGAAGAGCGTCAGCGAGACGGCGAGCCGCTTCACAGCTCCTTCTCCGCGGTCCACGCGCCTGAGGTCTCCCGGTACCCGAGCCAGCGGTTGACCGCCAGCATCGGCTCGTTCGCGGCGTCGTTCCCGGTGGAGGCGACCGTGAAGCCGGCGTCCCGGGACCGCGCCAGCGCCGCGGACTTCGCCACCTTCGCGAGCCCGCGCCCGCGCGCCGACGGGATCGTCCCGGTCAGGTTCGACCAGATCACCCGGCGGTCCGGGTCCGCGGTCGTGGTCACGAACGCCAGCACCCGGTCCCCGTCCAGTACGGCGACGCTGAGGTCGTACCGGGTGTCCGGGTTCTGCCACGACGTACGGACCCATTCCTCGTACGCCGGCCCGCCGGACAGCCCGCTCGGGTCGTCGTCGCGGACCTGGACCTCGGCGTCGTACAGCTGCCGCGGCTCCAGCTGCTCGTACGTGACCAGCCGCAGCCCGTCCGGTACCGGCAACGGCTCCCGCGCCGCGGTCAGATCGGCCGCGGAATGCGTCATCCGCCGCCCGATCGTGAACCCCTGCTTCGTGGCGAAGTCCATCGAGTCCTCGGCCACCGCGACCAGCAACCGAGCGGCCCCGAGCTCCCGCGCGCGAGAAGTGATCGCGTCCAGAAGCGCCGCGCCGATCCCAAGACCGCGGTTCGACGGCGGTACCTGGATCGTGATCCGCACCCGCGGCGCCTCGGCGTCCGCCGGCGGCAGGTAGAGGTTCGCGTACCCGACCACGTCAGGCTCGTCGACAGCGATCAGCACCTCCTGCGAACGGCCGTGCCGCAGTTGTAGCTCGACCGCCCGTGCCGTTTTCACCAGGTACGGCATCGTGGCGGCCCAGACCCGGGCGACACCGACCGCGTCCTCCGGCCGCGCCGTCCGGACTTCGAAGACCATGTCAGAACCTTACGGCTACTGAGGGTCGCCCTCGTTGTCTCAGATTCGAGACGAAAAGTGTGTGCCGCTGCTGTCCGGCGCCGGTCCGGCGCGGTGCAATGATCGGGTGGAACAGACGGTGATTGTCGGCGTCGGCCCGCTGACCCCGGCCCAGGTGGTCGCGGTGGCGCGGTACGGCGCGCAGGTACGGATCGACGACCAGGCCCTCGAGGAGATCGCGAAGTCGCGTGCCGCGATCGAGGCGCTGGCCCATGCGGACACCCCGCACTACGGCGTCTCGACCGGGTTCGGCGCGCTCGCCACCCGGCATATCGCGCCGGAACTGCGGGCGCAGCTGCAGCGCAGCCTGATCCGGTCGCACGCGGCCGGCTCCGGCCCCGAGGTGGAGACCGAGGTCGTCCGCGCGCTCGCGCTGCTCCGGCTGTCCACCCTCGCCACCGGCCGCACCGGTGTGAAGGTGGAGACGGCCCAGGCGTACGCCGGCCTGCTGAACGCGCACCTGACGCCGGTGGTGCACGAGTACGGCAGCCTCGGCTGCTCCGGGGACCTGGCGCCGCTGTCCCATGTCGCGCTGGCGATCCTCGGCGAGGGCAAGGTCCGCGATGCCGACGGCAACCTTCTCGACGCGGGCGAAGCACTGACAAAGCACAACCTGGCCCCGATCGTGCTCGCGGAGAAGGAAGGCCTCGCGCTGATCAACGGGACCGACGGCATGCTCGGCATGCTGGTCCTCGCGCTCGCCGACCTCGATCGGCTGTTCAAGACCGCCGACCTGGCCGCCGCGATGAGCGTCGAGGCCCAGCTCGGCACCGACCGGGTCTTCGCCGAGGACCTGCAGGCGCTGCGGCCGCATCCCGGCCAGGGCGCGTCCGCGGCGAACCTGCGCGCGATCCTCAAGGGCAGCGCGATCGTCGCCAGCCACCGCGGCCCGGACTGCAACCGCGTGCAGGACGCGTACTCGCTGCGTTGCTCGCCCCAGGTGCACGGCGCCGCCCGCGACACGGCTGCGCACGCGGCCACGGTCGCGGGTTATGAGCTGTCCGCCGCGATCGACAACCCGGTCGTACTGCCGGACGGCCGCGTCGAGTCCAACGGCAACTTCCACGGCGCACCGATCGGGTACGTCCTCGACTTCCTCGCGATCGCGGTCGCGGACCTCGCCAGCATCAGCGAACGCCGCACCGACCGCTTCCTGGACGTGGCGCGCAACCACGGGCTGAACGCGTTCCTGGCCGACGACCCGGGCGTCGACAGCGGCCACATGATCGCGCAGTACACCCAGGCCGCGATCGTCTCCGAGCTGAAGCGGCTCGCCGTACCGGCCAGTGTCGACTCGATCCCGAGCAGCGCGATGCAGGAGGACCACGTCTCGATGGGCTGGTCCGCCGCCCGCAAGCTGCGCAAGGCCGTCGACGGTCTCCAGCGGGTCCTGGCGATCGAGATCCTCACCGCCGCGCGGGCGCTCGACCTGCGCGCGCCGCTCGACCCGGCCCCGGCCACCGCCGCTGTCCGGACCGTGCTCCGGCGGTACGTCGAGGGGCCGGGCACGGACCGGCATCTCGCTCCGGAGCTCGAGCACTCCGTCATACTCGTTGCTGACGGCACCTATGTCACCGCTGCCGAGACCGTCACCGGTCCGCTGAACTGAGAGGCTGGATCACCCATGTCCGGACCACGACCCGTCCGCGCACCCCGCGGCACCACCCTGACCGCCCGCGGCTGGCAGCAGGAAGCCGCGCTGCGGATGCTGCAGAACAACCTCGACCCGGAGGTCGCCGAGCACCCCGACGAGCTCGTCGTGTACGGCGGTTCCGGCAAGGCCGCCCGGGACTGGAACTCGTTCGACGCGATGGTCCGGACGCTGACCACCCTCAAGGACGACGAGACCATGCTCGTCCAGTCCGGCCGCCCGGTCGGCGTGATGCAGACGCACGAGTGGGCGCCGCGGGTGCTGATCGCGAACTCGAACCTGGTCGGCGACTGGGCCACCTGGGAGGAGTTCCGGAAGCTGGAGGCGATGGGGCTCACGATGTACGGCCAGATGACGGCCGGGTCGTGGATCTACATCGGCACCCAGGGCATCCTGCAGGGTACGTACGAGACGTTCGGCGCGGTCGCGGAGAAGAAGTTCGGCGGGACGCTCGCCGGCACGATCACGCTGACCGCCGGCCTCGGTGGCATGGGCGGCGCGCAGCCGTTGGCGGTCACGATGAACGACGGCGTCGCGATCTGCGTCGACGTCGACGAATCCCGGATCCAGCGCCGGATCGAGCACCGGTACCTCGACGTACGGGCGTCGTCCGTCGACGAGGCGCTGCACCTGGCGGAGGAGGCGAAGAAGGCGCGGCGGCCGTTGTCGATCGGTGTCCTCGGCAACGCGGCCAGGATCGTCCCGGACCTGCTCGAGCGGGGCGCGCCGATCGACGTGGTCACGGACCAGACCTCGGCGCACGACCCGTTGATGTACCTGCCGCTCGGCGTCGAGTTCGAGGACTGGACGACCGCGCGGGAGAAGGACCCGGCCGGGTTCACCGAGCGCGCGCAGGAGTCGATGGCCAAGCACGTCCAGGCGATGGTCGAGTTCCAGGACGCGGGTGCCGAGGTGTTCGACTACGGCAACTCGATCCGGGACGAGGCGCGGAAGGCCGGGTACGCCCGGGCGTTCGAGTTCCCGGGCTTCGTACCGGCGTACATCCGGCCGTTGTTCTGTGAAGGAAAGGGTCCGTTCCGGTGGGTCGCGCTGTCCGGCAACCCGGCCGACATCGCGAAGACCGACCAGGCGGTCCTGGACCTGTTCCCGGACAACGAGCACCTCGCGCGCTGGATCAAGCTGGCCGGCGAGCGGGTCGCGTTCCAGGGTCTGCCGGCCCGGATCTGCTGGCTCGGCCAGGGCGAGCGGGACAAGGCCGGCGTCCGGTTCAACGACATGGTGGCCTCCGGTGAACTCGAGGCCCCGATCGTGATCGGTCGCGACCACCTGGACACCGGCAGCGTCGCCTCGCCGTACCGGGAGACCGAAGGCATGCTCGACGGCTCGGACGCGATCGCGGACTGGCCGTTGCTGAACGCGATGGTGAACGTGGCCAGCGGCGCGTCCTGGGTGTCGATCCACCACGGCGGCGGCGTCGGCATCGGCCGGTCCATCCACGCCGGCCAGGTATCCGTTGCCGACGGCACCGACCTGGCGCGGCAGAAGCTCCAGCGGGTACTGACCAACGACCCGGCGATGGGTGTGATCCGTCACGTCGACGCCGGCTACGACAAGGCAGTCGAGGTCGCGGACGAGCGCGGGGTGCGCGTCCCGATGCGGGAAAACTAACTGTCTGCGACGGTAGCAATCTGTAGCGCTACGGTACACATTCCCGAGGAACGAGAAACCGTACGACAGCGTGGTTTCGGTCTGTCGTTCCGCTAGGGTCTTTCGGGCGACCGGACGACGAGCGCGAAGGGGCGCCATGATCGAGTTCGAGGACGTCACCAAGCAGTATCCGGACGGCACCGTCGCCGTCGACACCTTGTCCCTACGGATCCCGAGCAACCAGATCACCGTGTTCGTCGGCCCGTCCGGCTGCGGCAAGACCACCTCGCTGCGGATGATCAACCGGACGATCGAGCGCACCTCCGGGACGATCTCGATCGACGACTCCGACATCAACTCGCAGGACGCCGTGACGCTGCGGCGCGGGATCGGGTACGTGATCCAGAACGCCGGCCTGTTCCCGCACAAGACCGTGGTGGACAACATCGCGACGGTGCCGAAGCTGCTCGGCTGGGACAAGCGCAAGGCCCGCAGTACGGCGATGGAGCTGCTGGAACGCGTCGGCCTGGACCTGAAGATGGCCGGGCGGTACCCGGCCCAGCTGTCCGGTGGCCAGCAGCAACGAGTCGGCGTCGCCCGGGCGCTGGCGGCCGACCCGAAGATCATGCTGATGGACGAGCCGTTCAGCGCGGTCGACCCGATCGTCCGGCACCAGCTGCAGGAGGAACTGCTCCGGCTGCAGCGCGACATCGGCAAGACCATCGTGTTCGTCACGCACGACATCGACGAGGCGATCAAGCTCGGCGACAACGTCGCCGTACTGCAGGTCGGCGGGAAGCTCGCACAGTTCGCCCCGCCGGCCGAGTTGCTCGCGAACCCGGCCGACGACTTCGTCCGTGGCTTCGTCGGTCAGGACCGCGGTTACCGGGCGCTGACGTTCGTGCACGCGGACCAGCTGACCGTGCGGCCGCTGCCGGACGAGCTCGCGCTGACCGACGGCGTACCGGTCGGCTGGAAGAACGGCTCCGACGACCTGGAGCCGCTCGGCGCGGTCTTCAAGCGCGGCGACTCGCTGCGCGCGGCCCTGGACGCCGTACTGACGTCACCGAACGGACTGGGCGTGGTCGTCGACGACGAAGGCCGCGCGGTCGGCGTCGTCGACCAGGGCTCCGTGGCGGAAGTGCTCCGCTCATGACTGTATTGATGTCGCGACTCCGTCGCGACGGGTCATGGGGCTGTAACTCCCGGTCTTCCCTCGTCGCTCCGGTCGCTGCGCTCCCTCCGCTCCTCAGTCCAGACCGGGAGGCCCCATGACCTGGATAGGCAACAACCTCGGGCTGATCTGGGAGCAGTTGCGCGAGCACATCTACCTGGCGATCATCCCGGTGATCCTCGGGCTGATCATCTCGGTGCCCCTCGGGTACGTCGCGACGCGGTACTCGTGGCTGGCGAACCCGCTGGTCGCGTTCGGCGGGCTGCTGTACTCGCTGCCGTCGATCGCGCTGTTCATCGTGCTGCCCGCGATCCTCGGGACCAAGGTGCTGTCCTCGATCAACATCGTCGTGGCGCTGACCATCTACACCGTGTCGCTGCTGATCCGGAACGTGATCGACGGGCTCCGCTCCGTACCGCCCGACGTCCGGCAGTCCGCGATCGCGGTCGGGTACGGCTCGCTGCACCGGCTGGTCGCGGTAGACCTGCCGATCGCCATACCGGTCATCTTCACCGGGCTGCGGGTCGTCACGGTCGCGAACATCTCGATGGTGAGCGTCGGCGCGGTGATCGGCATCGGCGGCCTGGGCGAACTCTTCACGCTCGGCTTCCAGAAGGCGTTCCTGACCCCGGTGGTCGTCGGCGTCGTGCTCTCGCTGGCGCTCGCCCTGCTCGCGGACTTCGTACTGGTGACCCTGCAGCGGGTCCTGACTCCCTGGGCCCGGGTCGCGGCGCCGGTGGCGGAGGTGGCCTGACATGTGGCAGTACCTGACCGACTCGTACAACTGGTCCGGCAACGAGGGCATCTGGGCGCGGATCCTCGAGCACCTCTGGTACACGTTTGCCGCGCTCGGCCTGTCCGTCGTGATCGGGCTACCGATCGGCCTGCGGATCGGGCACACCCGGCGCGGGGCGTTCCTGGCGATCAACCTCGGCAACGCGGCGCGGGCGCTGCCGAGCCTCGGGTTGCTGATGCTCGCCGTACTGCTGACCAACCAGATCGGTTTCCTGCCGGTGCTGATCGCGCTGGTCGCGCTGGGCATCCCGCCGATCCTCGCCTCGACGTACGCCGGTATCTCGGGTGTCGATCCGGCGACGATCGACGCCGCGCGGGGGATGGGGATGACCGGACGCGAGATCCTGACCAAGGTGGAGATCCCGATCGCGATGCCGCTGATCATCTCCGGCGTCCGGAGCGCGACGCTGCAGATCGTGTCGACCGCGACGATCGCGGCGCTGGTGTCGCTCGGCGGCCTCGGGCGGTACGTGATCGACGGGCTGAAGCTGCGGGACTTCCCGCAGATGTTCAGCGGGGCGTTGCTGGTGGCGTTGATGGCGCTGCTGCTCGACGCGATGTTCGCGCTGATCGGGCGAATCACCGTCTCGCCTGGGCTGAAACTGGGCTAACTGTCCGTCGGACCTGATGAACTTGCCACATCCATCGGCACCGGTCGGTGGCTGAACGAGAACACTGGAGGCTCTCGTGTTGAGATCCACGCTCATCCGTACTGCGATCGCCGGGGTGGCGGTGCTCGGCCTGGCCGGCTGTGGGGGTGGGGGCAACCAGCTCGGCAACAACAACGCGGGGTCCTCGCCTGCACCGTCCAAGGTGACGAGCATCACCGTCGGGTCCGCCGACTTCTCCGAGAGCCAGCTGCTGGCGGAGATCTACGGCCAGGCGCTCGCCGCCAAGGGCATCGACGTGAAGAAGAAGCCGAACATCGGCAACCGCGAGACCTACATGGCCGCGATCAAGGACGGGTCCGTCGACCTGGTGCCGGAGTACACCGGTGCCTCGCTCGCGTACTTCGACAAGAACTCCACCGAGACCGACCCGCAGAAGGCGTACGACGCGCTGAAGAAGGCGCTGACGCCGGGCCTGGAGATCCTGGAGATGTCGCCGGCCGCCGACGAGGACACCATCGTGGTGACCAAGGCGACCGCAGACAAGTACAACCTGAAGTCGATCGCCGACCTGAAGGGCAAGAACCTGGTCGCCGGCGGCAGCTCCGAGTTCAAGGTCCGGACCGCCGGGCTGAAGGGCATGAAGGAGAAGTACGGCGTCGACTTCAAGGACTACAAGACGCTGGACGCGGGTGGCCCGCTGAGCATCAAGGCGCTGGGGGACAACACCATCCAGGTGACCGACCTGTTCACCACACAGGCCGTGATCAAGGACAAGGGCTGGGTCCAGCTGGAGGACCCGCAGCACATCCTGCCGCCGAACAACATCGTTCCGCTGATCCGGACCGATCACAAGGCCGGCGACGTCGCCACCACGCTGAACGCGGTCGACGCCAAGCTCACCACCGACGACCTGACCGCGCTGGTCAAGCGGATCGACGTCGGCAAGGAGAGCGCGGACGCGGTCGCCAAGGACTGGCTGTCGAAGAACCCAGTGTCCTGAGAGTCCTGACTTGAGCTTCGAATCCCTCTGGGCCGACCAGTCCGCCATCGGCCGCAGCCCCGAAACCGGCGGCTACACCCGCGGCGGCTACACCCCCACCGAACGCGAAGCGACGCACTGGTTCCTCGACCAGTGCGCCGCCCGCAACCTGAAGGTCGAGTCCGACCCCATCGGCAACCTGATCGCCTGGTGGGAACCGCCTGGCGCCCCGGCTGCACTCGCGGGCGGTGAGCACCGAGCCGGTGCCCCCTCTCCAACCCCGGGCGGGGAGCCGGCCGGAGGGCCGGCTGCCAGCCCGGGCATCGTGACCGGGAGTCATCTGGACTCGGTGATTGATGGTGGGGCGTTCGACGGGCCGCTTGGGGTGGTTTCCGCTCTGGCGGCTGTGGACAAGTTGCGGGCGGACGGGTTCGTGCCGGGCGTGCCCATTGGGATCGGGGCTTTTGTCGAGGAGGAGGGGTCGCGGTTCGGGATGCCCTGTTTGGGGTCCCGGATCGCGGCAGGGGTGCTGTCCGCGGAGAAGGCGCTGCAGCTGAAGGATCGCGCGGGAGTTGGGCTCGGGGAGGCGTTGGAGCAGGCTGGGATCGATCCGGCCGGCGTCGGGCCGTCGCCGCTCCTGCAGCGGATGGGGACGTTCGTCGAGCTGCACGTGGAGCAAGGGCGAGGCTTGACGGCGCCGGTGGGTGTCGCGAGCTCGATCTGGCCGCACGGGCGGTACCGGTTCACGTTCGGTGGTGAGGCCAACCACGCCGGTACGACCCTGATGGAGGACCGGCACGACCCGATGCTCACGTACGCGATGACCGCCCTGGCCGCGAACAAGCAGGCCCGCCTGGCCGGTGCCCGCGCGACGTTCGGCCGGGTGTCCGTCGAGCCGAACGGCACCAACGCCGTACCGTCCCAGGTCACCGCCTGGCTGGACGCCCGCGCCGCCGAAACCGCTACTCTCGAATCGTTGCTCGCGGCAATCACCAAGCAGGCCACCGAACGCGCCGAACGCGACGGTACGACGCTCGAGGTCACCGCCGAGTCGGTCTCGCCGATCGTCGACTTCCCGGCCGGCCTCCGCGACCGCCTGGTCGGCGTACTCGACGGCGCCCCGGTGCTGCCGACCGGCGCCGGGCACGACGCGGGCGTGTTCTCCGACGCCGGCATCCCGACCGCGATGCTGTTCGTCCGGAACCCGACCGGCGTCTCGCACTCCCCGGCCGAGTACGCGGAGCTGGACGACTGCCTCGCGGGCGTCGACGCGCTGGCCGCCGTACTGAGGGATCTCGCGAGGTGACGACGTACTGGTGCGAGACCGCCCTGCTCCCGAGTGGTCTCGCATCACGAGTGCTCCTCACGGTGGTCGGCGGCCGCTTCACCGCGGTTGAGTCCGGCGCGGACCCGGGCGACGCCACGGTCCTGAACGGCCTCGTCGTCCCCGGCCTCGCGAACTGCCACAGCCACGCGTTCCACCGCGCGCTCCGCGGCCGTACACAGACCGAGCGCGGCACGTTCTGGACCTGGCGCGAGCAGATGTACGCCGTCGCGGCCACGCTCACCCCCGACACGTACTACGAGCTCGCCCGCGCCGTGTACGGCGAGATGCTGCTCGCCGGGATCACCGCGGTCGGCGAGTTCCACTACCTGCACCACGCTCCCGGCGGCCGCCGGTACGACGACCCGAACGCGATGGGTACGGCGCTGATCGCGGCCGCGCGCGACGCCGGGATCCGGATCACGCTGCTCGACACCTGCTACGTTGCCGGCGGCATCGATCAGCCGCTCAACGAGGTACAGCAGCGGTTCAGCGACGGCGACGCGACCGCGTGGGCCTCCCGCGTCGCGCAGCTGAGCGGCGGCGACGACGTGGTGATCGGTGCCGCGGCGCATTCGGTCCGGGGCGTCCCGCAGGACCAGCTCGGCGCGGTCGCCTCGGCGTTCCCCGACGTACCGCTGCACATCCACCTGTCCGAACAGGTCGCCGAAAACGAGGCAAGCCTCGCGGCGTACGGGCGGACTCCGACCCAGGTCCTCGACGAGACCGGCTTCCTCAGCGGCCGGACGAGCGCCGTACACGCGACGCACCTGACCTCGGTCGACGTCGGCCTCCTCGGAAGCTCCGCGACGTACTCCTGCTTCTGCCCCACCACCGAACGCGACCTGGCCGACGGCATCGGCCCCTCGGTCCACCTCCGCGACGCAGGCTCGCCGTTGACGTTGGGCTCCGACAGCCACGCCGTGATCGACCTCTTCGAGGAGATGCGCGCGCTCGAACTGAACGAACGACTGGCCACCGAGCAACGCGGCCACTGGTCCGCGTCGGAGCTGTTGAAGGCGGCAACCGCCGACGGCCATCGGTCGATCGGCTTCCCCGACGCCGGCGCGATCGAGCCCGGCGCCCGCGCCGACCTGGTCGTGATCCGCCTCGACACAGTCCGCACCGCCGGCACCGGCGGCGCAACCGAAACCGCGGTCTTCGCCGCAACCGCCGCGGACGTGTCCGACGTCATCGCCTCAGGCAATCATCTGGTTGCTGATGGCAAGCACATTCGGATGGATGTGGCGGCCGAGCTGGCTGCTTCGATCGCGGCGGTGACCCGATGACGTCGCTCCTGCTCACCGGAATCAGCTCTCTGGTCACCAACGACCCCGCCCACGGCGGCCTCCTCGGGGAACTGCACGACGCCGCCCTCGTCATCGACGGCGGCAAGATCGCCTGGGTCGGCCAACGCCGCAACGCCCCGGCGACAGACGCCGCCACCGACCTCGGCGGCCGCGCGGTGATCCCTGGCTTCGTCGACTCGCACTCGCACCTCGTCTTCGCCGGCGACCGCGCCGAGGAGTTCGCCGCCCGGATGACCGGTACGCCGTACTCCGCCGGCGGCATCCGTACGACCGTCGCCGCCACCCGCGCCGCCTCCGACGAGCACCTGACTGCGAACGTGTCCCGCCTGGTCGCCGAGATGCGCCGCCAAGGCACCACCACGGTCGAGATCAAGTCCGGCTACGGCCTCACGGTCACCGACGAGGCCCGGGCGCTGCAGATCGCGTCCCAGTTCACCGACGAGACGACGTACCTCGGGGCCCACGTCGTGCCAGCCGAGTACGCCGACGACCCGGCCGGCTACGTGGACCTGGTCACCGGCCCCATGCTCGACGCTGCCGCGAAGCACTCGAAGTGGATCGACGTCTTCGTCGAACGCGGCGCCTTCGACGCCGACCAAGGCCGGGCGATCCTCCAGGCAGGCATCGCCCGCGGCCTCCAGCCCCGCGTCCACGCCAACCAGCTCGGCGAAGGCCCCGGCGTACAACTGGCCGTCGAGCTCGGCGCCGCGTCAGCCGACCACTGCACCCACCTGGCCGACGCCGACATCGACGCCCTGGCCTCCAGCGGCGTAGTAGCCGGCCTCCTGCCCGCGATCGAGTTCTCGACAAGATCGCCGTACCCCAACGCCCGCCGCCTCCTGGACGCCGGCGTCACCGTAGCCCTCGCCACCGACTGCAACCCCGGCTCCGGCTACTCCTCCTCAATGCCCTTCTGCATCGCCCTGGCAGTCCGCGAAATGCACATGACCCCCGCCGAGGCCCTCTGGTCCGCCACCGCCGGCGGCGCCACCTCCCTCCGCCGCCCCGACCTGGGCCACCTCACCCCAGGCGCCCCCGCGGACCTGGCCATCCTCGACGCCCCGTCGTACCTCCACCTCGCCTACCGCCCCGCCGTCCCGTTGATCACCCGCACCCTCGTCGCCGGCCGCGACACCTAGCCGGACCGCCAGGCCATCACAATCGGCCCGAGCCGGCCGCCTCAAGCGTGGCCGTGCGCGAATCCGATCCGTTGTGATGGCCTGGGGATCCGGCGATCGCGTCGCGGATCGCCTGGAGCACCCACTCCGGGTCGAACATCACGTCCTCCCAGGAGAACCGGAGGAGCCGCCAGCCGCGCACTGTGAGGCTGACGTGCCTGCGACAGTCGCGAGCGAGCGCCGCACGGGTCCCGTGGTACGCGAAGCCGTCGGCCTCGACCGCGATCATCAGCGCCGGGTTGGCAAGGTCGATCCGGGAGGAGAAGGTGCCGTCGCGCACCACGACCTGTGGCTCGAACCCGAGGATGCCCGCCTCGATCAGGATCGCGCGGAGCACCGATTCGAGCGGGGACTCGGCCCGGCCATCCGCGGCGGCCGCCACCTGCCTCGCCCTGCGGCAGCCTGGTCCGCTCAGGTTGGCGGCGGCGACCATGAGCTGGGAGCGGTCCAGTACCCGTCCGCGGAGCGCGGAGTCGGCAATCGTGAGGCCGGCCGCGAACGGCAGAGTTCGTGCGCAGTCCAGAACCGTCTGAAGCTTGCTGGTGCAGGTGCCGTCGGACGGCAGGTCGTCGGCCCAGTGCAGCACACAGCTCACCGGGCTCAGCCGCCGGTGCTGGCCGCGGGGAACGGTGATCTGGGGCTTGTCCGGCAGTTCCAGTACGTCGAATCCGTGGAGCACGGCAGCGCTGAGATGCGACACCAGCCCACCCTGGGCGCGAGCGGCAGTGATCGGGTCGGGCGCAGCAGGCAGGGCGTAGACGCCCTTGGCGATCCGGCGAATCGATCCGGTGGCCAGAGCTGCGCGAATTGCGCGACCGGACACGACGGCGCGCAGTTGCCCGAACGTCGCCGTGCCCTCGCGCCGCAGCAGTACGTCGACGACCTCGGGCATGGGTTCATCGTGGCGCACCGGCCGAGGCCGCGGCGGTGGTTATCCACAGGCGGACCGCCAGGCCATCACAATCGACGGGCCGACCACCTCCGCACGCTCAGCCTGCCCGCGGCCGCTCAATTGTGATGGCCTGGCGGTCCGGAAAACCGGATGCGGAGGGCACGGCAGCCGCGAGACCGTGGGGTCATGGACACGAGAGCACGGTTGCAGGCGGCGTTTCGCTGGCGGGGCGATCGAGGGGCGTGAAGGGACTGCGCGGACGTCACCGGGTGGTGGCGGGACGGTGAGCTGTTGCGGGAGCTTGGGCCGGCGTTGGCGGGGTTGTATGGCGAGGTGCCGACGGTGGTGCTTGGGCCGGTGTCGCGGGGGTCGTTGGTGGGGGCTCTGACCGCGGCGGCGCTGCACGTCGGGTTTGTGGAGATGCGGAAGGAGGCGGGGGCCGGGGTCGACAGTGAGCGGTGGGTGCGGCGTACGGGTGGGCCGGACTATCGGGATCGGCAGCAGGTGTTCGGGTTTCCGCGGCGGTTGGTACGGGCGGGGGATCGGGTGCTGATGGTCGACGATTGGGTCGAGACCGGGGCGACGGCGCGGGTGGCTCGGGGGTTGGTCGAGGACTGTGGGGCGCGGTGGATCGGGGTGGCCTGTGTCGTCGACGGGTTGAGCGAGTCGCGGTTGCGGCACGAGTTGCCGGTGCGGGGGTTGCTCGACGTGCGGCAGCTTTAGAGCTCCTTGGACAGGAGTGCGGTGGAGGTGCCGTTGGCGAGGCGTTGGTTGGCGACCTCGTGGTAGCCGCGGGAGGTGTGGAAGGTCAGCCCGGCGGAGTCGAGGGAGTCGGAGCGGACCCGGGCGACAGCGCGGTCGAAGGGCTTGGCGGCCCGCTCGATCGCGTTGTAGACCGTCGAGGCGATGCCCTGGCGGCGGTGTTCGGGGTCGACGACGATCCGCTCGATGTACAGGAAGCGGTCGGCGTAGGTCTGGGTGAACCACCCGAACTCGAGACCGTCGTACGCCGACCCGGGGGTGAAGGTGAGGACGAAACCGGCGGGCCGGTCGTCCACGTCGACCACGACGGCGTGGGCGGCGATCAGGCGGAGCCAGTCCAGGCGGTCCGGGCCGAGTGGTTGGACCAGACCCTCCGCAGCGGAGTTGAGCGCAAGTACCGCGACGAAGTCGGCGGCGGTCATCGGGCGGAGTCTCACCGGCACACCATCCCATGGATAACCCTTGCTGAGGCAGGGGCAGTTTCGGCGGGCCCCTGGCCCGACCCTGACCTGAACCCGGAAAATCGGGCCTCCCCTTGGGAATGACCTGGGCGGTGTGCAATGTTGAGTCCAGTGAACTCAAGTTTGTCGCGTCACGGATTTGAACCGAGGCGGACGAACGGGCAACATTGAGTCTGTATCACTCAAGTCCGGGGGTCTCGGGGGTCGTTCCCCGGACTCACACAGTGTGGAGGTAAAGCATGGCCCGCGCGGTCGGAATCGATCTCGGTACGACGAACTCCGTCATCGCCGTACTGGAAGGTGGCGAGCCCACCGTCATCCCCAACGCCGAGGGAGCGCGCACGACGCCCTCGGTCGTCGCCTTCGCCAAGAACGGCGAGGTCCTGGTCGGCGAGGTGGCGAAGCGCCAGGCCACCACGAACGTCGACCGCACCATCCGCTCCGTCAAGCGCCACATGGGCGAAAACTGGAGCGTCGACATCGACGGCAAGAAGTTCACCCCGCAGCAGATCAGCGCGTTCGTGCTGCAGAAGCTGAAGCGGGACGCCGAGGCGTACCTCGGGGAGCAGGTCACGGACGCGGTCATCACCGTGCCGGCCTACTTCTCCGACGCGCAGCGCCAGGCGACCAAGGAGGCCGGCGAGATCGCGGGCCTGAAGGTGCACCGGATCGTCAACGAGCCGACCGCGGCCGCGCTCGCGTACGGCCTGGACAAGGGCACCGAGCAGACCATCCTGGTCTTCGACCTGGGTGGCGGTACGTTCGACGTCTCGCTGCTGGAGATCGGCGACGGTGTCTTCGAGGTGAAGGCGACCAGCGGCGACAACCACCTCGGTGGTGACGACTGGGACAACCGGATCGTCCAGTGGCTGGTGACCCAGTTCAAGAACAAGAACGGCACCGACCTGTCCGGCGACAAGATGGCCATGCAGCGGCTCAACGAGGCCGCCGAGAAGGCCAAGATCGAGCTGTCCAGCGCGGCCGAGACCACCATCCACCTGCCGTACCTGAGCCTCACCGACTCGGGCCCGCTGCACCTGGAGGAGAAGCTCTCCCGCGCCGAGTTCCAGAAGCTGACCAACGACCTGCTGGAGCGCGCCCGCGCCCCGTTCAAGGCCGTCATCAAGGACGCCGGTATCGACGTGTCGAAGATCGACCACGTGATCCTGGTCGGCGGCTCGACCCGGATGCCCGCGGTGGCCGACCTGGTCAAGGAACTGACCGGCGGCAAGGACCCGAACAAGGGCGTCAACCCGGACGAAGTCGTAGCCGTCGGAGCGTCGCTTCAAGCCGGTGTGCTGAAGGGTGAGGTCAAGGACGTCCTGCTGCTCGACGTGACCCCGCTGAGCCTCGGTATCGAGACCAAGGGCGGCGTGTTCACCAAGATCATCGAGCGGAACACCACGATCCCGACCAAGGGCTCGGAGATCTTCACCACGGCGGAGGACAACCAGCCGTCGGTGATGATCCAGGTGTACCAGGGCGAGCGTGAGATGGCCCGGGACAACAAGTCGCTCGGCAACTTCGAGCTGACCGGCCTGCCGCCGGCGCCGCGGAACGTGCCGCAGATCGAGGTCACCTTCGACATCGACGCGAACGGCATCGTGCACGTGAACGCCAAGGACCTTGCCACCGGCAAGGAGCAGCGGATGACGGTGACCGGTGGCTCCGCGCTGCCGAAGACCGACATCGACCAGATGGTCCGCGACGCCGAGCAGTACGCCGAGGAGGACCGCAAGCGCCGCGAGGCGGTGGAGAACCGCAACCAGGCGGAGTCGCTGGTCTACCAGACCGAGAAGTTCCTCCAGGAGAACGAGGACAAGATTCCGGACGACGTCAAGACCGAGGTCAAGGACGGCGTCGCCGAGCTGAAGAAGGCCCTCGAGGGTGACGACGCCGACGCGGTCAAGGCCGCTTCGGAGAAGCTCGCCCAGTCCAGCCAGAAGATGGGTGCCGCGATGTACGCGAACGCCCAGGCCGCCGGCGGCCAGGCCGACGACAGCGCCACGTCCGAGGACGCGAGCTCGAGCAGCAACGACGACGACGTCGTGGACGCCGAGATCGTGGACGAGGACCGGCCGCAGGACAAGACGGAGGACAAGTGACGGATCGACCGACCGGCAGCGAGTTCGGCGACGGCGAGCCCGTCGTCCGGGACAAGCGCCGGATCGACCCGGAAACCGGCAAGCTGCGGGAGCCCTCGGACGGGGCTTCCGCGGCCGGCGGCCCTGGTGGACAGCAGCCGCCGCGGGACCCGTCGGACCTGGTCGGTCCGTCCGCGCAGGAGGCCCTGCTGACCGAGGCGCTCGCGGAGCGTACGGCGGACCTGCAGCGGCTGCAGGCCGAGTACGTGAACTACAAGCGCCGCGTGGACCGGGACCGCGAGGCGGCCCGGGAGCTGGTGGTCGGCACGGTGCTCACCGAGCTGCTCGGGATCCTGGACGACATCGGCCGGGCCCGCGAGGCCGGTGAGCTGGAGGGCGCCTTCAAGGCGGTCGCCGAGTCGCTGGAGCGGGTCACCGAGAAGCTCGGCCTGGTGCGGTTCGGCGAGAAGGGCGACCCCTTCGACCCGCGGATCCACGAGGCCTTGCTGCACAACTATTCCGACGACGTCGACGGCCCGACCGCGACGATGATCATGCAACCGGGCTACCGGCTCGGCGAGCGGATCCTGCGGGCGGCCCGGGTGGCCGTGTCGGAGCCGACGGAACAACTGCCGGCCGACGCCGCCAAGGCCGACGTACCGGTGGAGAACATTGATGACGACAAGGCCGCGGACGAGTCCGCGGAGTAATCGGCACGACGGGAGGGGAGGCGCCAGATGAGCACGAAGGACTGGATCGAGAAGGACTTCTACAAGGTTCTCGGCGTCTCCAAGACCGCCGAGCCCGACGAGATCAAGAAGGCCTACCGCAAGCTGGCGCGGCAGTACCACCCGGACTCGAACGCCGGGGACACCAAGGCGGAGGCCAAGTTCAAGGAGGTCTCCGAGGCGTACGACGTGGTCGGGGACCCGAAGAAGCGCAAGGAGTACGACGAGGCCCGCCGGCTGTTCGGCAGCGGTGGCTTCCGGATGCCGAGTGGTAGCGGTCAGGGCGGGGGGTTCGACTTCAACGTCGGCGACCTGTTCAACCGTGGCGGCGGGCAGAGCACCGGCGGCGGGCTGGGCGACATCCTGGGCGGCATGTTCGGCGGTGGTGGCCGGACCACGACCACCACGACGGCCCGTCCGCGGCGCGGCCAGGACATCGAGACCGAGGCGACGATCGAGTTCGCCGAGGCCGTGAACGGTGTCACGGTCGGGCTCCGGATGACCAGCGACGAGCCGTGCCCGACCTGCCGGGGGACCGGAGCGAAGTACGGCACGGTGCCGAAGGTCTGCCTGAAGTGCGAGGGCACCGGCATGCAGACCTCGGTGCAGGGCGGCGTGTTCGCGATGACCGAGCCGTGCACCGAGTGCAAGGGCCGCGGTCTGGTCGTCGACCAGCCGTGCGAGACCTGCCACGGCTCCGGCCGCGGGCAGTCGAGCAAGACCATGCAGGTCCGCATCCCGGCGGGCGTGCAGGACGGTCAGCGGATCCGGCTGAAGGGCAAGGGTGCGGCCGGCGAGCGCGGCGGCCCGGCGGGCGACCTGTACGTGACAGTGCACGTCAAGGCGCACCGGATCTTCGGCCGGCAGGGTGAGCACCTGACCCTGAACGTCCCGGTGAGTTTCACCGAGGCGGCGCTGGGCGCGGAGATCAAGGTCCCGACGCTGGACGGCCTCCCGGTCACGGTCCGGATCCCGGCCGGTACGGCGAACGGCAGCAAGCTGCGCGTCCGCGGTAAGGGTTCGGTACGCCGGGACGGGACGAAGGGCGACCTGATGCTCACCCTCGAGGTGCAGGTGCCGCACGAGTTGACCGACGAGCAGAAGGAAAAGCTGCAGGAGTTCAACTCCGCGTCCGACCATCCTGATCTGCGGGCCGGGTTGTTCGGGAGCTCGTGATGGGCATCCCGTTCAGCCAGGTGCCGACCTGGGACGACCGCACCCCGATCTACGTGATCTCGGTGGCGGCCCAGCTGGCCGGCATGCACCCGCAGACGTTGCGCCAGTACGACCGGCTCGGCCTGGTGGTGCCGAGCCGGGCGTCCGGCCGCGGCCGGCGGTATTCGGCGTACGACGTGGCCAGGCTGAGGTACGTGCAGCACCTCAGTCAGGAGGAAGGCGTCAACCTCGCGGGAATTCGGCACGTTCTCGCGCTACAGTCCGAAGTGGAGGACCTGCGCAAGCGGGTCAACCAGCTACTGGCAGAGGTCCAGCGCGGTGTCGGCGTCTCGCGACGTCCCGCCGCCAGCCGGGTCTTCTCCGCCGGCCCCGCGGGCGACGTGATCGCCATGGGCCGGCAGCAGACGACCACCCGGTGGATCCGCACCCAGCCTCTGGAACTCGGCCCGCGCTGATCCCCCGCACAACAAAGCCACCGGAGACGTTCCGAAACCCACCCCTCGGCGTCTCCGGACCCGGTGGAGGTCGTCGTTCCCCCTCGACGCCTCCGCAAGTCGAAGGTGCGCCACCCCCCGGCGCCCTTCGGCCACCGCAGGGTGGTCCGTTCCAGGACCGCCCTGCGGTTCTCTCGTTCACCCGTCGTTTCTGTTGTCTGCTGCGGCCGACCGCATACCCTGGCCAGGTGACCCTGAAGCTGGAGACGGACCGGCTCGTGATCCGGGACTGGGAGGAAGACGACGCCGACGCCGCGCTGGAGATCTACGGCTCCGCCGACGTGGCGCCCTGGCTGTCACCGGCCATCGAGAAGGTGCCGGACGCCACAACCATGCGTTTGATCCTGCACTCCTGGATCGAGGCCCAGCCGAACTTCGTGGTCCCGGCCGGCCGCTGGGCGGTCGCCCGCAAGGACGACGGTGAGGTCGTCGGCGCGCTGCTGATCCGGTTGCTCCCGCCGTACGAGGAGGATCTGGAGATCGGCTGGCAGCTCCGGCCGAGCGCCTGGGGTCACGGGTACGCGACCGAGGCGAGCCGGGGGCTGCTGCGCTGGGCGTTCAGCGGCGGCGAGGTGGACGAGCTGTTCGCCGTCGCCCGGCCGCACAACAAGCGCGCGATCGCGACCGCGAAACGCCTCGGCATGGAGTGGGTCGGCGAGACCGACAAGTACTACGACCTCAATCTCCAGGTGTACCGCATCCGCGCCTCCGACTTCCGCGCCTGACCGATCAGCCCGACGGCGCAGAGCAGGTACGCGTTCGCGATCACGGACTGTACGGCGTTGTAGTGGAACTCCTGGTCGTGCGCGAACGGCAGCCACCACGGCAGCCCGGTCACGAAGACCGCGTCGAAATGCAGACCGCGGCCAGCCGGCGGGCGATCAGCAGTCCGGCGACGCGCTGCTCGCGCCACCGGTGACCCGGCGGCTGATCGACCGCTTCGCCGAGAACCATGTCGGCCCGGAGCAGGTCGCGAAACTCGACGTACTGACCGCGCGGGAGCGGGAGATCCTGGTCCTGGTTGCCAAGGGCAACTCGAACGCCGAGATCGCCGCTGACCTGCACCTGACCGACCACACGGTGAAGACGCACGTCAGCCGGATGCTCGCCAAGACCGGTACCCGGGACCGCGTCCAGGCCGTCATCCTCGCCTACAACGCCGGCCTGGTGACCGCCGGCCGCGGCTGAGAACCCTGGTTCGGCCCTGAGATTTTCCAGAGTTGAGTGGAATGGACTCAAGTTTGGATAAGTTGTGTCTAGTGACCGTTTTGTCGCTGGAAACGAAAGGCTGGAACTAGATGGACGTTCAACGGTTGACGACGCTGGCCCGGGAAACCCTGTCGGTCGCGATCCGTCAGACGTCCGCGGCGGGCAACCCGACCGTGGAACCGATTCACCTGCTGTCCGCGCTGCTCGCGCAGCCCGAGGGTACGACGATCGGCCTGCTCGAGGCGGCCGGTGGCGACCCCGACGCGGTCCGCCGGAAGACCGCCGAGCAGCTGAGCCGGCTGCCGAAGGCGAGCGGCGGCAGCGTGCAGGCGCCGAGCCTGTCGCCGAAGACCGGCGACGTGCTGAACCAGGCGGAGCAGCGGGCGCTCGGGCTAGGCGATGAATACGTATCCACCGAGCACCTGCTGATCGCGCTCGCGGCCGTCGAGGGCGCTGCGCAGAGTGCGCTCGGTGTGACGGCGGACGCCCTGCTGACCGCGTTCGGCGAGATGCGCGGCAACCGGCGGATCACCTCTCCGGAGGCCGAGGGCACCACCAAGAGCCTGGAGAAGTACGGCGTCGACCTGACCGAGCGCGCCAAGGACGGCAAGCTCGACCCGGTGATCGGCCGGGACACCGAGATCCGGCGCGTCGTCCAGGTGCTGTCCCGCCGTACCAAGAACAACCCGGTGCTGATCGGTGAGCCCGGCGTCGGCAAGACCGCCGTCGTCGAGGGGCTGGCCCAGCGGATCATCGCGGGCGACGTACCCGAGTCGCTGCGCGGTCGCCGGCTGATCAGCCTCGACCTCGGCGCGATGGTCGCTGGTGCGAAGTACCGCGGTGAGTTCGAGGAGCGGCTGAAGGCGGTGCTGACCGAGATCAAGGAGTCCGACGGTCAGATCATCACGTTCATCGACGAGCTGCACACGGTCGTCGGCGCCGGTGCGTCCGGCGAGGGCGCGATGGACGCCGGGAACATGCTGAAGCCGATGCTGGCCCGCGGCGAGCTGCGGATGATCGGTGCCACCACGCTCGACGAGTACCGGACGCGGATCGAGAAGGACCCCGCGCTGGAGCGCCGTTTCCAGCAGGTGTTCGTCGGTGAGCCGTCGGTCGAGGACTCGATCGCGATCCTGCGCGGCCTGAAGGAGCGCTACGAGGCGCACCACAAGGTCGCGATCTCCGACTCGGCGCTGGTCGCTGCGGCGACGCTGTCCAACCGGTACATCACCGGCCGGCAGCTGCCCGACAAGGCGATCGACCTGGTCGACGAGGCCGCGTCCCGGCTGCGGATGGAGATCGACTCGTCCCCGGTCGAGATCGACTCGCTGCGGCGTACCGTCGACCGGCTGAAGATGGAGGAGCTCGCGTTGTCCCGCGAGGACGACGCCTCGTCCCAGGAGCGGCTGGAGCGGCTGCGCGCCGACCTCGCGGACCGCGAGGAGGAGCTGCGCGCGCTCGAGGCCCGCTGGGAGCGGGAGAAGTCCGGCCTGAACCGGGTCGGTGAGATCAAGGAGCGGATCGACGAGCTGCGCGGCCAGGCCGAGCGTGCCCAGCGCGACGGCGACCTGGAGACCGCGGCCCGGATCCTGTACGGCGAGATCCCGCAACTCACCAAGGAGCTCGAGGAGGCCGACGCCGAGGAAGAGGTTGCCGAAGGCCCCGAAGCGATGGTGAACGAGGAGGTCGGCCCGACCGAGATCGCCGAGGTGATCGCGATGTGGACCGGCATCCCGACCGGCCGGCTGCTCGAGGGCGAGACCGGCAAGCTGCTCCGGATGGAGGACGAGCTCGCGCACCGGCTGATCGGTCAGCGCGAGGCGGTCAAGGCCGTGAGTGACGCCGTACGGCGGGCTCGGGCCGGCATCTCCGACCCGGACCGGCCGACCGGATCGTTCCTGTTCCTCGGCCCGACCGGTGTGGGCAAGACCGAGCTGGCGAAGGCGCTCGCGGACTTCCTGTTCGACGACGAGCGGGCGATGGTCCGGATCGACATGTCGGAGTACGGCGAGAAGCACAGCGTCGCGCGGCTGGTCGGCGCCCCGCCCGGGTACGTCGGGTACGAGGAGGGCGGCCAGCTCACCGAGGCAGTGCGGCGCCGTCCGTACTCGGTGATCCTGCTGGACGAGGTGGAGAAGGCGCACCCCGAGGTCTTCGACATCCTCCTGCAGGTGCTGGACGACGGCCGGCTGACCGACGGCCAGGGTCGTACGGTCGACTTCCGGAACGTGATCCTGATCCTGACCAGCAACCTGGGTTCGGCGTACCTGGCCGACATGTCGCTGGACGACAAGGTCAAGCGCGACCAGGTGATGGCGGTGGTGCGGCAGTCGTTCAAGCCGGAGTTCATCAACCGGCTGGACGAGATCGTGCTGTTCGACGCGCTCGGCAGCGAGGAGCTGACGCAGATCGTCGGGCTGCAGATCGACTCGCTGCAGAAGCGGCTCGCCGACCGGCGGATCACCCTGGACGTCGACGAAGGCGCGATGGAGTGGCTGGCGATGACCGGGTACGACCCGGTGTACGGCGCCCGTCCGCTGCGCCGGCTGGTGCAGTCCGCGATCGGCGACGAGCTCGCCCGCGGCCTGCTGGACGGCTCGATCCGCGACGGCGAGACCGTCCGGGTGACGCTCAACGAGTCCAAGGACGCGCTGGACGTGTCCGCCGCACGATGACTGGAGGGGCCCGGTTCTGCCGGGCCCCTTCCGTCTATACGGCTTCGTAGCCGAGCGCGATGACACCCGACGGCAGGGTGTCCTGCTGGACCAGCTTAAGCTCGGTGCGTGGTCCGGACAGCTTCGTCCCGGTGCCGAGCACGATCGGGTGCAGCATGATGTCCAGCTGGTCGACCAGGCCGTTCTCCAGCAGGGTGTGCAGCAGCGCCGGGTTGCCGTACATCATGATGTCGCCACCGTCCTCCTCCTCCTTGATCCGCTTGAGCGCCGCGATCGCGTCGCCCTCCAGGAGCGTCGCGTTCCAGGTCAGCTCGCCGGTCAAGGTGCTGGAGGCAACAAGTTTGGGCAGCTCGCGGAGCCGGTCGGCGTACGGCCCGTCCGCGGCACCCCAGGCGGCCGCGAACATCTCATAGGTACGGCGCCCGCACAGGAAGTAGTCGCACGACGCCAGCTTCTCGATGGACCGCCGGACCGCCTCCTCTCCGAAGTACGGCTGCGCCCAGCCGCCGAACGACGTACCGCCGAAACCTCCCGGATCCTCCACCACACCGTCGAGCGTCATCAGCGTCGAAGCGATGATCTTGCGCATGATTCTCCTCTCGTTGTCTGTGTAGACCGGGCACAGCCGGGAAAGGAATCGGTCCGGCTTGGGTGATCTGGGAGGATCGAGGGACACGGGGGTCGTGGAAGGAAGGTCGATGACAGGGCAACGCGGTGACGAACCGGGGCCGTACAGCGGGTTGTTCGGTAGCGTTCCGGACTCGTACAGCTACCGCCCGGCCGTCCGGCCGAAACAGGTGACGATCGCCGCGGTCATGTCCGCCGGGCTGGGCGCGATGTGCCTGTTGCTCGCCGTCCTCACGCTGACCTCCGCGGGCGGTCCGATCTCCGAAGTGCTCACCGGCTCCCGAGACAACACCCCGGTCGCGGTCGCGGCGGCGCTGGTCTGCGCGTTCATCTACCTGGTCCCGGCGATCTACCTCCGCAAGCGGTACGCGTGGGCGCGGTACGTGCTGATCGCGGTCGCCGCGATGGGCATCGCCGGCGGCCTGATGGCCCTGCCCGCGAGCCTGCTCGGGCTGGCCATCCACGTCACCTTGCTGATCCTGATGCTGCAGCGCCCCACCAAACTCTGGTTCCAGCGCTAGAGCTTCTGCAGGCGGATGAGGGCTTCCTGGAGGACTTCGGGGCGTTTGCAGAAGGCCCAGCGGACCAGGGGTTTGCCGGCTTCGGTGTTGTCGTAGAAGACCTGGTGGGGGATGGCCACGACGCCGGCGCGTTCGGGGAGCTGGCGGCAGAAGTCGATGCCGTCGGTGTAGCCGAGCGGGCGGATGTCGGTGGTGATGAAGTACGTGGCAGCCGGGCGGTGGACCTCGAAGCCGAACTCGCCGAGGCCGTCGGCGAGCAGGTCGCGGCGGGACCGCAGGCCGGCGCGCAGGCCGTCGTAGTAGTCGTTGCCGAGGGCAAGCGCATCGGCGACGGCGGGCTGAAACGGGGCGCCGGAGACGTAGGTCAGGAACTGCTTCGCGGTGTTCACCGCGGTCACCACCTCGGGCGAACCGGTGACCCACCCGATCTTCCACCCGGTGACCGCGAACGTCTTCCCGGCGCTGCTGATCGACACGGTCCGGTCGGCCATCCCGTCGTACGACGCCAGCGGCCGGTGCGTGCCGTCGTACACCAGGTGTTCGTAGACCTCGTCCGTGATCACGACCAGGTCGTGCTCGAGGGCGACCGCGCAGATCCCGCGCAGTTCCTCGTCGGTGAGGACGGTGCCGGTCGGGTTGTGCGGTGAGTTGATCAGCAGCACCTTCGTCCGTGGCGTGACCGCGGCGCGCAGCTCGTCGAGATCCAGCCGGTACGACGGGGCGCGCAACGTGACCGGTACCCGGCGGCCGCCGGCGAACGCGATCCCGGCCGCGTACGAGTCGTAGTACGGCTCGAGCGCGATCACCTCGTCGCCGGGCTCGACGTACGCGAGCAGTGCGGCCGCGATCGCCTCGGTGGCGCCGGTGGTGACCAGGACCTGCGTGCCGGGGTCGTACGCGAGCCCGTAGAACCGCTGCTGGTGGTCGACGATCGCCTGCCGGAGCGCGGGGATGCCGCGACCCGGCGGGTACTGGTTCGCACCGGAGCGGATCGCCGCGATCGCGCCCTCCAGCAACGAGTCCGGCCCGTCCTGGTCCGGGAACCCCTGGCCGAGGTTCACCGACCCGGTCGCCACCGCCAGCGCGGACATCTCCGCGAAGATCGTCGTACCCAGCCCGTCCAACCGCTCAGCGTGTGCGCGCATCCCTCAACCCTCGACTGCGGTGACCATGTGTGCAAGCCAGGCGCGCGCGGTGGCGCGGTCGGTCTTGCTGAAGGCGGCCTCGAGTTCGTTCTCGACCTTGCGGATCGCCGGCGCCGCGTCGGCCAGCCGGCGTTCGCCGCCCGCGGTGAGGTGCACCTGCTGGGTACGCCGGTCGTTCGGGTTCGGGCGCCGCTCGACGAGCCCGGCGCGCTCCATCCCGGTGATCAGCTCGTTCGCGGACTGCCGCGTCGTGCCGACCACCCGCCCGACCTCGGCGACCGTGAGGCCCGGGGCCTCCCGCACGCAGAGCAGCGTCCCGTACTGCTGCACCGACAGCTCGTGCTCGGCCAGCGCGGCCGCCAACGCCGTCCGCATGCTCAGCCAGGCGTGCCGCACCAGAAACGTCACACACCCGGTCTCGTCGTTGGGGTCCATACACCACATTCTGCCCAAGGGGACGTCTGGGGACTCTGCGCCTACTACGCGGAGTCCCCAGACGTCCCCAAGTAGATTGACAGGTTCCTGTCAATCGAGGATGATCGGAAACCTCGTCAGGGTCCTGTCAATTATAGGAGACTTCGTGTCCACCATCGACCCTTCGCGGCAACGCCGCATTCTCGCCATCCTGGTCGTCTCGGCCGTACTGATCTGGATCGACTCGACCGTCCTCGGCATCGCCCTCGAACGCCTCGCCGACCCCGTCGACGGACTCGGCGCCACGCCCGGCCAGCTCCAGTGGGCGGTCGGGATCTACTCGCTGCTGTTCGCCACCGCACTCTTCCTGGCCGGCGCCCTCGGCGACCGGTACGGCCATCGCACCGTGCTGATGACCGGCCTGCTCGTCTTCGGCGCCGCATCCGCCTGGGCCGCCTGGGCGACCGATCCGGTCGGCCTGATCCTGGCCCGAGCCACGATGGGCCTCGGCGGCGCGCTGATCATGCCGACGTCGATGGCGATCATCGGCTGGACGTTCCCACCGGAACGCCGGGCCGGCGCGATCGCGATCTGGTCCTCCTCCGCGGGCGTCGGCGTCGCCGTCGGCCCGGTGCTCGGCGGGCTGCTGATCGACCACTTCTGGTGGGGCTCGGTCTTCACCATCAACCTGCCGATCGTCGCGTTCGGCCTGATCGGCGCGGCCGTCGTACTCCCGAACCCGCGCAGCCCGCAGCGCCGCCGGCTCGACCCGCTCGGCCTCAGCCTGTCCACCCTCGGCCTGCTCGGCCTGTCGTACGGCCTGATCGAAGGCGGTCACCAGGGCGGCTGGGACCGCTGGCAGGTGTGGGCGAGTATCGCGGCCGGTCTGGTCCTGCTCGCCGGGTTCCTGTTCTCGGAATGGCGTGAGCACGAGCCGAGCTTCGACCCGCGGCTGTTCGGCAACCGCCGGTTCGCGGCCGGCAACTTCTCGCTCGCCGCGGTCTTCCTCACCCTGACCGGGCAGAGCTTCTACCTCGCGTTCTACCTCCAGGGCGCCCGCGGGATGAGCGCGCTGCATGCCGGGCTGATGTCGCTACCCAGTGCGGTCGGCGTGATCGTCGGTGCCCCGCTCGGCGCCCGCCTGGCCGCGCGCCTCGGTGTCGCGAAGGTCTCCGGCCCGGCGATCCTCGCCCTCGCGCTGTGCTTCGCCGCCAACCTGCTGTACGACGTGAACACCTCGCTGATCGTCATCGGGATCATCGGCGGACTGGCCGGGCTCGCGATCGGGATGACCGTCGCGCCGACCACCGCGGCCGTGATGGCCACCCTCCCGATGGACCGGATCGGTGCCGGCTCCGCGGTCAGCAACGCCCTCCGCCAGGTGGGCAGCGTGCTCGGGGTCGCCGTACTCGGGACCGTCGTGTCGTCGACGTACCAGCACCGGATCGCCCCGTCGCTGACCGGTCTGCCGAACAGCGACGCCATCGGTACGTCGGCCGAAGCGACCCGGCACGCGGCCGCGCTCCTGCACCGGCCGGACCTGGTGCAGACCGCGAACGACACTTTCGTGCACGCGATGCATGTCGCGGCCGGGGTCGCCGCCGGGTTCGTGCTTACCGGCGCGGTCGTGCTGGCGCTCGCGTTCCGGACCGCCAGGCCATCACAATCGGCCGTCGCGGACGGAGCTGAGCCCGAGCGCGCCGGGATCGGCTGATTGTGATGGCCTGGAGATCCTCAGTTCCAGGGTGATGGCGGCGGTGGCGGTACGACGGCGGGCCGGTCCTCGCACCACGATGCGCCGGTCCAGCCGCCGTCGTTGCCGCCCAGGTCGCGGACCTCGAACTCGGGCGGGCCGTTGAAGTGGAACGTGCCGCAGTTGTTCACGAACGGCGCTCCGACGTTGCGCGCGTCGACGTTCTCGAACGTCGCCCAGCCGCCGACCCGCGCGTTCACGACGTTGGTCCCGGTGCCGTCGACCTTGATGTTGCGGACGGCAACATTCGTGATCGCGTAGTCGTCCTTCACCGGCCAGTCGACGACGAACATCATCGCGTTGTACGTCGAGTCCAGGAACGAGCTGTCGGTGATCTCGATCCGCCCGGACATCGAGGACTGCAACGCGTACAGCCAGATCGCGCCGAGGCCGATGTCCCAGTTCAGGTCCCGCGGACCGTGGTGTTGCGGGCGAACGTCAGCGTCCCCTCGAACGGTGTCGCGTTGAACCGGGACCCGGCGTGCAGCGTGCTGCCCTCGCGGATCGGGTCCGCGACCAGGTTGTCGGTGACCGCGTTGTCGCGGCCGCCGTAGATCGCGATGTCGTTGGCCAGCACCGGCGTCTGCACGGTGTTGTGGTCGTAGACGTTGTCGTGGTTGACCAGGCCGCCGGCGTTGGACTCCGACCACATCGCCAGCCCGTCGTCGCCGCTGTTCCGGACGAAGTTGCCGGTCGCCCGGACGTTCGACACCCCGAGGTGCAGGTTGATGCCGTCGGCCACCGCATCGGTGATCACGTTGTTCTTGATCAGCAGGCCGTCCATCGGACCGTCCAGCCAGATCCCGACCTTGGTGTGGTGCAGGTACAGGTTCTCGATCGTCGAGCCGCCGCCGATCGCGCCGCCGATCCCGTTCACCTGGTCGGTGTCGATGCGCTCGCGGACGTCGCTCTCGATCGCGAAGTCCGACAGGTGTACGCCGGTACTCCCGCCGTCGGCGGCGTACCGGCCGTAGAAGCCGGGCGCGCTGTGCGTGGACTTGTCCGGCGCCGGTTGGGGCAGCGGCAGCACCTTGCCCTTGATGATCGTCCACCAGTTGCCGGCGCCGCGGATCGTCACCTGGTCGACGACGATGTGCCGGTTCACCTGGAACGTGCCGGCCGGGATGAACACCGACCGGCCGAGCTCCTTCGCGGCGGCGATCGTGCGTTCGATCGCGGGCGCCGCGTCCCGCCGTCCGGTCGGGTCGGCGCCGAACAGCCGGACGTCGAGCGAACGCGCCGGCTGCTTCGACGGCGCCTGCACCAGCTCGAAGTCCGCGACGTCGAGGACGGTCCAGGCCGCGGTCGTGCTCCGCGGTACGGCGAACCGCACCTTGTCGCCTGCCTGGTGCGTCCGGTCCAGCAGCACGCGCTGTTCGTCGTAGAAGTGGTTCGGACGGAACGGCTTGGCGACCGGATCGGGTTCGGGCTTCCACCAGCCCGGGGTCGGGTCGACGTTCGGATCGTTCGAGAACGGATACATGCCGTAGAGCCAGGCGTACTGCGACGTCAGGGTCATCGTGCGCTTGTGCTTGCCGTCGACCGTCATGTCCAGTGGCGCGGTGATGCCACCACCGGCCGGCGCGTCCGGGATGCTGTACCGAAGGGTGAACGCATTCGCTGGGCGGGTCAGCGTGAACTCGACGTACTGCGTGGGCTGCAGCCGTACGGCGGTCCGCCCGGAAGCCTCGGCCGGCAGCGTGTACGCGTCCCGCCCCGGGCCGATCTTCACGCCGGTAAAGGTGGCGTTCTCCGCCTCCTGTTCGACGAACGGTACGTCGGCGCCGCGGCCGGTGACGAGCGCGGGATCGAGCCCGGCGCGGGTGATCCGCGGGGCCGGCTGCGCCGCGGCTGGTTGAGCTGTGAGTAGGGCGCCGAGCAGCGCGAGTGTGATCACGTGTGAACGGGACATTGGCGGATCCCCTCCCGGACGAAGTGTCTGGAGGTTATTCAGGCGACGCTTTCAGTGCAAGATCTCGACAGCTTAGAGAAATTTCCGGATCATGAAGACGTCCACTGGGTCTTCACTGTCGACTACGAAGCCGTGCCGTTCGTAGAGGTTGCGGGCTGGGCTTCCTTGCAGGACGTTCAGCCTGACGGTCGCCTGATCCGCATCGGCGGTGGCGAGCACGGTTCCCAGGACCGCGGTGCCGAGGCCCCGGCCCTGATGGCGTGGGTTCAGGTAGAAGTGCTCGAGCCATCGCGCGGCAGTTGCCGGGCGAACCGTGATCGAGCCCGCGAATCCGGTGTCGACCTCGATGATCTGGGTGTGCGCCGGGGAGAACGAGTCGCGGAGGCGTTGCCGGACCCGGTGTGCGTCGTACCGCCCGAGGCGTTCCAGGTCGGGACGCATCACGACGGCGCGGAGCTCGACGAGCGGTTCGAGGTCGGCGGCTGTCGCGGGCCGAAGGGCCCAGTTCAGGGCGGGTCCGGTCGCGGGTGGATGGGTCATGGCAGGGCCGGCCGCGGCTCTGGACGCAGAGCGCGCAGCCAGACCTCGGTCTGGGCGATGTGCGCGGACGCGGCGGTCGCGGCGGCGGCCGGGTCGCGGGTCAGGATCGCGGACAGGATCGCGCGGTGGCCGCGGTCGCTGGTCCGCTTGATCGCGTCGAAGTCGGCGCCCGGCTCGAAGATCCGGTAGTGCCCGCCGCGGCCGCGGATCACCTCGGTGAGCGCGGTGACGGTCGGATTGCCGCCGGCGATGCAGATCAGGCCGTGGAACTCGGCGTCCAGGTGCTGGATCTCGGTCGCGTCGGTGGTCGACTCCAGCCGGTCGAGGACCTTGCCGAGCTGCTCGGCAAGGTCCAGATCCTGGCGGGCGGCCGCGGTCGCGGTGGCGTGTGACTCGAGCACCCGGCGTACCTCGAGCAGTTCGAGGACGCCCTCGAGCGGGATCAGCTCGACCGACAGCGAGAACCGGCTGATGATCGCCGCCGGGTCGAGTGCCGAGACGTACGTCCCCGAGCCGTGCCGGGACTCGATCACGCCGAGCGCACCGAGCGACCGGACCGCCTCCCGCAACGAGCTCCGGGACACCCCCAGGTGGTCGCACAACTCCGGCTCCGGCGGGAACTTCGCCCCCGGCCCGAGCTCCCCGGACGCGATCATCTGCCGCAACCCGGCCAGCGCCTTGTCCGTAGCCGCCATCCCCTCACCTCCTCCCGAAGCGTAAGTCCTCAGACCACTCCTGGTCACCTTTGCCCTCCTTCCGCCTGCCGGCCTCCGGCATTCGAGCGATTCATCAGACGTTTGCTCGAAGGAAGCTCGGCAGGTCAGCGGCCCGCCAGCGGCGCTCGGCCAGCTGCTCGTACGGCGTACCGGCGGTCACCCAGACGGTCGTCATCCCACGCTCGTGCGGCAGCGCGAGGTTCACCTCGAGGTCGTCGAACATCGCCGACCGCGCCGGGTCGACCCCGAACCGGGCGAGGAACGCGTCCAGGCTCTCGGCGTACGGCTTCGGGATCAGCTCGCCGGCGAGGATGTCGAACACGCCGTCGATGTGCTCGGTCAGCCCGAGCCGGGTGAGCACCTGCTCCGCGTGGTACGCCGACCCGTTCGTGTACACGTACCGCCGCCCCGGCAACTCCTCCAGTACGCCGGCCAGCGCCGGGTCAGGGCCGATCACCGAGTAGTCCATCCGGCGCTCGAAGCCGAGGAACTCGTGCGGGTCGATCGTGCCGGTGAGCATCGCGCCGCGCAGCGACGTGCCGTACTCCGCGACCAGCTCGGACTGGATCCGCCGGGCGCCGGGGACGTCGGTCCCGTAGTACTCGGCGATCGTCGACAGGATGCCGTCCGTGAGCTGCACGGCGAGCGCCGATCCGGCCGGGTAGAGGGTGTTGTCGAGATCCAGAACCCAGGTGTCGATGTCCGCCAGCACCCTGCCAATGTAGGTGACACACTGGGTGCGTCATCGACGGAGGGTTGGAGCATGCCGACTGCGCTCGTGACCGGGCCGGCGACCGGGATCGGTCGGGCGTTCGCGGAGAAGCTGGCGGTCGAGGGGTACGACCTCGTGCTGGTTTCCCGCGACGAGGCGCGGCTGAAGGACGTCGCGGCCGAGATCGTGCGGCTGCACGGTGTCGAGTGCGAGGTGCTCGCCGCGGACCTGACCGACGCGGACGACCTGGCCCGGGTCGAGGCACGCTTCCGGACCGGGCCGATCGAAGTGCTCGTGAACAACGCCGGCTTCGGGCAGAAGAAGCCCTTCTGGGAGAACCCGGTCGACGTCGAGGAGAAGCAGCTCGACCTGCTGGTCCGGGTCGTCCTGCGGCTCACGCACGCCGCCGTGCTCCCGATGATCGAACGTGGTTCGGGCGCGGTGATCAACGTGTCCTCGGTCGCCGGCTTCCTGCAGCGGAACATCTACAGCGCGCACAAGTCCTGGGTGACGACCTTCTCCGCCGGGCTGGCGACCGGGCTGCACGCCAAGGGTGTCGCCGTGATGGCGTTGTGCCCGGGGTTCGTGCACACGGAGTTCCACGAGCGGATGGCGATGGACAAGTCGGTCATCCCGTCGTTCATGTGGCTGGACGCGACCGAGCTGGTCGACGCGGCCTGGAAGGACCTGATGCGCGGCAAGCCGATCTCGATCCCGAGCCGTCGGTACAAGCTGATCGCGGCCGCCGCGCGGTTCACGCCGCGGGCGCTGATCGCGCGGGTGTCAACCGTCGGACTTGACGGCCGCCGCCGGCCGTAGCGATTCGTACAGCGTCTTGGTGAGCGCCGCCGCGTACTTGCCGGTCTCCGCGTCCGACGGTGTCGCCCCGGTGTAGTTCACCTCGAACCCACGCTGGAAGCACGCCCCGAACAGCAACGCCGCCGCGGCCGGCACATCGGCGGCACGCCGGATCCGCCCGAGCTTCTGCTCCTCGCGCAGGTAAAGGATCAGGCCCTCCTGCGCGCGGTGCGGGCCGGCGTTCAGCTCCTGCAGGCGGAGCCGGTGCGCGGTCAGCAACTCGCGGGACGAGAACAGCGAGACCAGGATCGGGAAGCCCTCGACGTAGAAGTCGATCGCGATCCGGGCCAGCCGGGTCAGGTTGCCGCGCACCGTCCCGCTGCCGGGGTTGCCGATCAGCTCCTTCAGCGAACCGGGCAGCTGCGGCATCCGTTCGTGCAGGACCGCGAGCAGGATCGCGGACTTGTCCGCGAAGTGCTTGTAGAGCGCGGCCTCGGAGTACCCGGCGACCTGCGCGATCGACCGGGTCGTGGCTCGCGCGTACCCCTGCGTCCGCAGCACGTCCGCGGCCGCGTCCAGGATCTCGTCTCGGGTCCCCATGTCCGCACCCTACCTTGACAGGTTGGTGAGTGTTCACTAACCATGGTGAGTGAGTGTTTACTAACCTGGAGGAATGACGATGAAGCTGGTGGTGTTCGGGGCATCCGGGCGGATCGGGACCGAGCTGGTGTGCCAGGCCGTAGCGGCCGGGCACACGGTCACGGCCGTCGTCCGCGAGGGCTCGACCCTGCAGGTGCCGCTCCCGGAGCTCCGCCTGGTCGCGGCCCGCGCCGGCGTCTCCGGCGGCCTGGTCGAGGTGGTGACCGCCGACGTGCTGGACCCGACGTCGATCGCCCCGGTCCTCGCCGGCCACGACGCCGTACTGTCCGCACTGGGCCCGCGCCCGAAGGGGCCGAGCGACGTCCTGACGTCGAGCGCCCGGAGCACCCTGCAGGCGATGGAGGACAGCGGCGTTCGTCGGTACGTCGTGGTGAGCGTGGCCGGCATCCACACGGGCAACGACGGCCCGGTCACGAAGTACGTCGTGAAACCGCTCATCCAGCGGCTGCTCCGGGAGTCGTTCGCGGACGCCCGCGGGATGGAGGAACTGATCGGCGCGAGCCCACTCGACTGGACGATCGTCTGCCCGCCGCGGTTGACGAACGGCTCTGCGAAAGGGACCTTCCGCAGTAGCACCGAAGGGACCGTCCGGGGCGGCTTCACGATCACCCGCGCGGACGTCGCGACGTACATGCTCAACGCGATCGACGATGCGGCCCTGGTCCGGAGGACCGCGGTGATCTCGAACTAGAGCTTCTCGGCGACCTCGGTGAGGACGGCGAGGGTCGCCGTGATCAGTGGGTGGTCGGCGCGGCTGGTGCGGACGGCGGCGTACACGCGGCGGGTGGGAGCCGGGTCGGGGAGCGGGCGGATCAGGGCGAGGGTCGGGTCGGGTACGGCGAGCCGGGGGACCAGGGAGACGCCGCCGCCGGCCGCGACCAGCGCGGCGACGGCGCGGAAGTCGTCGGACTGGTGGACGATCCGGGGCTGGAAGCCCGCCTGTTCGCAGGCGAGCAGGACGACGTCGCGGATCGGGTTGCCCGGGGCGGGCATCACCCAGTCGTCGTTCGCAAGCGCCGCCAGCTCGATCGCACCCTCCCCGCCGCCCCCGCCGATCAGGGGGTGGGTCGGAGAGAGGACGGCGACGAAGGGTTCGGCGTACAGGGGGATGCGGGTGAGTCGGCGGTCGTCGGGGCGGGGGGAGCCGCGGTGTTCGACGGCGATTGCCAGGTCAGCGTCGCCGTCGAGCAGTTGGGTGATGCCCTGATGGCCTTCGGCGTCCCGGACGACGAGGCTGAGGCCGGGGCTGGTTTCGCGGAGCCGGGTCAGTGCCGGCGCGACCAGCAAGCTGATCGCGGTCGCGAAAGCCGTCACGCGGACCTCGCCGTTCGCGCCGTTCGCATGCAGCCGCATCGCGTCCTCGGCGCGTTCGACCTCGGCGAGGATGGTGTCCGCGTGAGCGAGCAGCAGGCGGCCGGCGGAGGTGATCGACACCCTGCGGCCGCGGCGTTCGAGCAGTTCCTGGCCGACCTCGGTCTCCAGGGCCGCCAGTTGCTGCGAGACCGCCGAGGGTGTCAGGTGCAGCACCTCGGCGGCCGCGGTCACGGTGCCGTGGTCAGCAAGCGCGCGCAACACCCGCAGGCGTCGTACCTCGATCACGGTCCTCAGCTTGGCACACCAGTTCGCGGGGCGGCGTACGGCGTTCGCGCCACCGGATGACGGCGTCGCGGATCGGGTTGCGTTTCGGGACGTGGGGACGCAGCGGGGCGTCCGGCATCGCGGAGTGGGTCTGTTCGTGGATCGACTTGATGACCGAGAACGGGATGTATTGCATGCCTTCGACAGTAGAAATCAGACCGTTGATACGTCCAATGAAAGTTGTGCGCAGAGTTGATGCTTCTGGTGCATGATGTGGTCCATGGAACTGCGGCAGCTCAGGTCGTTCGTGACGGTGGCCGAGGAGCTGAACGTCGGGCGCGCGGCGGTCCGGCTGCACCTCACCCAGCCGTCGCTCAGCCGTCAGATCGCCGCCCTGGAACACGATCTGGGCGTCGAGCTGTTCGCGCGGGTGAAGCGCCGGTTCGTGCTGACGGCCGCGGGGGAGACGTTCCTCGCGGAGGCGCGGGAGCTGTTGCGCCGGTCCGAGGAGGCGGTGCGGGCGGCGCTGCGGACGCAGCGCGGTGAGCTCGGGACGTTGCGGCTGCGGTTCGTGCAGTCGGCGACGTTCGAAATACTGCCGCGGCTGCTCGGCGCGTTCCGCCGGGCGTACCCCGAGGTCGTGCTGGATCTGGAGGCGTGGACGACACTCCGGCAGACGGAGGCGTTGCGCGACGGGCGGATCGACGTCGGGCTGATGCGGCCGAGTACGCCGGCCGGCGGCAGTGCCGTCGTACAGCTCGCGCCGAAGCTGACGTCGCGGGTGGTCGCCGAGGACCGGCTCGTGGTGACCTTGCCCGCCCGGCACCGGCTGGCGCGGCGGAAACGGCTCCGGCTGGCGGAGCTCGCGGACGAGTCGTTCGTGTTCTACACGCGGTCGAGTGGGCCGGCGGTGTACGACACGATCGTCGGGCTCTGCCGCGCGGCCGGGTTCACGCCGCGGATCGAGCAGGAGGCGGCCGACGTACAGACGATCGTGTCGCTGGTCGCGGCCGGGCTCGGCATCTCGCTGCTGATCGGCCCGACACCGCCGTCGAACCCGGACGCCGTGGTGTACCGCGAGTTGTCCGACGACCTGCCACTGTGGCAACTCTCCGTAGCCTGGTCGCCGGACAACCGCTCGCCCGTACTGGCGCGCTTTCTGGAACTGGTTTAGCCGAATGGAACTGGCTCAGCCGAAGACGTCCGGGTCGCCGCCGGTGCGGACGCCGGTCTCCAGGTCCGCGATCGCGGCCATGTCGTCGTTGTCGAGCGCGAAGTCGAAGACCTCGAAGTTCTCCCGGATCCGGCTCGGCGTGACGGTCTTCGGGATCACCACGTTGCCGAGCTGCAGGTGCCAGCGGATCATCACCTGGGCCGGCGACTTGCCGTACTTCGCGCCGATCGCCGTCAGTGCCGCGTTGCCGAGCAGTTCGCCGGACGCCAGCGGGCTCCACGCCTCGGTGACGATGTCGTTCTCGGCGTTGAACGCGCGCAGCTCGTCCTGCGGCAGCGCCGGGTGCAGCTCGATCTGGTTCACCGCCGGACGGATCGTGGTCTCCTCGAAGATCCGCCGGAGCGCCGGCTCGTGGAAGTTCGAGACGCCGATCGCGCGGACGCGCTTGTCGGCGTACAGCTGCTCGAGCGCCTTCCAGGTGTCGACGTACAGGTCCCGCTGCAGTGACTGCCAGTGGATCAGGTACAGGTCGACGGTCTCCAGGCCGAGCCTCCCGAGGCTGCTGTCGAAGGCCTTCAGCGTGCTGTCGTAGCCCTGCTCGGAGTTCCACACCTTGGTGGTGACGAACAGCTCGTCACGGGGGATGCCGGACGCGGCGATCGCCCTGCCGACGCCGGCCTCGTTGCCGTAGATCGCGGCGGTGTCGATGTGCCGGTAGCCGGTCTCGAACGCCGTCGTCACCACGTCGGTGACGATCGCGTCCTCGACCTGCCAGACCCCCAGGCCCAGCTGCGGGATCTCGACGCCGTTGTCCAGAGTGATGGAGGGGACTGTACTCATCTGCCCATTCCACCCGGCAAAAGGTTTCCGGCCCAGTCATCTGACGTGTGACAACAACCTCATTAACCGGCAGTAACCACCGCATAGGACTTGGCGTTGGGTTCCAGGAACCGGAGCAGCGCGCTGCCTTCCCGCTCGAGCTCGGCCTGGGTCTTCTTGAGCGTCTTGCCGAACGGCGTCAGCGTGAGAGTGGCCACACCACGCTTCTGCTCGCTCGTCCACAGCCCGGCGACGAAGCCGTCCACGGTGTCCGTCGCCTTGACCCGGAGGTTCTTCGTGAACACGGCCGGCTTGTGCTCGTCGGCGATGATCCGCTCCCGCTTCGCGTGCGACAGCAGCAGGTTGTCGAACTCCGGCAGGAACCGCACCGGCGCGGGCGTGTCCGCGTCCGGCCGGGTCGCGTCCGGTACGTCGTACAGCGTCTTGCCGGTCTCGTCCTCGAAGGTCTCCAGGTCGAGCGTGTCGAACAGCGGCTTGGCCTTCTGCAGGCCGGACCAGGTCTGGAAGTCCGCCGGTGTCGCGGGACCGAACGCCGCGAGATACCTGGTGACGAGCTCTGCGGGCTCCGCGTCTGGGTGCAACTGTTTGCCGATCCACTCCTCGGCGGGCGTGAACTTCGAGTTCGCCGTCCAGGACCAGCGGACGTCGGCCGGGTACATCACCAGCGGCACCAGCATCCGCGTGCAGAACCCGAGCGCCCGCTCGTTCACGTCCGGGAACTGCAGCAGCAGAGCGTCCCGTACTTCGGTGAACGTCAACGGTTCCTTCGCCAGCAGCTTCTCCGCCGCCGCAACGACCTTGTCCGGCTCCAGCCCCGCGGCCCGGTCCGCGAGCACCTTCAACCCGGCCTCCAGCACCGGCGCCACCGTCACCCGGAACCGCAGGTAGTCCGCCGCGGTCACCAGATGCAGCGTGCCCCGGAACATCGTCCCGCGCACAACCTCCCGCTCGGCAACGGCCCGATCCAACTCCGCTTCCTCGAACCCGACGACCCGCGACCACAACCCGACGTACGGATGCTTCGGCTCCTGCCCCTGCATCCCCACCAACCGCCCGACCACGTCAGCTGCCGCCACACCTTCCCGCCCCAGCAACAACTGCCGACTCAACGTCGCCCGATTGACCGCCCGCCCACTCATCACCACCATGTCCGCATCCTCCCTGCCACCACCGACAAATGTCAGCCGCGCCCCGGCGACGTGACGGCAAGAGCATTCCGCCGGCAGGCCTCGGCCAAGCGATCGTCGTACGTGACCACGACATCGGCGTCGATCAGGACCGCGGTCGCCAGGTGCAGTGCGTCCAGGCTGCGCAGGATCAGCGGCTCGATCCGTCGGGCGACGCTGACCACGTCCGCCGACGTCGGACGCTCGTCGATTCCGGACATCGCGCTCTCGATCAGCTCACCCGCGTCGCCCGGCGACTTCACCCGCGCGAGCACGGCGCGGGAGACCTCGACCCACGCGAGCGACGACGAAGCCACGACATCGCCCCGTTCGTAGCATTCGTCGAGGAAGTCGACCAGTGCGTCCGACTCCGGCTCGGCGACGACTCTGTTGATCAACGCGCTGCTGTCGAAGTACACCCGCATCAGAAGCGGTCGTCCCGACCGAGCAGGTCGAGGCTGGTCTCGCCCTTCCGTAGCTGGAGCCGCGGTCGCACCTTGCGGTAGGGAACCCGCGCGGGCTGCACTGCGAGAGTGCTCCAGGCACGCTGCCGGTCGGTCATCTGAGCCTCCATTGCTTCGTGGTCGATCACGTGCAGGCGTCGACCGAGAGCTTCCCGGACGATCTGCTGCTGAGACTGACCGGTGCGCTCGGCCTCAGCCTGCAGCGCGGCGGCGGTCTCGTCCGGGAGTCGGAGATTCATAGCCATGCCGAAATGGTACCAGGGTGTGGTACCACGATGGTGCCGCAGCTGGTGGCGGGTGTTCAGCTGAGGGCGGTGCGGGCCTCGGTGAAGGCTGCGATCGCGCGTTCTACGTCCTCGGTGGAGTGGGCAGCGGAGAGTTGGACGCGGATGCGGGCCTTGCCCTGGGGAACCACGGGGTACGAGAAGCCGATGACGTAGATGCCGAGGTCGAGGAGCTTGTCGGCCAGGCGGCCGGCTGCCGCGGCGTCGCCGATCATCACCGGGGAGATCGGGTGGTCGCCGGGGAGGACGTCGAAGCCGGCCTCGGTCATCTTGGCGCGGAAGAGCTTCGTGTTCGCGGCGAGCTTGTCGCGGAGGGCGCTGGAGCTGCCGATCAGTTCCAGGGCCTTCAGCGACGCGGCGGTCACCGACGGGGCCAGCGAGTTCGAGAACAGGTACGGGCGGGACCGCTGCCGGAGCAGCTCGACGATCTCGCGGCGGGCGGCGACGTACCCGCCGGACGCGCCGCCGAGCGCCTTGCCGAGGGTGCCGGTGACGATGTCGACGCGGTCCTTCACGCCGAACAACGACGGCGTACCGGCGCCGTCCGGGCCGACGAAGCCGACCGCGTGCGAGTCGTCGACCATCACCAGCGCGTCGTAGCGCTCGGCCAGGTCGCAGATCTCGTCCAGCGGGGCGACGTACCCGTCCATCGAGAACACGCCGTCGGTGGCGATCAGCCGGTACCGCGCGTCCGCCGCGTCCTTGAGCTGTGCCTCCAGGTCGGCCATGTCGCGGTTCTTGTACCGGTAGCGCTTGGCCTTCGACAGCCGGACGCCGTCGATGATGCTGGCGTGGTTCAGCTCGTCGGAGATGATCGCGTCCTCGGCGCCGAGCAGCGTCTCGAACAGGCCGCCGTTCGCGTCGAAGCAGGAGCTGTAGAGGATGGTGTCCTCGGTGCCGAGGAAGTTGCTCAGGGCACCTTCCAGGTCCTTGTGGATCTGCTGGGTGCCGCAGATGAAGCGCACCGAGGACAGCCCGAAGCCCCACCGGTCGAGGGCTTCCTTCGCCGCGGCGACGACCTCCGGGTGGTCGGACAGCCCGAGGTAGTTGTTCGCGCAGAAGTTGAGCACCTCGTTGCCGGTGGCAACCGAGATCAACGCCTGCTGCGGCGACGTGATCACCCGCTCGGACTTGTACAGCCCGGCGTCCCGGATCTCGCCGATGGTCGCCGTCAGGTCGTCCCGCATCCGCCCGAACATCAGTGCTTCTCCTCCAGCGTGTCAGCCGTCCAGTCCATGATCACCTTGCCGCACTGCCCCTGCCGGGCGACGTCGAACGCGCGCTCGAAGTCGCCGTACCCGAACCGGTGGGTGATCACCGGCGTCAGGTCCAGCCCGCGCTCCAGCATCACCGACATCGAGTACCAGGTCTCGAACATCTCCCGGCCGTAGATGCCCTTGATGGTCAGCATGTTCAGCACCACGGTGCCCCAGTCGATCGCGATCTCGTCGGCCGGCAGCCCGAGCATCGCGACCTTCCCGCCGTGCGTCATGTTCGCGAGCAGGTCCCGGAGCGCGGCCGGCTGCCCGGACATCTCCATCCCGACGTCGAACCCCTCGCGCATCCCGAGGCTCTGCTGGGCCTGCGCGATCGTCTCCTCGGCGACGTTCACCGCACGGGTGACGCCGATCTTCCGGGCCAGTTCCAGCCGGTACTCCGACAGGTCGGTGATCACCACGTTCCGGGCACCGGCGTGCAGCGCGACCGCGGCGGCCATCACGCCGATCGGCCCGGCGCCGGTGATCAGCACGTCCTCGCCGACCAGCGGGAACGACAGCGCTGTGTGTACGGCGTTGCCGAACGGGTCGAAGATCGCGGCGACGTCGAGGTCCACCGGGTCCTTGTGGACCCACGCGTTCATCGCCGGCAGGGCGACGTACTCCGCGAACGCTCCCGGTACGTGGACGCCGAGCCCGCGGGTCTTGATGCAGAGGTGCCGGCGCCCGGCGCGGCAGTTCCGGCAGCGGCCGCAGACCAGGTGGCCCTCGCCGCTGACCAGGTCACCGACCGCGACGTCCCGGACCCCGACGCCGACCTCGACGACCTCGCCGCAGAACTCGTGCCCGGTCACCATCGGCACCGGAACGTTCTTCTGCGCCCACGGGTCCCAGTTCTGGATGTGCAGGTCGGTGCCGCACAACCCGGTGCGGAGGACCTTGATCAGTACCTCGTCGGCCTCGATCTTCGGCTCGGGTACGTCCTGCAACCACAGGCCGGGCTTCGCCTCGGCCTTCACCAACGCTTTCAAAGCAGTACCAGCGCCTTCATGCCCACATCGTCGTCCGGGGCAACCACCCGCGTCCATCGACACGTCGTACACAGCCTTTACAGGCTAGCTGCATACTAGCCATGTGCGGAGAGTGATCAGGGGGCTCGGGATCGTGTTCCTGCTGGGCGGGCTCGGGGTGCTCGGCTGGATCGGCTGGCAGTACTTCGGGACGGGGATCGCGGCGAACCAGCAGATGGGGAAGGCCGAGGAGACGCTCCGCGAGCAGTGGCGGAAGCCGGCCGTCGCGGTTACGCCCGAGGCCGGGCAGCCGCTCGCGCTGCTGCGGATCCCGAAGTTCGGCGCCGACTGGGAGAAGCCGATCGTGGAGGGCGTCGCCCCGGACGACCTGGCCCGCGGGATCGGGCACTATCCGCAGACCCAGCTGCCCGGTCAGCCGGGGAACTTCGCGATCGCGGGCCACCGGGTCACGCACGGCTCACCGTTCCGCAGACTGCTCGACCTGAACAAAGGCGACCAGGTCGTCGTCGAGACCGCCGGCGCCGTCTACACCTACGAACTGGACGGCTCGCCTCGCGACCTGACGGTGAAGCCGTCCGACGGCTGGGTACTGAACCCGGTCCCGGGCCGGCGTACGGCCCCGACCCGCTCGATCATCACGCTGACCACCTGCCAGGACCTGTTCCACTCCCCGGACCGCTCGGTCGCCTTCGGTCACCTGGTCAAGGTCAGCAAGAAGTAGGGCATGGGATCGGGAGACACGCCCCGCGGACCGGCCGTCATCTAAGCTCAAGGCTCATGAGCTACGACCGGGACGCACTGCTGGAGCAGGTCAAGAGCAAGGCGATCGTGCACGGGCGGGTGACGCTGGCCTCCGGGAAGGAAGCCGACTACTACGTCGACCTGCGGCGGATCACGCTCGACGCGGCCGCGGCGCCGCTGATCGGCCCGGCGATGCTCGAGCTGACCAAGGACCTGGAGTACGACGCGGTCGGCGGCCTCACCCTCGGCGCGGACCCGGTCGCGATGTCGATGCTGCACGCGGCCGCCCAGGAGGGCCGGACGCTGGACGCGTTCGTCGTACGGAAGGCCGAGAAGACGCACGGTCTGCAGCGGCGGATCGAAGGCCCGGACGTGAAGGGCCGCCGGGTGCTCGCGGTCGAGGACACGTCGACGACCGGCGGGTCGGTACTGACCGCGGTCGAGGCGCTCCGCGAGGCCGGCGCCGAGGTGGTCGCGGTCGCGGTGATCGTGGACCGCTCGACCGGCGCGCAGGAACGGGTCGAGGCGGAAGGGCTGGAATACCGGACCGTGTTCGGACTCGAGGACCTGGGACTGAACTGATGCACCTGAACACGGTGCTCATCGGCCTGCTGGTGCTGGCGATCTGCGGAGGTGTCCTCTACTTCAACTACTACCGGGCCAAGAAGCGCCGCGAGGAGTTCGCCGGGTTCGCGAGCCAGCAGGGCTGGTCGTACCTCGAGTCCAACGACTCGCTGGCGGGCCAGTGGGGCGGTACGCCGTTCAGCACCGGTGACCACTGGCGGGTCAAGAACGTGCTGTCCGGGCCGTTCAACGGGCACCAGATGGTTGCCTTCGACTACAGCTACGAGACGCATTCGACCGACTCGAATGGCCGCCGTACGACGACCACGCACAAGTTCGGCGTCGTGGTGCTGCAGCTGCCGGGCGCGCTGCCGCACCTGGAGGTGACGCACGAGGGCATCTTCGGCGGCGCGGTGGCGAACGCGCTCGGGTTCCGGGACCTGCAGTTCGAGAGCGACCAGTTCAACCGGGCGTTCCGGGTGAAGGCCGACGACGAGCGGTTCGGGCACGCGGTGGTGACGCCGCGGATGATGGAGTTGCTGCTGGCCCGCGGCGAGATCGGCTGGCGGATCGAGGGAAACTCGCTGGTCGGCTGGGACAAGGGCACGCACGAGCCGAACGAGGTGATGAACCGGCTCTCGCTGCTGGAACAGGTTCTGCAGCAGGTCCCGCCGTACGTTTGGCGCGACTACGCAGGCGTCGACCCCCGCAGGCAGTAACAATCGGGCGGACCTGCCTACCCGTAGAGTCGGCTGCAGCACTGCCAACTCTCGGGAGCTCTTGTCATGCTTTGGGTCATCATCGCGATCGTCGCGGTCGTCGTCATCGTGGCGCTCTTGCTGATCACGTCGTACAACCGGTTCGTCAAGCAGCGGAACCTGATCCAGGAGTCGTGGCGGCAGATCGACGTCGAGCTGCACCGCCGGTACGACCTGATCCCGAACCTGGTCGAGACGGTCCGGGCGTACGCCGCGCACGAGCGGCACGTGTTCGAGGAGGTCGCGCGGCTGCGCACCCAGGCGGTGAACACCCAGGGCGCGAACCCGGAGCAGCGGGCCGCGGCGGAGGGTGAGCTGTCCGGCGCGCTGCGTCAGATGATGATCTCGGTCGAGCAGTACCCGCAGCTGCAGTCGAACCAGAACTTCCTCGGTCTGCAGCGCGAGCTGACCGACACCGAGGACCGGATCGCGGCCGGCCGCCGGTTCTACAACGCGAACGTCGGCGACTACAACACCCGGATCGAGGCGTTCCCGTCGAACCTGATCGCGAACGGCTTCAAGTTCGAGAAGGCCGGGTACTTCGAGGTCAAGGACGAGCAGGTCCGCGCGGTCCCGCAGGTCTCGTTCGGCACCATCGGGTCGGTCGCCGGTGAGCAGGCGCCGCCGCAGATGCAGCCGGGCGCGCCGTCGTCGGGCCAGATCCACCCGCAGATGCCGGGTGACCAGGGCAACTACCAGCAGGGCTACCCGCAGCAGCAGATCCCCGCGCAGCAGCCTTACCAGCAGCAGCCGGCCCAGCAGCCCCCGTACCAGGGCCAGCCGGGGCAGGGCGGTTACCCCGCGCCGCAGCAGCCGCCGTACCAGGGAGAGCCACCGGTGGGCGGGCCGCCTGCGGGTTCCCCCGCGCCACAGGACGGTCAGCCGCCATTCACCGGTGGCCAGTAGGCACCGGTTCCCCGTGATCCAGGTCCCCCGATCCCGGACTCGCTCCCAGTGCCAGGCCCGGTGTGACGGCGGTCAAGTCGTCACCTCCGGGCCTGTCCTCCCCCCGGTACCTGCGGCAACCCTGTCGCAGTGACATACATCCGGCGTACATCGGCCTTCACGGCAGGTACGCCGGGATGCCACGATAGGTCGGTTCAAGAGGAGAGGTCGGGCGAGTGGACAGTCTGAGGTACGGGATCCTCGGACCTCTGCGCCTCGTCCACGCGCAGGGCCAGCCGCTGAAGGCCGCCAAGCCGCGGCAACTGCTGGCTACCCTGCTGCTGCACCCGAACCGGTTCGTCTCCACCGACCTGATCGCGGACGCGCTCTGGGAGAACACCCCGCCGCGGTCCGCCACCGCCAACATCCGGACGTACGTCCGCGCGCTCCGCGGAGTGCTGCAGGACGCCGGGCTGCCCGCGCCGATCGACACGTCGGCGGCGGGCTACAGCATCGAGGTGGGCGTCGACGAGCTCGATGCCAGCCTGTTCGAGTCGCTGCTCGCCGAGGGCGGGCACCTGCGGGACGCCGGTGACGGCCGTCAGGCGATGCAGGCGCTGTCCCGGGCATACTCGCTGTGGCGCGGCCGTCCGCTCGAGGACCTGGCGATGCCGGCGGCCTGGGAGGGCTCGATCGCTCGCCTGGAGGCGCAACACCGCGGCCTTGTCGACAGCCTGCTCGACCTCCGGCTGGAGTACGGCGACGCGAGCGGCGCCGCCGTACTGCTGAGTGCACGGCTCACCGAGGACCCGTACGACGAGCAGCTGTGGCGCCGCCTGGTGGACGCGCTTGTCGCCGCGGGCCGCGTGGGTGAGGCACGGGCGGCGTACGCGAAGGCCGTACAGACGCTTGCCGACGAGCTGGACATCAAGCCAGGCCCTGAGCTGGAGGCTGCCGGCGCCCGTGCCGAGAACGGCCGCTCGGCCAACTGGCCCAACCCGGGTATCCCGGCAGACCGTACGGCGGACCGCCCGAGCCAGACGGCGCCGCCAGGACCCATGGCCGCTCCTGAGCTCAAGGACCCGGTACGGCCTCCCAGCCAGCTGCCCCTGGACCTGGCTGACTTCAGCGGACGCCAGGAGCTCCTAGAACAGTTGCGGGACCTGGTCTGCGGCCGCGACCCGGTGCGGCCGCCGGTGGCTGTCATCTCCGGCGCACCAGGTACCGGCAAGACCTCGCTGGCCGTACGGCTGGGGCACCTGGTCCGGGAGTACTTCCCGGACGGCCAGATCTACCTTGACATGCACGGCGCGACGCACCCACGCGACCCGGCCGGTGCACTCACGGACCTGCTGCTCAGCCTGAACCTGCCGGACTTCGCGATCCCCACGGATCCCGAGCGGCGCTCCGCGATGCTGCGGTCCGAGCTGGCCAGCCGCCGGGTGCTGATCATCCTGGACGACGTGGCGACCGCCGGTCAGGTGACCCCGCTGATGCCCGGTACCGGCGCGTCGGCCGTGGTGGTGACGAGCCGCAACCGGCTGATGGACCTGGCCGGCGCGGAGAGTACGCCGCTCGACACGTTCGACGACCGCGAGGCGGCCAGGTTGCTCGCGTCGGTCGCAGGCCCCGACCGGATCGACCCGTCGTCGCCGGAGGCCGAGGAGATCCTCAGCGCCTGCGCGAACCTGCCGCTGGCGATCCGGATCGTCGGCAGCCGCCTGGCGCAACGGCCCGACCTGAGCGCGCGTGAGCTGGCGCGGCGGTTGCGGGACGAGACCTCCCGGCTGGACGAGCTGAGCATCGGTGAGCTCGCCGTACGGACCAGTGCGGACCTCAGCTACGACGCGTTGAGCCCTGAGGAAGCCCGGTTGTACCGGTTGATCGGGCACTTCGCGGTCGGCGTCTTCTCGGCGCGGGCGCTGGAGGCGGTCGCGTCGCCGGCCGCCGTACGGCGCAGTCTGGACCGGCTGATCGAGGTCAACCTGGTCCGGATCAGCTCGGTCGACCACCGCGGTACGGCGCGGTACCGGGTGCACGACCTGCTCCGGCTGCACGCGCTCGGGGTCGGTACGGACGAGCAGCGCGCGCAGGCGGTACGGGACGTCGAGACGGTCGTCGACGCGATCCTGAACAAGATCCGCCGTGCCAACAACGCCTTGTCGTTCGAGTACTTCGGCGTCCTCGAGCACACGGGTCCGCTGACGGCGCCGGACCCGTCGCCGTTCACCGAGACCGATGCGATCGCGTGGTTCGACAGCGAGCGCAGCACGTTCGTGCCGGCGATCCGGGCCGCGGCCCAGAACGGGCTGCACGAGCACGCGTGGCGGATCGCCGCCGCCTGGGGACCGTACCTGGACCTGCGGGCCGGCTTCGACGACTGGAACGGCTCGCACCAGCAGGGGCTGCGAAGCGCGATCGCGTGCGGCGACCGGCACGGCGAGGCGATCATGCACCGGAACCTCGGTCAGCTCGCGGTCTACCAGGACGACTGGGACACCGCCCGCCGGCACTTCGACGCGGCCGCGCAGGGGTTCGCCGAGGTCGGCGACCGGCTCGGTGAAGGCGTCGCGGCCGTCGGGCTCGGCACCTGGCTGCGGGAACGCGGCGAGCGGGACGCCGGGCTGGCGCAGTACGAGAAGGCGATCGAGGCGTTCGTCGAGGACGGCAACGCGAACGCCGAGGCCCTGGCCCGGACCGCGGCCGCGAACGTGTACCTGGTCCGCGGCGAAGTGGCCACCGCCCGGACATACCTGGCGCAGGCGTTCCTGATCGCCGTACGGCGCGTAGACGCGCACCGGGAGGCCAAAGTACGGCGGCGGATCGCGGCGCTCCGGGTCCACCAGGGGCGGCACGACGAGGCGGTCCGGCAGCTGCGCAAGGCGCTGGCGATCTTCGACGGGATGGGCGACGACCACTGCGCGGCGTACACCCGGGCGCTGCTCGGGCGGGCCTTGATGGAACGCGGTGAGGTGGCTGCGTCCCGGAAGACCCTGCTGGAAGCGATCGACGTCGGCCACCGGCTGGGCGACCGCAGCGTGGAGGGCCAGGCGGCGCAATACCTCGGCGAGCTCTACCTGTCCACCGGCAGCCTGGACAGTGCCCGCCGTACCCTCGAACGCGCCGCGCGGGTGTGGCAGCAGGCCGGCAACGACGCGGCCGCCGCAGACTGCCGCCGGCTGCTGGTCGGATCCGAGGCGGGCGTCGCGGCCGGCTAGCAATGTACGGCGGCTGTATCCGCGCACGGCAGGGTTCGTGGCAAGCCACGGCAAGACCGGCCGAGGACGGGGGATCGGGGAGGATACCTATGGCCTGGGGGGAGGTTGCCGTGGAGCGCCGGAACGTCCCGCGGGTGGCGAACCCGCGGGACACCGAGGCGGCGCTGAACTGGCAGCTCGAACGTGTCGGTTCGGCGGCGTGGCTGGACTGGACGCTGAAGTTCCAGCGGATGGCCTTCGGCTACGCGCACGACAGCGGCTGGCACGACGCGGCCGATGCGGTGAGTTGGCTCGACCACCACGCCCTGCTCCGTGAAGGGGCTGCGCCACGGGGGGCGCTGGTCTGGTACCAGGCGGCTGACCGGATCCGGGTGGCCTGTGCCCTCGGCTCCGGTCAGGTGGTCGGCCCGCTACCGACCGGCCCGGTGGAGATCGCCGACCTGAAGCTGCTCAGCACCGACTGGGTCTGGTCCGAGCCGCACTTCCCGTTCGGCCACTAGCCGTTCGTCACCGAGGGGCCGCGTGCCGGGGCGTGTCGCCGGCGGCGTCGTTCTTCTTGCGGTTGCGGCGCCTGGCGAGGAAGTACTCGACGAACATCGGGATCAGCGAGATCAGCACCAGCACGACCAGCGCGGCCTCGAGGTTCTTGTGGATGAACTGCACGTTGCCGAGCGCGTGCCCGAGCAGCGTGATGCCCGGCGCCCAGATCACCGCGCCGACGCCGGTCCACAGGAAGAACTTCTTCGGGTCCATCCGCCCGGCCCCGGCGACGATCGTGATGAACGTCCGGACGATCGGCACGAACCGGGCCAGCACCAGCGCGCGCGGACCGTACCGGTCGAAGAACTCGTGCGTCTGCTCGATGTACTTCGGCTTCAGGAACCGGGCGTTCGGGTTCTTGAACAACGACGTACCGAGGAACCGGCCGATGTAGTAGCCGGACACGTTGCCGAGGAACGCGGCCACCGTGAGCAGGATGCAGGCGAGCCAGAGCGGCACGTGGATCGAGCCCTGCGCGATGAACAGGCCGACCGCGAACAGCAGCGAGTCACCGGGCAGGATCGGGAACAGCACCCCGCACTCGATGAACACGACGAGTAGCGTGCCCCAGAGGGCCCAGTCACCCAGCCAGTTCAGCAGGTACTCCGGGTTCATCCAGGAGGGCATCAGCATCGCGACAAGAGGAAGCACGCGGACAGGGTAGCGTCCCCACCTGTGCACGAGCTGAGCAGTGACGTACGCGGAGCGGACATGGTGGGGCAGAACGAGGTCGGCGTCGGCCCCTGGACGGGCGATCTGCCGGACGACCCGCGGCTCGATCCGGAGCTGCTCGCCCACGGCGACCGGCGGAACGTGGTGGACAAGTACCGGTACTGGAAGCTGGAGGCGATCGTCGCCGACCTGGACCGGCAACGGAACCCGTTCCATGTCGCGATCGAGAACTGGCAGCACGACCTGAACATCGGCTCGGTGGTCCGGACCGCGAACGCCTTCCTGGCCGCCGAGGTCCACATCGTCGGCAACCGCAAATGGAACCGCCGTGGCGCCATGGTCACCGACCGCTACCAACACGTCCGCCACCACCCGACGCTGGCCGACCTGGCCGCCTACGCCTCGGAGCTGGGTCTCCCGATCATCGGCATAGACAACCTCCCGGGCTCAGTTCCCCTGGAGACCTACGACCTCCCCCAGGGCTGCGTACTGCTCTTCGGTCAGGAGGGTCCTGGGCTGACAGATGAGGCCCACCAGGTCTGCACCTCGGTCCTCTCGATCGCCCAGTTCGGATCCACCCGCTCGATCAACGCCAGTGCCGCCGCCGCGATCGCCATGCACGCCTGGATCCGCCACCACACCTTCGGTCAGCCGTCCAGCAGCTGATCCAGAATCCCTGCCGCCAGCTGCAGCACAGCCTGCTCCGTCGGATTGAGCCGCTGCGAGATCGCCTCCGCCAGCCAGTCGTCCGAGCTCTTCATGTGGTGTTTCAGAAGCTCGCGGCCAGCCGTGGTGAGCTCGATCGTCTGGCGCCGGCGGTCGTGCGGGTCTTGGTGGCGCTTGATCAGCCCCTGCTCCTCGATGCTCGCCAGCACCCGCGTGAGGGACTGCGGCTGGACTCGCTCCGCCGCGGCGATCTCGCTCGCCGTGAGGTTGCCCCGCCGGTGCAGCTGCCCGAGCACGGCGACGCCGGTGCTGCCGAGGCCGTCACCGGTCCGCTCAGCCCGCAACCGCAGCGCCAACCGCGTACTCGCCCGCCGCAGCGCAACCGCCGTTTCATACGCTTCCACTTACTACTCCTCATGGGTTGCCGCTTACTAATGCTAAGCTCAGCTTACAATGAGCATCGTCCATTGGTCGCGAGAGACACCCGTCCCTCCGGCTCGCCTGGTCGCCGCTGCCCTCGCCATGACCGGACTCGTCGTGTACGGCGTCGCCACCGACCACCTCGCCCAAGCCTCCTTCGCCGCCCTCGGCTCCCTGGCAATCGGCAACTTTGTGCCCCCACCGACCATCCGCGAGCGGTTTTCATGGTTGGCCGGTGCACAAAGTGCCGTTGGAGTCGTTGTGACGGCGGGGGCGGTTGCTGGGGTGTGGTTGGGCGGTCGAGGGTGGTGGGGCGGCGTCGGTGTGGTGCTGCTTGCCGCAGTCGCCGCCGTGGTCGGTGGGTTCAGCCGGGGGACGGCTGAGGCGGCAGCGCGGTTTCTCACCTTCCTTGTGATGGCGACGGGTCTCGGTGGAGCGGATGTGTGGCAGGTTGCGCGCTGGTTCGCGGTTGGTGTGCTCTGGGCGATCGTGCTGTCGGTGGCAGCCGCGCCGTTTCTCGCTCCGGAGGTCGCGGGTGGCCCGACGTACCGGCAGCTCTGGCGGCGTTGGCGGGGAAACCTGCGGACCTTCGACGGGTGGCAGTACGCCGTACGCCTCGTCCCGCCGCTGGCGGTCGCGATGACGATCGGCGCGTTCTGGCACCAGCAGAGGTCGTACTGGATCGCGCTCGCCGTGGTGATCGTGGTCCGGCGCCGCGGCGGATCCTTGCTCCGGGCAACGCAACGCTGCCTCGGCACCTGCGCCGGCGTACTGCTCGGCGGTGCACTCGTCCTCTGGGTGCCGCCGTCCTGGCTGATCGTCGCCGTGGCCGGCGTACTGGCCGGTCTCCGTCCGTTGCTGAAGGAGCGCAACTACGCCGCCTACGCGACGATCATGACCCCGCTCGTCGTCCTGCTGATGGATCTCGGCCGTACGCCGGAATTCTCGACGATCGGGTACCGCCTGGTCGACACCGTGATCGGCTGCCTGCTCGCGATCATCCCTACGCTGATGCTGAGGAGGCGTCATGTGGCCTGACCACGCGATCTGGTGGCACCTGTACCCGCTCGGCTTCACCGGAGCCGAGCCTGCCGCGGTGCCGGGCGTCGTGCATCGCCTGCCCCGGTTGGAGAACTGGCTCGACTACGCGATCGACCTCGGCTGCTCGGGGCTGCTCCTCGGCCCGGTCTTCGCCTCGGAGACCCACGGGTACGACACGGTCGACCACTTCCGGATCGACCCGCGCCTCGGCGACGACGCCGACTTCGACCGCCTGATCGCCGCCGCGCACGCCCGCGGTCTCCGGGTCGCTCTCGACGGCGTCTTCAACCATGTCGCCCGGTCGTTCACGCATCCGGAGTGGTTCCGCGGTGGCGACACGTTCGAGGGGCACGAGCATCTGGTGGCGCTGGACCACGGCAACCCCGAGGTCGCGCAGTACGTCGGCGACGTGCTCCGGTACTGGAACAACCGCGGCGTCGACGCGTGGCGCCTCGATGCCGCGTACGCCGTACCGCCCGAGTTCTGGCGCACCGTGCTGCCGCGGGACCGGGACGTCTGGTACTTCGGCGAGGTCATCCACCGCGACTACACGGCGTACGTAGAGAAGAGCGGGCTCGACTCCGTCACGCAGTACGAACTGTGGAAGGCGATCTGGAGCTCGCTCAACGACCGCAACTTCTTCGAGCTGTCGTACGCGCTCGGGCGGCACAACGCGCTGCTCGACGCGTTCGTACCGCAGACCTTCGTCGGCAACCACGACGTGACCCGGCTGGCGACGCGGCTCTCGGACGAGCGGCACCTGGGCCATGCGCTGGCGATCCTGTTCGCGGTCGGCGGCGTACCGAGTGTGTATGCGGGGGACGAGCAGGCGTTCCGCGGCCTGAAGGAGGAGCGCGCCGGCGGGGACGACGCGATCCGGCCGGCGTTCCCCAGCGATCCGGACGAACTGGCGCCGTACGGGTGGCCGACGTACCGCCTGCATCAGGAGCTGATCGGCGTACGGCGGCGTCATCCGTGGCTCGTGCGCGCCCGGACGACCGTCGAGCACCTGACCAATGAGACCATCGCGCTGCGGAGTACGCACGGTGACGAATGGGTCCTGGTGCTGCTCAACGTGTCGGACCAGGACCAGCAGTTTCCGCTCGCCGACACGCCGGTGGTCCCGGCGAACGGATGGCAATTCTTGACGAGTTCGTAACCTTCGGCCACGCCTCTCCGTTGTTATTGACGACAGAAGTGAGGCCTTCTCGTCGCCCGGCGTTGGCGACGGGGAACATGGGGGTTTTGTCGATGAACGCACTGTGGGACGAACTGATACACGAACTGGGCACCGTCCGCGCACTGAGCGCGGCCGCCCTCGAAGCACGCTCGGAAACGTCGCGCGTCGCCCTGATCACCCTCCTGGACGCCGAGACCGCGGAGATCTCAGCAATCCTGGACAAGATCCTCCGCTCGAACACCTCGTCAGCGGCCTAGTAGTTCTGCCTGCCCTGCCCAGCTGACCATGACGTGCCGTCTTCTTGCACACCCGGCCGGGCGCGAAGGTCGGTAGGAACAGCGAGGCGGCGCCGCGGTCGACGATCAGCGCATCGGTGGTGATCAGCGCCGGGTCTCCTCGGTGGTCGCGAGTACGAGGTCGTAATCGACTGTGTAGAAAGGCCTTCCGGGCGACGTGCCGTCCGGAGCCGTGGCGTCGGCCGGGTGCTCGGCGAAGTCCGCGATGAGCGACTGCTTCACGCCGAACACCGCGTCGGTGTCGAGGTACTCGTCGCCGGCCGCGAAGACATGCGTGATCAGCCGTGCGTATCCAGGAGCGGTGACCATGAAGTGGATGTGCGCCGGTCGCATCGGACCGCGCCCGCCGGCGCGCAGCAGCTCGCCGACCGGGCCGTCGCTCGGGATCGGGTACGCGACCGGCTTCACCGCCCAGAACCTGTAGTTGCCATCGGCATCGGTTGTCAGGTGCGCACGATTCTGCGGACGATCGAGGTCTTTCTGTACGTCGTAGAACCCGTCCTCGTCGGCCTGCCAGGTCTCGACCAGCGCGCCGGCGACCGGCTCGCCCTTGATGTTCAGGACCCGCCCGCTCACCAGGCACGGCTGTCCCGGGGCGCCGTTCGAGATGTCGTCACCGAGCTGCACCTCCGGCGATCCCTCGACGAAGAACGGCCCGAACACGGTCGACTGTGTGGCCTCCGGCGGCTTCCGGTTTCCCAGGCCGACGGTCAGCATCGAGAGCCCGAGCACGTCCGCCAGCAGTACGAACTCCTGCCGCGTCCCGGTCGACATCTGCCCCGTCCTGGTCAGGAAGCCGATCGCCGCGAAGTACTCGTCCTCGCTGAGATCCACCTCCCGCGCAAACGCATGCAGGTGCCGCACCAGCGCGCTCATCACTTCCTTGTAGCGCTCGCTCCCACTACCCGCGAAACTGCCCACCACCGCATCCGTCAACTCACCACCCTGCAGATCCATCCACCCTCCTCAAGGCCGCACACCGTCCCAAGCCCGAACCAGAATCTCCCGCACCACCTCGTCACCCACACCCACCGATTCCCCAAACCCCACAACCGCCTCATCCACCTGCCCCCGCGCCAACCCCAACTCCCGCAAACTCACAGCCACCCCCGCCCCCCGAAACAACTCGAACAACTCCCGCCCCAACCCACCATCGCCAGCATCCGTGGTATTCCTCGGGTCTTCACGCAGCGCGGCTGCGAGACGGGCGGCGCTTTGCGGGACCGTGGGCGCTTTGATGCGGGCCACCTGTGGAAGTACTGCGGCGTGGGTCTCCGCGTGTGGCAGGTTGTAGGTGCCGCCAAGCAAATGGCACAGCTTGTGATGCAGACCGGTGCCGGCCGTCGCCAGCGCCGAGCCTCCCAGGCAGGCGCCGTACAGAAGCTTGCCCCGAGCATCTAAATCCTCAGGCTCCACCAGTACCGCCCGCAGACCGGCAGCCAACGCCCGTACCCCCTCGACCGCGATCGCCTCGGTGATCGGATCAGCCTGCGGCGTCCACACCGCCTCCACACAATGCGCCATCGCATTCGCCACACTCGCCGCAGTCACCTTCACCGGCAGTCCCCGACTCAACGCCGCGTCATAAACCACCACCCGCGGCAACACCCGCGAATCCACCCCCGTCGCCTTACTCCCACCAGCCGTCTCGCCCCACACCGGCGTCATCTCCGACCCTGCATAGGTAGTGGGCACTGCAACAATCACCACTCCACCACCCGCGCTTGTGAGGGCGACGGCTTTTGCGAGGCCGATTGCTGAGCCGCCGCCGATGGCGACGATTGCGTCGGCGTTGAGGTCGCGTGCTGTGGCGCGGGCGGCGTTCGCGAGTTCGGTGGGGACGTGTTGGGTGACACCGTCGATCCGGCCGGCGAACCGGTCGCCCAACTGCTGTTCGACCGCGTCGGCTGCGGCTCGTGCGGACCTGGTGTCTACGACGAGGACCCGACGTACCCCGAGGGCCGCCACCTCGTCGCCCACCTGCGCCAGCGTGCCCGCCCCGAACACCACCCGCCCCGGCCAGAACGTGTGGACGAACGAGCCCGGTGAGAACTCGACTGGACGAGGCATCAGCTGCTCCGCTGCGATTTCGCTCAGCAAATAGTTCTTCTTTCAACGAAATTCAGGCTAGCCGATGGCAACCAACGCGTCTACGGGCACATCGCGGCCCGGCGCCGTACTACTTCGTGACCGTGCCGCCCGAAACCGGCGCCGCCTTGCGAGCCGCTGCCGCGAAGTTCGGCTCCTCGTGGGGCGCGGTCCCAGTCCGTGCGTGCGCCCGGTCCGTGCGTGCGCCCGGTGGGTTCGCGCGAAGCTGTCCGGTCCGAGCAGCTCACCGTCGTCCCGGCCGATCAGGCGACGTGGAGCGATCTGCAGGCGATCTTCGGCGAGGCCGGAGACACCGCCCGCTGCTGGAGCCAGCGCTTCCGGATGCTCCCCAAGGAGTCGTGGGCCTCGGAAGGTCCCGTCGCGCCGTTATGCGGATCGACTTCTGAGGTCCTCGAGGACCTGGATGTAGTGGGGGTTGGTCATGATGCCGAGCAGGTTGCCGAACGGGTCGACGACGGAGGCGGTCCGGAAGCCGGTGTTGTTGCCTCGTTCAACGATGTCCTCGTTGACGGTCGCACCCAGCTCGATCAGCCGGGCGAGCGTGCCCGCGAGGTCGTCGACGTGCCAGTACATGATCGCGCCGGCCGCCGCCCCGACCTGATGTGTCGCGTACTTGGCGTCGATGATCCCCAGCTCGGCCTGCAGATCGCCGATCCGGAACTCCACGTACGCCGGGTCCTCCGCACTGGGCACGGCGTAGTACGCCTCGACGCCCAGCAGCTTCTCGTACCAGTCCCGCGCCGCCTTCACGTCGGCGGCGTAGAAGCTGACGGTCGCAAGTCCTCGCAACATCGTGGTGGTCCTCTCTCAGGTCTTCCTGGTTGATGACCACCACGATTCCAGCCAAAGTGCTCACCCAGTGAGCACTTTGTTCAGTCGGTCTGGGTGACCTTGCGGAGTCCGCGAGGCGCGTCCGGGTCGAGGCCGAGCTTGCGGGCCAGGAGCTCGATGGCGCGCTGGGCCGGGATGACCAGTGCGAGCGGCGCGAGCGTCTCGGGAAGGTCCGGGCCCACCAGGTTCACGTCGCAGCGGGCCGCGAACGTCGGGTCGCCGCCGATGCCGAGGATCTTGCTGCCCTTCTCGCGCACCAGGCCGGCCAGCTCGGTCATGCCGGGCAGTGCGGGGCCTTCGCCGGCCGCGACCAGGATCGTCACCAGGTCGGAGTCGACGACCGCGATCGGGCCGTGCTTGAGGTCGGCGTACGAGAGTCCGCGGACCGGCTGCAGGCAGGTCTCCTCGAGCTTCAGTGCCACCTCGAGCGTCGTACCGAAGGTCAGCCCCCGCCCGCTCGCGAGCACGTCGTGCGCACCCGCCAGCAGATCCGCGGCCGCCTCGACCGAACCCGACAGCATCTTGGTCGCCGCGTCCGGAACCCGGGCGATGTCCGCGTCCAGTGTCCCCGGGCGCGGCGCCAGCGCGTCGACGGCCACGGTGATGGCGGCCAGCTGGGTCGTGTACGTCTTGGTGGCCGGTACTGCGAGTTCCTTGCCCGCCTGGGTGATCAGCGCGACGTCGGCCGTCGACGCCAGCGGGCTGTTGCCGTCGTTCGTGATGCCGACGATCGCGGCGCCGTTGCGCTTCGCCCACTCGGCCGTGTCGACGATCTCCTGGGTGGCGCCCGACTGGCTGACTGCGACGACCAGCGAGTTCGAGAGGTCGAGGTTCGCGCCGTACAGCGTGGCCACCGACGGCGCCGCCAGTGACGCCTGCCGGCCGGCGTGGATCTCGGTCAGGTAGCGGCCGTAGACGCTCGCGTTGTCCGAGGAGCCGCGGGCCACGAAGATCACGTTCCGGCGCCCGGCGGCCAGCCGGGTGATGTCGTGCCGCAGCGGCAGAACATGCTCGAACGTCGCGGCGAGCGCCGCCGGCTGCTCGGCGATCTCGGCCGCCATCCGGGTTTCCTGAGCGGGGACAGACACCACTACGATCACTGGTCCTATCTGGTCTTAACAGGTATGCTGCGCACCATAGCAGTGCGCGGCGCCCCGGGGCACCCCCGAGGTCCGTCCAGGTCTGGAGGATCGAGATTCCATGGTGGCGACCAAGCGGGCCCAGGTCCGATCGGTGCTGGAACGGCTGATCGACGTCGAGCTGCATCCCGGGGACCCGATCCCCTCCGAGCGCGCCCTGGTGGACAAGCTGAACGTCTCCCGGGTGACCGTCCGGCAGGCGATCAGCGACCTGGTCGAGTCCGGCGCTCTGGAACGGGTGCACGGCAAGGGGACCTTCGTCACCGGCCCTCAGGTCGACTCCCAGCTGCACCTCACCTCGTTCTCCCGGGAGATGCGGGCCCGCGGGCTCGAGCCCGGCACCGTGGTGCTGTCGGCGAGCGAGATCGAGGCCTCCGACGAGACCTCCAAAGGGCTGCGGGTCGCGAAGGGCACGAAGGTGATCCGGGTCGAGCGGCTCCGGACCGCCGACGCGTCGCCGATGGCCTACGAGGTCGGCTACTACCCGTCCGCGCTCTTCCCCGGCCTGCTCGGCCGCGAGCTCGGCACTCTGTACGACGTTTTCGCGAGTGAGTACGACGTCGTCGTCACCTCCGGTGAGCAGACCGTCCGGGCGGACAACGCCGACGGTCACGTCGCCCGGGTGCTCGGCGTGGCCCGGCGGGCACCCCTGCTGGTCCTCGAGCGCACCACGTTCGCCGGCCGCAAGGTCGTCGAGCTGTCCTGGTCGGCGTACCGTGCCGATCGCTACCGGCTGCACATGGCCCTGACCCCGCGCGGTCCGCGAACCGGGTCCGCCTGACCGGCTCCGGAGCGCCCTCCGCTCCCGGAGGACATCCGGACGCCACGAACTGGATCGATCCTGTTCATCAACTGGTCTGCATCCCTGTCGATCGCTCCCCGGCCGCCGGGCCGGCTCGGCAGGTGGGCCGCTGGTCACGACGAGGTGCCCGGCGGCAATACTGGAACAGAATCCACAAGACCCACAAGAACTGTGTTGTGAGGAGTCCCGCGAGACATGCCTATTGCAACCCCTGAGGTCTACGCCCAGATGCTGGACAAGGCCAAGCAGAACCGCTTCGCCTACCCGGCCATCAATGTCAGCTCCTCGCAGACGCTGAACGCCGCGATCCGCGGTTTCGCCGAGGCGGGCTCGGACGGCATCATCCAGGTCTCCACCGGTGGTGCGGACTACCTGTCCGGGCCGACCGTGAGGAACATGGTGTCCGGCTCCGTCGCGCTGGCCGCCTACGCGCACGAGGTCGCCAAGAACTACCCGGTGAACATCGCGCTGCACACCGACCACTGCCCGAAGGACAAGCTGGACGGCTTCGTCCGCCCGCTGCTGGAGATCTCCGCCGAGCGCGTCGCCCGCGGTGAGAACCCGCTGTTCCAGTCGCACATGTGGGACGGCTCGGCGGTGCCGCTGACCGAGAACCTGGAGATCGCCAAGGAACTGCTGGCCAAGGCCGCCGCGGCGAACATCGTCCTGGAGATCGAGGTCGGCGTCGTCGGCGGCGAGGAGGACGGCGTCGCCAACGAGATCAACGAGAAGCTCTACACGACGGTCGAGGACGGCCTGGCGACGGTCGAGGCGCTCGGCACCGGCGAGAACGGCCGCTACCTGACCGCGCTGACCTTCGGCAACGTGCACGGCGTCTACAAGCCGGGTGCGGTCAAGTTGCGCCCGGAGATCCTGGCCGAGATCCAGGAGCAGGTCGGCGCCAAGGTCGGCAAGGAGCGCCCGTTCGACCTGGTGTTCCACGGTGGCTCCGGCTCGACGCTCGAGGAGATCCGGGCCGCGGTCGACAACGGCGTCATCAAGATGAACGTCGACACCGACACGCAGTACGCGTTCACTCGGCCGGCGGCGGCGCACATGTTCCTCAACTACGACGGCGTGCTGAAGGTCGACGGCGAGGTCGGCAACAAGAAGGCCTACGACCCGCGCGCGTGGGGCAAGGCGGCCGAAGAGGGCATGGCGAAGCGCGTCGGCGAGGCGTGCGAGAACCTGCGCTCCACCGGCACGTCGCTGAACGCCTGACGTTCCCAGACGTCGGCTGAACGCTGTCAGACTGACAATAAGCCCGGGTGACTGACCATGATGTGGTCAGTCACCGGGCGGCCAGACCAGGCTCCTGGGGTGCCTGGCCCGGGATTCAGACAACCAGACGAACGCTCTGTTCTCTCAGCAACTTCCAAGGCAGGCAGTAGGATGCGCCGACCGCGTCGCAAGCGTTCGGAATCAGGATGCGCTTCTTGGACTCCGGAGCCGGCATCTCATGTGTAACAACAGTGAAACCAAGCGCCCTGGCTTGTCCGACCAGGAAGTAGTCGGCGCTGGCCAGGAAAGTCGCCACCGCGGCCTGCGTGTACTGCGGCGTCTGCTTTGACCATGCCGAGAGTTTGTGGAGTTCGACCAGCGCTGCGGCATCGACCGATATGAAGAACGACCGAGGCAGGGTCCTGACCCAGTCCGCGAGTTCGTCAGCGCCGTCCAGCAGTTCGTCTCGTACGGCCTCCACCGAGCACACGACTCCAGAGGCATGCGCTGTGCGCAACCAGGTCCAGAACCCAGGGACGAAATCCATCCCGTAATGTGCGTTCTTGGCGCTTATGAAGACGTTGGCGTCGAGAACGTACATCACGCCACTCCGAGCTCTTCGCCGAAGGTCTGGAAGGTCGCCGGCTTGCGCACTCCCAGCAGATGGAACGCTTGGCGATGTAGCGTCTGTCCCTCCAGCGTGTCCGAGATCAGCGCCTTCGCGAACCGACGGCTGACCCGCAGCGGTTGCGTGTTGTAATAATTGCCTCCACCGCTGCCGCTGTTCCCGGCCAGCTCAAGCACCCGAGCCAATTCGTCGACATAGGCGCTTTGATAGTCGTCCCAGCTGAAGGTGCCGGCATCGAAAAGTCTTCGTAAGACGACGAGAGTGCTGACCTTGAACTGTCTGGCCAGGCGATCGAGATCGTCGGTCAACGTCGGTCCCGACAGTTCAGCCGGGATCAGCTCGGCCGGAACCAGGAACTCCGCAGCAACCTCGTTACACCAACGCTCTAGCGTTCGCCGATCCTCAGCCCCGACGTCGTCCAACGAACCGAGCTCGGGCTTGTCAACGCCAGAGAGCCCCGCCCAGATATGGGCCAGCTCGTGGGCCATAGTGAAGATCTGAGCGGCCTTGGTGTCGGCGCCGTTGATGAAGATCAGGGGAGCGTGGGCGTCGATCAACGTGAATCCACGAAACTCCTTCGGGTCAAGCACTCGGTGGGTGTTGCTTCCGACGATGCCGCTGACCATGACCAGGACGCCGGCATCCTCGACGAGATCGATCAGGTTTCGTAGCGCGTCCGACCACGTTCTGTACTGTTGCCGGGCCTGATATGTGAAGCCAAGGATCTCCCGCATGCTCCCGGCGACCAGAGCAGGCGGATCGGCCGGGCTTGCGCTCCCGACGAACGGAACTGGATCCAGATCGTGGCGGGCCGCGAATCCTGCGTACCACTCCTGTCGCTGTTCACAGATGTAGATCGTGTCCAGGAGATTCGGGCTCGGCTCGACAACTCCGGTATCTCTCGCGGTCCGAAAGTCTGGAATCGGAAGGTCCTCAGCCGGAGGTAGCTCCATGAGCAAGTACCCGATAGGCGTGTAGGTAGCCCGCGCGAACTTCTCAAGCTGCTTGACCGTCGGCCTGCCCTCGCCGGTCATCCACGCGGTCAATTGGGGGATTGCCCGCGCGACTTCTTCTCCGCCCCGGCGGGAGCGCTCAACGGCCCACTGCAGCATCTCAGGCGAGACATCCAGGCGAAGGACCACTGACTGCACCCCCTCTCCGTGTTGTCCACACTGACAGTACCTGACGAGCTTTCCCTCCGGTGATTGCAAGACGGCAGGTGTCAGGCCCGGCCGTCATGTTCGGGCTCGAGCGTGGTCGAAATGCCGGATGCCGGTGCGGCGGGCTGCTCGGGTGAACGTGGTTCGGATGCGGTCGGCCACGGTCGCGGGGTCGTCGAGGTCGGTCCAGGAGATCCAGCAGCGCTCGACGGGTTGTGGCCCGTCGGTGCTCGGTGGACTGGTTGGTGAGTTGTCGGAATCCTCGCTGTAGAAGGGAAACCGCGGCTCGAACTCGACCACGGTGCGCTCGTCGGGGAACCACAGGCCTTCGGCGGCCGGGTCGTCGGGGTCCGGCTGCTCGGTGTCGGGTGGTGGCGCCGGGCTGGGGGCGGGGAGTCCGGCGTCGGTGAGGATGTGACGCAGGCGCGACTCCGCGATCGAGGAGGCGCCGGTGAGCTGGTCCAGGACCTTGAGTGCACGCTTGTTGCCGTGGTCAAGGAACGTGATCGCCTGGTGCAGCGTGCGGCGATCGACCATGCCGGTGTAGAGCGCGGCGTCGGCGAGCACGACCGCGGGGAGGGCGGGTGCGGTCGCTGCTACTTCGACGATCGCGCGGGCCGGCGAGACTATCCGCAGTGTGTTCCACAGTTGGAGGCCGGAGCCCACCGGGTCGCGGATGTGCCGGTGGACGCCGCGTAGTCGCCCGGACCGGCCGTCGGGCGCTGTGATGTGCACTCGGGTCAGGTCGAGACCCCAGACAGGCAAGGCATGGAGGGCCGCGGCTGACTGGTGACTGGCGAAGACCTCGGGTCCAGCGGCGCGTAGTACACGATAGGCGCGACGCAGGTGTAGGACCTCGTCGGTGACGAGCATGAGGGATCGGCGAGCGGCATACGTCCCGCGCCGGATCCGCCGCCACTGGCCGGATCTCAGCAGGGCGTCGATCTCACCGTCGGCATATCCGCAAGCACGCGCGTCGGCCCGGGTGAAGACACCACCCCGAATCGACGCCATCACAGCAAGTTGAGGATTCATGCCCAAGAACTTGCCGCGATTCGCCCCCTCCCCGACCGACGACTTTCAACCTGTGGAGAACTCGTGCCGGACCCAGACGTTCGGCTCGACGTACACGGCGCGATCGGCGGGCACGTCGCACTCCACCGGCACCAGTCCGCCTTCGACCTCGACCGGTCCGGTGGTGTCGAACGGCAGGCCGGTCCAGCTACGCCATTCGGTCAACGACCCGGCGACCACCCACGATGTGGGCGCGACACCGGCGATCCGGCCTCCGGCGCGGACGTGGGTGCGGAGCCAGGGATCGGTGGGTAAGCCGTCGGGGCGGGTGCGGGCGGCGTACTCGTGCATGGCGAGGGTGGGGTCGAGGTGCTTCTGGGTCGGGCGGACCGGGGCGTCCAACGCGAAGAGGCCAAGGTTGGTCGCGGCTTCGCGAAGGGCGGTGAGTAGGAGTGCGGCGACACCTTCGCCCTGGAAGTCGTGGGCGACGCTGATGTTCAGCGCGCAGGCGACCTCTGGACGCACGTTGTTGCGGGCATCGGTGAACGCCCATACGACGGCCTGTTCCCAACCGCCGGCGGGAAACGGGTCGCGGCCGGCGGAGGAGAGCTGGACCGCGTGGGCGTCGCCGACCGGACGGCCGTCGGACGTGGCGATCAGGCAGGTTGACGGGAAGGTGGCGACCGTCTGTGGAAAGTACGCCTCGGAGACTCGGTTGTGTCGCATGAACGGCGGCCAGGTGCCGACGTCGATGGTGGCCTGGGCGAGGTCCGGGCGGTCAGTGACGGTGGTGATCTCGAGAGTGCGGCCCGATGGGAGTGGGATGGGCATAAAAAAGGCTCGTCATTTGTCTATGACGAGCTCGGCGCGGGTTGGTACCCAGGGTTGCCAGAGGAGGGGCATGCCGGCCTCGGACGGGGTCCGGTTGCCTTTGCGCTCGTTGCACGAGGCGTGGGCGGCGACGGCGTTCAGCCACTCGGTGCGGCCGCCGCGGGACCTGGGTTGGACATGGTCCATGGTGTCGGCGTTCTCCAGGCCGCAGTACGCGCAGTGGAACTTGTCCCGCCTCAGGACGCCGTGCTTGCTGTACTTCATCCGGCCGGCCGCGTAGCGCCAGTGCGTCACGACGTACCGGACCAGCCGGAGGACGCGAGGGACCGGAAAAGGGCCGATAGTTCGCTCTCCGTGCGCCTCTTCGACCACTGCGACCTCGCGAACCAGCATCCGGATGGCGTGCTGGATCGAGACGGTGTGCAGCGGTTCGTACGACGCGTTCAGGACTATGACGCTCATCCGGTGCCTCCTTCCGGCCGTAGCTGGGAACCACGGCGGTTGACGCAGGGTCTCAAGCATCCGTGGCCGGTGGGTGAACGGTCAACGGATTTCGTCAGGCGGTCACGTGCCGGTACGGCTGCGTGATCGGCGAAGATGTGCTTATGGAATTGAACAATCTGCTCTCCGGCCCACCCGAGACACTACTACCGGTCGACCCGGCCGCGGCGGAACTCGCCGACGGGGCTGCTCCGGCGGACGTCGCCGCCAAGTACCCGACCTCCTCGCTGGCCTGGGCGGTGCTCGCCGAGGGCGCTCTCGCGGGCGGCCGGACCATCGAGGGGTACGCGTACGCGCGGACCGGCTACCACCGGGCGCTGGACCTGCTCCGGCGGAACGGTTGGAAGGGCCACGGCCCCGTCCCGTGGGAGCACGAGCCGAACCGCGGCTTCCTGCGTGCGCTGGCGGCGCTCGGCAAGGCGGCCGCACTGATCGACGAGAAGGAGGAGGCCGAGCGCTGCGCCACGTTCCTGCGCGACTCGTCGCCGACGGCCGCCGACGAGCTGAGCTGAAACCTGCTTGTGGAGCTGGTTTCCCGGCGCGATGATCGGCCGGGTGACCAGCCCTTACGTGCAGGACGGTTTCGCTGTCGGGTTCGACTGGGGGCCGGTCGGGGCCGCAGTCGTTGCCGGGGACATCGTCGCGGTCGTCGACGTGTTGTCGTTCACGACGGCGGTGACGGTCGCGGTTGATCGCGGCATCGACGTGTACCCGTACCGGTGGCGCGACGAGACCGCTGTCGCGTACGCCGAGCAGTACGGCGCGACGCTGGCGGTCGGGCGTTCCGCGACCGGCGCGAACGGCGTGAGCCTGTCGCCGGCTTCGATCCGGCGAGTGACCGGAATCACCAAGCTGGTGCTTCCGTCGCCGAACGGATCGACGATCGCGAAGCAGTTGAGTGACGGCGGGGCGACGGTGATCGCGGTGTCGCTGCGTAACCGGCAAGCGGCAGCGGACTGGGTGACCAAGCAGGTGCAGAGCGCGCGCGACGGCCGGCGGCCGAAGGTGGTCGCTATCGCGGCAGGTGAGCGCTGGCCGGACGGCTCACTGCGGCCTGCCGTCGAGGATCTGTGGGGCGCCGGCGGGTTCCTCAGCGCGCTGCACAGCGACGACCTCTCCCCGGAGGCGCGTGCGGCCGTGGCGGCGTACGACGCGGTCGCGGACGAACTGCCCACCCTCCTGCACGAGTGCGCCGGCGGACGGGAGCTCACGCAGTACGGCTTCGAAGAGGATGTCGTGATCGCGGCCGAGGTGGACGACAGCGATGTCGTGCCGGTGCTCGTGGACGGTAGACTGTTCCGGTCAACCTGAACCACGTTTCTGCCCGTTGACAGTGCCGGCAGGTGGCGAGCGTCCCCGCTTCTTGCCGAACATGGACGGTTCTAGGCGGACGGACAGACCGGCGAAGCTGGACGCCCACGGTCGGGTCCCCGCCCCATCGGGCAGCGGAAGGTCACACCGTGCCGGCTCTCACCGGACGGATCGGCGCGCCCACTTACGCAGCAGTACTGCGTACTCCCGGCGCCTGGAAGTTCTATTTCGCGGCGGCCCCGGCCCGGATCGGGATCGCGATGACGGGCCTCGGCATCGTCTGGCTGGTCCACGGATCGACCGGCTCGTACGCCGCGGCCGGCAGCGTCACCGGCGGCTTCGCCGTCGCCGAGGCGGTCGCCGGACCGCAGGTCGCCCGGCTGATCGACCGTTTCGGTCAGACCCGGATGTTGCCGATCACACTGCTCGCGCACGCGACGATGATGACGCTGCTCATCAGCCTCACGATGACTGGAGCGCCCTTGTGGTCGCTGGTCCTGACAGGTGTTCTGGCCGGCGGATCGTTGCCGCAGTTGAGCGCGCAGACGGGTGCCCGATGGGCGTACGCGCTCCGCGAGACGCCGCTGCTGTCGTCGGCGTTCGCACTCGAAGCCCTGAGCGTCGGTGTGGCGTTCATGGTCGGGCCCGGGCTTGTGGGCATCGTGAGTTCGTCGACAAGCCCGGCGGCCGGGTCGATGCTCGCCACGGGTCTCCTGCTGGCCGGTGGCTTCCTGCTGGCGATGCAGCGAGGTACCGCGCCGCCGCCGGGCGCCCCGGGTCAGCACGAGGGCGCGAAGCGCTTGCTCCACAAGCGGTTCGTCGGGCTGGTCGGTACGAACGTCGGGATCGGCCTGTTCTTCGGCAGTATGCAGGTGTCCGTCACGGCCTTCGCGGTCTCCCGGGGTGCACCTGGTCTGGCCGGGCCGCTCTACAGCATCACCAGCCTGGTCAGCCTGTTCGCCGGATTCGCCTACGGTGCAAAGCGTTGGCGCACTGCCCCGGAGACGCAGTTCGTGGTCGCGTTCGTCTGGCTGGCAGTCAGCTGTCTGCCCTTGCTGGCAGTGCACACGCCGCTGGCCGCCGCGCTCGCGTTGTGCCTGCCCGGCTTGGCCATCGCGCCGTTCCAGACGCTGTCGGCGGTAATGACCGAGTCGGCGGTCGAGCCCGCGATCCTGACGCAGGCCTTCACCTGGATCAACTCGGGTGGTGCGGCAGGCCTCGCGCTCGGGTCTGCGTTCGCTGGGTGGGCCGTCGACGGGCACAGTGCGCAGTACGGGTTCGTGGTCGCGCTGGCGGCGGCAACGGGTGCGTTGGTGATGGCGGTGATCGTGAAGGTCAGCGGTAGGTGACCTGGCGTTCGGCGGCGGCGCGGGCGGCGTACTCGGCCGGGGTGAGGCCGATCTGCTGTTTGAACTCCTTGGAGAAGTGGGCCTGGTCGAAGTAGCCGAGCGACGCGGACAGCTCCGCGAGCTCGGCGACCTCGCCCTTGGCCAGGAGCTCCGCGCCGTCGTGCAGGCGGTACCGGCGGAGCACCCACTTCGGGCCGACGCCGACGTACCGCCGGAACAGCCGCTGCAGGGTCCGGATCGGTACGTCGAAGCGCTCGGTGATCTCGTCGACGCGGGCCACCAAGCGGTCCGCGGCCATCGTCGACACGATCTCCCGGACCAGCTCGTACGACGGATCCGGCGGGGCCAGGTGGTCACGCAGGAACGCCTCGAACACCGCGCGCCGCCGGACGTCGGACTCGGCCTCGAAGATCAGGTCCGCGAGCCGGTCGCCGTCCGGGAAGACCGCGGTCAGCGGCAGCACCTCGTCCCGGAACGAGCCCACGTCCAGCCCGGTGATCGCCCCGAACCCACCCGCCCAGAACTTCACCCCGAACGCCCGCCCGCGCCCGGACAGCTCGCGCTCGAACTTCCGCGTGCAGACCCCGTTCACGAACGCGCCGCCCGGCTGCTCGAACGTCACGTTCACCGCGGGGAACGGCAGCACCTCGGCGGTGTACGGCGCGTCCAGGTCCCACTCGACGATCCAGTACCACTCCACGAACCGCCCGGCGTCCGGCCCCGGCGTGAGCCTGCTGAGCGAACGGTGCCGGGCCTGCTCGCGGGGGTGCAGGATGCCCTTCTCGCTGTCGCTTGGGTGGGTCAAGGCTCCCTGTCGCTTTCTTACAAGACCGGCAAGGCACCCAGCGCGTTGACTGGGCACATGACGAACACGGTAAACCCCATCCCCGACGGTTATCACTCGCTGGCGCCGTACCTTGCGGTCGCGGACGGTGCGAAGGCGATCGAGTTCTACCAGGCGGTGTTCGGCGCCGAGGTGGTCAGCCGGCAGGACATGCCGGACGGGCGGGTCGGGCAGGCCGAGCTGCGGTTCGGCAACTCGATGCTGCAGCTCAGCGACGAGATGCCGCAGATCGGGCTCCAGGCGCCGAACGGCGAGTGGGTGCACTCGTCGCTGGTGCACTACGTGCCGGACGTGGACGCGACGTACGCGAAGGCGATCGAGGCGGGTGCGACGTCGGTGGCCGAGGTGCAGACGTTCATGACCGGGGACCGGTTCGGGACGGTGATCGACCCGTTCGGGCACCGCTGGGCGATCCTGACGAAGGTGGAGGACGTCACACCCGAGGAAGCCGACCGGCGGGTCAAGGAGTGGCTGGCCAGTAACCCTGAAGAGCTCAAGGAATAAGCCTGTGTCCCTCGGGTACGAGCCCGTTTCCCTCGGGTACGAGCCTGTTTTTCCTCGGGAACGAGCCTGTTTTCCTCGGGAACGAGGAAGCGGCCCGCCGGAACCGTCCCCTGCGGCAGTTTCGGCGGGCCGCTGACTAAGAGTGTGCACGTGATCACGCTAAATGGCAACCCGTCAGTTGAGTGAACAGTGACTTCGGAGGTTGTGGACGGGCCCGAAACTCAGCAGCCGCGGTCCGGTAGGCTTTGGCCGCAAGAGCCTGGATGCGTTGCCGGATGAATCTCCGGTGAACGTCTCCGGGCTTCACCGTTTCCAGCACCGGCCGCCACGGGGTGTGAGGTTGGTGCGTGAAGAGGAGGGCTGAGATGCCCGCAATCGTGCTCGTCGGCGCCCAGTGGGGCGATGAGGGCAAAGGCAAGGCGACCGATCTGCTCGGCAACACGGGCGAGGTCATCGACTACGTGGTGAAGTTCAACGGCGGCAACAACGCCGGCCACACGGTCGTGATCGGGTCCGAGAAGTACGCGCTGCACCTGCTCCCGAGCGGCATCCTCACACCGGGTGTCACCCCGGTGATCGGCAACGGGGTCGTGGTCGACCTCAGCGTGCTGTTCGAGGAGCTCGACGCGCTGCGGGCGCGCGGGGTGGACACGTCGCGGCTGCTGGTCAGCGCGAGCGCACACGTGATCCCGCCGTACAACCGGACCCTCGACAAGGTCACCGAGCGGTTCCTCGGCAGCCGCAAGATCGGGACGACGGGGCGCGGTATCGGCCCGACGTACGCCGACAAGATGAACCGGATCGGGATCCGGATCCAGGACCTGTACGACGAGAAGATCCTCGAGCAGAAGGTCACCGGTGCGCTGGAGCAGAAGAACCAGCTGCTGGTGAAGGTGTACAACCGGCGCGCGGTCGAGATCCGTGAGGTCCTCGACGAGCTGCTCGGGTACGCGGACCGCCTGAAGCCGATGGTCGCGGACACCGGCCTGCTGCTGAACCAGGCGCTCGACGACGGCAAGACCGTGCTGATGGAGGCCGGTCAGGCGACGCTGCTGGACGTCGACCACGGCACGTACCCGTTCGTCACCTCGTCGAACGCGATCTCAGCCGGCGCCTGCACCGGCACGGGGATCCCGCCGACCCGGATCGACCGCGTGATGGCGGTCGTGAAGGCGTACACCACGCGGGTCGGTGAGGGGCCGTTCCCGACCGAGCTGCTGGATGCGGACGGCGAATGGCTACGCACCCAGGGCGCCGAGTTCGGTGTCACCACCGGCCGCCCGCGGCGCTGCGGCTGGTACGACTCGGTGATCGCCCGGTACGCCGCCCGCGTGAACGGCGTCTCCGACTTCGTGCTGACCAAGCTCGACACGCTCACCGGCCGCGAGCGGATCCCGGTCTGCGTCGCGTACGACGTGAACGGTGTCCGGCACGACGAGATGCCGATGACCCAGACCGACTTCCACCACGCGGTCCCGGTCTACGAGGAGTTCGACGGCTGGTCGGACGACATCACCGGCTGCCGTTCCTTCGAGGACCTGCCGAAGGAGGCGCAGACCTACGTGCGCGCGGTCGAGTCGCTCAGCGGGGCCCGGATCTCCGCGATCGGCGTCGGCCCGGAGCGCAGCCAGATCGTCCAGCTGTAAGGCGGGACCGCCGGACTCCCCGTCGGAGGGTCCTGTCTGGTGCTCCAGACAGGACCTACTTGCCGATGATGGGGAGGTTGCGGATGAACGGGGCGTTGCGGAGGTCGCCGAGGGTCGGGCGATGGATGTTCGGGGTCTTGATCGGCTGCCGCGCCCACGCGGCGCCACCGCCCTGCGTGGCCTGGTAGAACGTGAAGCCGCCGATCGCCAGCAGGACGACGGCCATCAGCCCGGAGAACCAGTGCGCCCGGAACGTGTTGCGCGCCGTGATGTGTGCGCCGCGGCGCAGCGAGCTGCCACCGGGGCCCCACCAGCAGCAGAACAGCGCGGTCAGGGCCGCCGTACCGAAGCCGACTGCCGACAGCGGCTTCCAGTCGAGGCCGTACGACGATGCGGCGATGCCGGTGACAATGCCGCCGACGACGACCGCCGTGAGCAGCGGCAGGATCAGGCAGGGCAGCGTGACCAGTACCGCGGTGGCGAACTGCAGCGGGCTGGCCGCGGCCGCGACGACACCGTCGGACTTGCCGGACCGGCCGCGGACCTGACGGCGCCGCATCAACGCAGTACTCGACCGGTCGACGGTCCGCGCCAGCACCAGCAGGATGATCGCGACGGCCGCACCGAAGCCAGGCGTGTACGCGATCAGCCCGGTCAGCGCGAACATGCAGCCGATGATGACCGCCGTACGGCGACCGGTCGGCGGTGACTTGACCGGTTGCGCGGGCTGCGCAGGCGACGGCTGCGCCGGCTGCACGGGCATCGGCTGTGACGGCTGCGGGTACGGGACCGGCGAGGCGCTCTGGTACGGCGCCGGCGCGTAAGGCCCAGGACCGTACGGCGCGGGACTGTACGGCTCAGGACTGTACGGCTCTGGACTGTAAGGTTCCGGGGCGTACGGCGCCGCCGCATAAGGTGCCGGCTCGGCGACCGGGGGCTTGCGGAGCTTGTCCCGGATCGGGGCGAACGCCGACAGCGGCGGGATCACCGGCGGCACGAGTTGGGCCACCTGCGTCGGCGTCGGCTCCTCGGCCGGCGGGGCCTCGGTGGGCATGAGCTTCGTGACCAGCCTGGTCGGCGGTACCGCGGCCACTGTCGGATTCGCATCACTCTGCGCACGGGGCGGGAGCGCGTCTCGGCCCTCGGCGTACCGGCCGAGGCCCGTCATGATCTCGTCCTGCGTCGGCCGGTCGGCCTTGTCGGGGGAGAGCGCGGCAGCGAGCAATGACTTCAACCGCGGGTCCAGACCGTCAAGGTCGGCCTGCCCGGAGTGAACGCGAGCCAGGACCGCCTCGAACGGGCCCTTGCCGAACGGGCGGCGCCCGGTCGCAGCGAACGCCACGGTGGCCGCCCAGCCCCACCAGTCGGCGGACTGCGACACCATCTCGCCCTCGATGAGCTCCGGCGCCAGGTAGCCCGGCGTACCGATGACGAGACCCGTCTGGGTGAGCCGCAGGTCGTCGGCGGCCTGGGCGATGCCGAAATCGATCATCACCGGCTTGCCGTTGCACATCATCACGTTGCCGGGCTTGAGGTCGCGGTGGATCACGCCTGCTGCATGGATCGCCTGCAGCGACTCGGCCAGGCAACCGGCGAGTGGGAGCCACTTGTGTGGAGTCAGCGGTCCGCGGTCGTCCACCTGCTCGTCAAGAGGACGCCCAGGGACGAAGCGGGTCACCAGGTAGGGCTGCTCGCCCTCCAGGTCGTGGTCGAGGATGCCTGCCACGCCAGGGTGGTTGACCTTCTGCAGGGTGGTCGCTTCACGCTGCAACCGGGCCCGTGCGATCGGGTCGTGCGCCACGTGCGGTCGCAGTACCTTCAGCGCCACCTCCTGGCGCTCCGGCCCCTCGGCCAGGTACACGACGCCCATGCCGCCCTGTCCGAGCCGCCGGATCAGCCGGTACGGCCCGACCCGCTCCTCCACCTCCTCTTCACGAGTGGAAGGCGGTCCCCCTGAGACTGACATGGCATCTACGGTACGTCCCCTGCAGACCAGACCGTCCCGGTGAGCTCACAGGTAGTCGTCCGGATTCGGTCCGTATCCGAAGCAGCCACAGGGCTACTGACGTACCAGCGAAGTGAACCAGCCCAGGATCTGCGGGTAGGCGAGCTCGGCGCTTCCGTTGTGGTCGACGGGGCCGACGTCGGTGATCGTGCTGGGGACGCCGAGCTTGGCCTGGCAGCTGACCGAGTTCGCGGGCGGTACGTCGTGGTCGGCGGAGCCGGTGAAGAACCGGATCGGGACGCGAGGTGTCCAGGCGGTGCAGATGCTGTCGGCCGCTCGGAGCCGTTCGCCGAGGGCGCCGGCCGGGTGCGACAGGCTCTGCAGGAACTCCGGGCGGACGAGCTTGCCGGGGCTCGTCGGGAGCGCTGCGGCGATCTCCTGGACCGTGTGGTCGCCGTCGAAGAGCGAGTCGACGACCTTGTCGTACGGCGGCAGGAACACCTCGGACGGGTCGTCGTACAGGTGGATCAGCCGGCTCCAGGCCGTGAGGAAGTAGCCGAGGTACAACGTGGCGATGAACGGGCTGACCCGGCCGTCGGCGAGCGCGGGCAGTTCGACGCCGAGCAGGTCGAGCGGCCCGGCGACCGGTGCCATCGCGCGCAACCCGAACCCTGGGACCTGACCGGCTTGCAGCGCCCGCCCGAGGCTGAGGGTGATCCGGCCGCCCTCCGAGAACCCGGTGACGAGTACGTCGGGCCGCACCGACCGGCCGAGGACCGCGCTGAGTGTCCGGGTCGCGATCAGCTGGTCGGCCGAGGCGCTGACCTCGGACCCGGTGTCGCCGTACGGATGCCGGCCGGGACCGACTCCGAGGCCGAGCAGATCGGGCGCCGCGACCGCGAACCCGGCGCCGGCGAACATCAGGCTGCGAACCCTGTCCGGGGCGGTCCGGAGTACGGATGCGGTGGTGGTGCGGGTCGCGTTCGTACCGTGCAGGAACGTGACGAGATCCAGCCGCCGGCTGCCGTTGCGCGGCAGCGCGACCAGCCCGCTGGCCGTGGTCGGCCGCCCTTGCGGCGTGATCGTGCGGTAGACAACCCGATACGCGTCGACGCCGTACCTGGCTGGGCCGGGCTTCATCCCGGTGGTCTGCAGGTACTGCGTGAGCTCGGCGGCGGACAGGTGCTCGATCGGACTCACCGACACGACCGAGCCACGCCAGCTGTGCACTTGACTCTGTGCCGCGACGGGCGGCTCGACAGCGGTGGCAGGTGTGGTCGTACCGGCGACCAGGACAGAGGCGCAGGCCCCCAGAGCGGCGATCTTGGCGAGTTTCATTCCTCCAGCCAAGCGCCGTCCGTCCGTCACGACGATGGGTCTGCACCTACCTCCAAGGTGGTGCCCACGCCCGTGGCCAGACCTCGACGAACAGCGGCTTCCAGTCGGCGCGGACGTCGCGGACGGGATCGGGGGCGCCTTGGAGTACACCCGCGATCGGGATGTGTGGACTTCGGACACTGACCAAGGGGCCTGACGGCACCTCGCGGTCGAGCCGCCAAGCGTGCGGCGCGTCGGTGAAGGCAGCTTGGTGAGTGTCTGAGGTCCGGCCTCAGCCCACCAGTTCGGGGTAGGCCGCGGTCAGGTCCAGGGCGGTGGCTGCCTTGGCGGTGCGGGCGGTGTCGTCGGCGAGGACCTCGTAGGCGCCGCTCTCGATGCCGTCCAGGGCTGCCTTCGCGATGTCCTCGGGGCGGGACTTCGGCGCGGTCACCGCGGTCGTCATGTCGGTGTCGACGTACCCCATGTGCAGGCCGGTGACGCCGATGCCGCGGTTCAGCAGCTCCAGGCGGATGGCGTTGGTCTGCAGCCAGAACGCGGCCTTGCTGGCGGAGTACGCGCCGTGCCGGGCGACCCAGGACAGTGCCGAGTGCGCGTTCAGGAGGTGGCCGCCGCCGTTCCGCTCGATGATCGGGACGAATGCCCGGGTGAGCTGCAGCGGGCCGAAGAAGTTCGCGTCGAAGACCGCGCGGACCTCGTCGATCGAGCTGTCCAGGTAGCTCTCCGGCGAGCCGGCGCCGGCGTTGTTGATCAGCACCGTGACGTCCGGGGCGGCCGCGGCGAGCGCGTCGATCGACGCCTGGTCGGTGACCTCGAGCGGCAGCGGGACGACCCGCGGGTCGCCGCTCGGCTTCGGGTCGCGCGCGGTCGCGTACACCTTCGCGGCGCCGCGGGTCAGCAGGTCGTCGACGATCGCGCGGCCGATCCCGCGCTGTCCGCCGGTGACCAGGACGACGGCGCCTTCAAGTGTTGTCATCGAAACTCCTCAGTGGAAACCGATCTGTTTCCAGTACTGTAAACCGATCGGTTTCAGGATTCAAATCGAGCCGGTACCCTCGAATGCATGAGCACTTCCGCGACTCCCCGTGAACGGCTGCTGGACGCCGCGGGCGAACTCTTCTACCGCGACGGCGTCAACATCGGAGTGGACGCGCTCTGCAAGGCGGCCGGGGTGTCGAAGAAGTCGATGTACCAGCTGTTCCGTTCGAAGGACGAGCTGATCGCGGAGAGCCTGGCGAGCCGCGGTCCGGGGTACCAGACGCTGCTGCGCCCGGGCTCGGAGGACGACCGGTCGCCGCGGGAGCGGATCCTCAGCGTGTTCGAGCGGCAGGACGCGATGGTGGCCGACGGCAACTACCTCGGCTGCCCGTACGTGAGCACGGCGGTGGAGCTGAAGAATCCGGAGCACCCTGGGTCCGTGGTGGCGCGGTACTTCAAACAGCAGCTCACCGACTTCTTCCACCGGGAGTTGGCGAAGGCCGGCGCGGAGGATCCGGCCACGCTGGCGATCCAGCTCACGATGATCTTCGACGGGGCGAGCGCCCGGGCCGTGGTTCGTGCGCAGCCGCTCGGCGGGATCGGTGCCGCGACGGCGTCGGCGTTGCTGGACGCGGCCGGCGTTCGCGCGCCTGAGCTGGCATTGCATTAGTGGGACTCGAACGCCTTTTGTTCCAGGGGAATGGGACAGCTGAGCGTTGAGTTCCGGTGAAGTTCCGGTACCGGCGAGGGCTTGACCCTGGTCGTCGTACGTCGTGAAACTGCCGTGGAAACCGCTGTCCTACCGCCCCGAAAGACAGGACACCGCCCATGCGAAAGATGCCCCTCGTCCTGGCCGCCGCGCTGCTCGCCGGGACCCTCACCGCCCCAGCAGTCGCGCAGGCTGCGGATGCACCGGCGACCTTCACCCATCCCGGTGTCGGAGTCAGCCAGGCCCAGCTCGACTTCGTCCGCGCGAAGGTGCAGGCCGGCGCGCAACCGTGGACCAACGCCTTCAACCAGGCGAAGAGCAGCTCGTACGCATCACTCTCCCGTACGCCGAAACCGCGCGCGGTCGTGGAGTGCGGTCCATACTCCAACCCGAACTACGGCTGCACCGACGAACGTGAGGACGCGATCGCGGCGTACACCGACGCCCTGCTCTGGTACCTCACCCAGGACGACCGCTACGCGCAGAAGTCCATCGAGCTGATGGACGCGTGGTCGGCGACCATCACGGACCACACCAACAGCAACGCCCCGCTGCAGACCGCCTGGGCCGGGTCGTCGTGGCCGAAGGCCGCGGAGATCATCAAGTACGAGTACGGCAACTGGCCGAACGCCGGGCGGTTCGCCACCATGCTCCGCACCGTCTACGTACCGAAGATCATCAACGGCTCGAACTCCAACGGGAACTGGGAGCTGAGCATGACCGAGGCCCTGCAGGGTATCGGTGTGTTCCTGGAGGACAAGGCGATCTACGACAAGGCGATCGCGCTCTACCGGCTGCGGGTGCCGGCGTACGTGTACCTGGAGTCGGACGGTGCGCTGCCGAAGACCGTGCCGAGTCAGAACCTGAACACCCGCGACAAGATCGTCAGCTACTGGCAGGGACAGGGGACGTTCGTCAGCGGCCTGACGCAGGAGACCTGCCGCGACTTCACCCACACCGGCTACGGCATCTCCTCGATCTCACACGTACTTGAGACGGCCCGCATCCAAGGCGTTGACATGTACCCGGAGTTCGGTGAGCGGTTGCGGCAGGCGCTCGGCTTCCAGTCCAAGTGGGAGCGGAACCTGGAGCCCGTGCCGTCCTGGCTGTGCAACGGCACGCTGAACCGGGGCCTCGGTCCGATCACCGAGGTGGGTTACAACGCATTGCACACACGCCTGGGCATTGCGATGGCGAACACGCAGGCCCTGACCGAGTCACGTCGTCCGGCTGGTTCCAACAACCTGTTCGTTGCCTGGGAGACGCTGACCCACGCGGAGAACCCGTCCTAGCAGTGCGCCTCGCCGCGCTTCCAGTAGCCCTGGAAGGAGATGGCCGACTTCGGCATCCCGACAGCGTTCACGAGGTGACGGCGTACCTCTTTGATCATGGACGACTCACCGGCGACCCATGCGTAGTCCGGGTCGAACGGCAGAGCTGCTGACTTCACTGCGTCCAGAAGGGAACCCTCGGTCACCCACGTGACGTCAGCAGCACCTGCCAACGGCCGTACGTCGGCAGCGACGGGTACGGCGACGAACACCGTGGCATGAACCCCAGCAGGGAGCTCCTCGAGGATGCCGGCCAGTGCGGGGAGCGCGGTCTCGTCCGCTACGAGCACCCGGCGGACACTGGTCGCCGGTGGCACGTAGTCGACGCCGGAGTGCAGCAGACCCTTCGCACTGGTCGTGTCGACCGCGAACGGCAGCAGGAGCCCCACCTGGTCGCCCAGCTTGGCTTCGCTCACCCAGGCCGAGGCCGGTCCGTTCACGCCATGCAGGACGAACTCGACGTCCAGCTCGGCCACCTCGGGCCGCAGTGCGCGCACGGTGTACGTCCGCATGATGAAACGCTCGTCGACGGGCTGCGCGCACCAGTCGGCGTACCACTCGGGCCCGGCCGGCAGCCGGATCGCGCCGCCGTTGGGAGGGGCGAGCAGGACCTTGATGCGCTGGTCCGGGCCGGCCGTGACCGCCTCCGCGATCCGCGGTGCGACGAATGTCACGCGGCGCAGGTGCGGGCTCAGGTCGTCGACCGCCGCCACGGTGGCCAGGAGCGAGTCGAAGGCGATCGGTCGCTCGAGCACAGTCGTCATGCTGAGGTTTCTCCATAAACTTCGCAGGGGGAGGGACGTGCGGACCCGAGGGCGGCCGGGTTATGGTGAGGCGTCTAGAGGTTAGCCTTACCTAAGAGGATCCCGAAGTCCAATGCCCCCGCCCACTGCCACGGCCGAATCCGGCCCGGAGACCGCTGCCCCGTCGCGCCCGCGGCGGACCCGGCGGACCACTCTGGTCGCCGGCCTGCTCGGCTGCGCGGTCCTGCTGGTGCTGGTCTGTCTGCTCAGCATCGCGATCGGCTCCAAGCAGATTCCGCTGTCCACGGTGATCGATGCCCTGCGCCACTACAACGAGTCGAACACCGATCAGGTGATCGTCCGGTCGCTGCGCGTACCGCGGACCCTGATCGGTCTGCTGGTCGGCGCCGCGCTCGGGTTGTCCGGTGCGCTGATGCAGGGCGTGACCAGGAACCCGCTGGCCGATCCGGGCATCCTCGGGGTGAACGGTGGTGCCGCGCTGTTCGTTGTCGGCGGCATCTACTGGTTCGGGATGACGTCGCTGACGTCGTACGTCTGGCTCGCCTTCGTCGGCGCGGCCGCGGCGTCGGTCGCCGTCTACCTGCTCGGCTCGATGGGCCGGGAGGGTGCGACGCCGGTCAAGCTTGCGCTCGCCGGTGCGGCGCTGACCGCGATGCTCGGGTCGCTGACGACGGCGTTGCTGATCGGGGACGTCGACACGTTCGACCAGTTCCGGTTCTGGTCGGTGGGGTCGTTCGCCGGCCGCGGTCCGGACATCGCGAAGCAGGTGGCGCCGTTCATCCTGATCGGGATCGTGCTGGCGTTGTTCTGTGGGCGGGTGCTGAACGCGTTGTCGCTGGGGGACGACGTGGCGAAGTCGCTCGGTCAGCGGGTCGGACTGGCCCGCGCGTTCGTCGCGGTCGTCGTCGTACTGCTCGCCGGTGCGGCGACCGCGGCGGCCGGGCCGATCGGGTTCGTCGGGCTGACCATCCCGCACGTCGCGCGGCTGGTGACCGGCCCCGACTACCGGTGGATCCTGCCGTACTCCGCTCTGCTGGCGCCGATCCTGTTGCTCGGGTCGGACGTGATCGGCCGCGTCGTCGCGCTGCCGGGCGAGCTGCAGGTCGGCATCGTGACAGCGGTCCTCGGTGCACCGTTCTTCATCGTCCTGGTACGCCGCCGAAAGCTGGCCGACCTGTGAGGGCTGAGGCGGTACAGGTCGTTGCCCGGGCGCGGGTTGTTCGGCAGACTCGTTCACTGGTTGTCATCGGCGTACTCGCCGTCGTGATGTTCGCGGTCTTCTGCGTCTCGCTGTCGCTCGGGGATTTCAAGATCCCGGTGGTCGACGTGGTGAAGACGCTGTTCGGCGGCGGCGACCACGCGACCGAGTTCATCGTGAACAAGCTTCGGTTGCCCAGGGCACTGACCGGCCTGCTGGTCGGTGCGGCGCTCGGGCTGTCCGGGGCGATCTTCCAGAACATCGCCCGGAACCCACTGGCCAGCCCCGACATCATCGGCGTCACGTACGGCGCCAGCGCGTTCGCCGTGTTCGCGATCGTCACGCTCGGGCTGACCGGGGTCGCGGTGTCCGCGCTCGCGATCCTCGGCGCGGTACTGACCGCGTTCCTGATGTACGTGCTCGCCTGGCGGCACGGGGTGTCGAGCTACCGGCTGATCCTGATCGGGATCGGCCTCGGCGCGATCGCGACCAGCATCACGTCGTACCTGCTGACCAAGGCCCGGGTGGAGATCGCGCAGCAGGCGCTGGTCTGGCTGACCGGGAGCCTGAACGGGCGGGACTGGGAGAACGTGCGGTCGCTGGCGATCACGTTCGTCGTCCTGGTGCCGTGCATGGTGTTCCTGGCCCAGCAGTTACGGATCCTGCAGCTCGGCGACGAGACGGCGTACGGGCTGGGGTTGCGGGTCGAGGCGTCGCGGCTCGGGCTGATCGTGATCGCCGTACTGCTCGCCGCGGTGGCGACGGCGGCGGCCGGGCCGATCGGGTTCGTGGCCTTCGTGGCGCCGCCGATCGCGCGCCGGCTGACCCGGTCGCCCGGGCCGGCGATGATCACGTCCGGTCTGCTCGGGGCGCTGGTGGTGTCGGTGTCGGACCTGGTCGCGCAGCACGCGTTCGGAGACACCCAGCTGCCGGTCGGTGTGGTCACCGGCGTGGTGGGTGCGCCGTACCTGATGTTCCTGCTGGCCCGGGCCAACCGGGTCGGGAGTGGTGGCTGAGATGGAGGAGAAGTCCGTGGAACACAGCCTGGCCGCCGACGGCCTTGCGGTCGGATACGACCAGCGGGAGATCATCCACGACCTGTCGGTGCGGATCCCGACCGGGAAGATCACGGTCATCGTCGGCGCCAACGCGTGCGGCAAGTCGACGCTGCTGAAGACGCTGGCGCGGTTGCTGAAGCCGTCGCGCGGTTCAGTACTGCTGGACGGGAAGAGCATCCAGCAGATCCCGACGCGTGCGGTGGCGACCAAGCTCGGGCTGCTGCCGCAGTCGCCGACCGCGCCGGAGGGGATCACGGTCGCCGACCTGGTCGGTCGCGGGCGGTACCCGCGGACGCGGTGGATCCGGCAGTGGTCCCGCGCCGACGACGAGGCGGTCGCGGCCGCGATGACCGCGACCGACGTGCTGTCGATCGCGGACCGGCCGATCGACGAGCTGTCCGGCGGTCAGCGGCAGCGGGTGTGGATCGCGATGGCGCTCGCGCAGGAGACCGGCATCCTGCTGCTGGACGAGCCGACCACGTTCCTGGACCTGACGCATCAGTTCGACGTACTGGATCTGCTCGTCGACCTGAACAAGTCCGACGACCGGACGATCGTGCTGGTGCTGCACGACCTCAACCAGGCATGCCGGTTCGGCGACCACCTGATCGCGATGAAGGACGGCGCGATCGTTGCCGAGGGCAACCCGTCGGAGGTGATCACCGAGGAGGTCGTCCAGGACGTGTTCGGCCTGGCCGTCAAGGTGGTCCCCGACCCTGTCGCCGGTACGCCGATGGTGGTCCCGATCGGCCGCCACACGACCCGCCAGGACACCGTCAAGGGCACTGCCGCACAGGCGCTGGCCGCATCCGCGGCGGCGAACGGCGTCTGCCGCCCCACCGAACGATGACCTCTCGTGGAGTTGCCGTGAAGGCTGTGGTTTGTCTGGTTCTCGTCGGCGGGTTGCTGGCCGGATGTTCGTCGGCCTCCGGCGAGACTCGCAATCCCGTGATGGGTGCGTCCAAGGGATCCGACAGCGGGCCGACCGCCGCGCCCAGTGCGCTGGCGGACGGCATGGGGTCCGAGGTCGCGCAGGACGGCGTGTTCCCGCGGACCGTCAAGCACTTCAAGGGCAATACGACGATCAAGGCCGCGCCGGCCCGGGTCGCCGTACTGAGCACCGGCCAGCTCGACGACCTGCTGTCGCTGGGCATCGTCCCGACCGCGACTACCCGCGCCACCAACGCCGGGCTGACCCCGACGTACCTGATCACCGCCTTCCCGCAGTACAAGGCGAAGCTCGCCGCGATGACCGACGCCGGCACGCGGCAGGCGCCCAACCTGGAGACGCTGGCCAGGGCCAAGCCCGACCTGATCCTCGTGAACAACTCGCTCGGCGACCTCTACCCGAAGCTGGCGAAGATCGCGCCGACCGTGGTGACGGCCGGCAACGGCATCAATTGGAAGCGCGACCTGCTGCTCGTCGGCGCCGCGGTCGGCAAGGGGCAGGCGGCGCAGCGACTGGTCGACGGGATCGCCGCCGACGCCGCCACGCGGGGCAAGGGCCTGAGCGGTACGACGGTGTCGATGGTGCGGTTCACGCCCGACCGGACCCGGATGTTCGGCGTCTCGTCGTTCACCGGGTCGATCGCCGTCGACATGGGGCTCGGGCGCCCCGAGTCGCAGCGGTTCCGGGCGATCTCGGAAGATGTCGGGTCGGAGAGCATCGACATCGCGGACGGCGACTGGATCTTCTACTCGGTGCAAGGTGACCCGGGGAAGACCGAAGCGGCGAGCGTTCTTGCCGGTCCGTTGTGGCAGTCGCTGAAGGCGGTCAAGGCCGGCCACGCGATCAAGGTCGACGACGACCCCTGGTATCTGAACGCAGGCCCGGCCGCCGCGCGTCTCGTCGTACAGCAGCTCGCCGAGCACCTCGGCGCGTGAGGTCCCGCGCCTGGCTGGTGGCCGCGCTCGCGCTGGTAGCCGCAGTCGCAGTACTCAGCCTGGCTGTCGGGACCCGCGCGGTGCCGCTGCCTGCTGTCATCGACGCTCTGTTCCACGGCGGGGACACCCGGGACGCGTTGGTCGTCAGGACGTTGCGGCTACCGCGGACAGAGGTCGGGCTGACAGCTGGCGCCGCCCTGGGGCTGGCTGGAGCAGTACTGCAGGCGGTGACACGTAATCCGCTCGCCGATCCCGGCATCCTCGGGCTGAGCCAGGGTGCGGCCGCGGGGGTGGTGTTCGCGATCGCGTTCGGGCTGGCGAGTGGCTTCAGCGGCTACGTATGGTTCGCCTTCGCCGGCGCTGTCGTCGCTGCCTGCCTGGTGTACGCGATCTCGTTACGCGGCCGAGGCGGCGCTTCGCCGGTGAAGCTCGCTCTTGCCGGTACGGCGTTGTCAGCGATGGCGGCCGGGGCGACGACCGTCGTACTGACATCCAGCTCCGCCACTCTCGACCAGTTCCGCTTCTGGCAGGTGGGGTCGTTGAGCGGGCGCGACACCGGGACCGTGGTGCGGATGCTGCCGTTCCTGGTGGTGGGAGCGGTGCTGGTGCTGGTATGCGCGCCCGGCCTCGACGCTCTCGAACTGGGCGACGACACTGCGCGGGCGCTCGGCCACCGGGTGCAGCTGGTACGAGGGTGTGCTGCACTCGGGGCGACGCTGCTGACGGCTGCCGCGGTGGCTGCGGCCGGGCCGATCGCTTTCGTCGGGCTCGCCGTACCTCACCTGGCCCGGCGTCTCGTGCCGAGCGGCCATCGTCGGGTGCTCCCGCTGTCGGCACTGCTCGGTGCTGCTCTCTTACCGGTCGCTGATGTCGCTGGGCGGGTCGTGCGGGCTCCGGCAGAAGTCCCGGCGGGTGTTATGACCGCTCTGGTCGGAGTACCGGTGTTGGTGTTCCTCGTACGCCGGAAGGTGGCCGGCGCGTGACCGGTCTACCTGCTGGGACCGTCGTACTCCGGCCGCGGCCACAGCTCTCGCTCCTGCTGCATCGGCGGTCGGCTGTTGTTGCTGGTGTTCTTGTCCTGCTGCTGCTGGCCGTCATGGCTGTTGCGGCCTGTGTCGGTCAGACGGTCCTCACACCTGGTGAGGTGTGGCGGACCATCCGCAGCGGCAGCGGGCAGTACGACCTCGTCGTCAACCAGTTGCGGGTCCCGCGGGTCGTTCTTGGTGCGCTGGTCGGCGGGGCGCTTGGTGTTGCCGGTGCACTGATCCAGACGGTGACCCGCAACCCGCTGGCCAGCCCGGACGTGATCGGCGTCGGCCACGGCGCGGCCGCCGCGACCGTGCTCGCACTTACCGCCGGCGCGGCCTCGTCCCCGGCAGCGTTGCCGTTCGTTTCGGTCGCGGGCGGTCTGGTGGCAGCGACCATCGTGTACCTGCTCGCTTGGCGGCGCGGGATGCACGCCAACCGGTTCGTGCTGATCGGAGTAGGCATTGGCGTCGCACTGTCGGCCGTGGTGCAGCTCTACCTCGCTGACAGCCAACTGGAGGCTGCTGAGCAGCTCAAGCTCTGGCTGACCGGAAGTCTCAACGGCCGCGGCTGGGAGCAGGCTGTACCGCTAGCAGTCGTGCTGGTGCTCTGTTTACCTGCACTGATCTGGGCAGGCCGGGCAGTGCGTCCGCTAGGACTCGACGACGACACGGCAGCAGGCCTGGGCGTCCGCGTGCAGCGCAACCGGCTCGCCGTGACCGTACTCGGAGTAGTCCTCGCAGCGACCGCCACAGGCGCCGCTGGGCCGATCGGGTTCATCGCCCTGACCGCTCCACAGCTCGCTCGCCGCGTCACCCGTACGCCGCAGCTCCCGCTGCTCGGATCCGCGCTGACGGGGGCCGTCGTACTCGTGGCCGCCGACCTGGCTGCCCGGACGGTGCTGCCACCGGTGGAGATCCCGGTGGGCGCGCTGACCGCGCTCGTCGGTGCGCCCTACTTGCTGTGGTTGCTGGGGCGGGCAAACGAACGTCCCTGAAACGTCACGGAATGGTCGGTGGCGGCGGTTATGGTGGCGGGCATGTTGTCAGCGCTCGGGTATCACCGGTCCGTCCTGGCGGTTGTCCGCGGGGTCGACGAGCGTGCGTGGACGGTGTTGCGCGGTGGCCCGCCGTCGTCTCACATCTGCTCGACGCGCTTCATCGCCCGGTCGACTGAGCGTTGTCGATCAGGAGCTTGGCGGCCACCGTCGCGCCGTCGGTCCTGATCGTCCCGCCCACCTCGCGGGCTCGCGCTTTCGCTGCGAATGCAGTGCCGAGCGCAGCCGACAGCGAGTCGACGGTCGGTGCCTGGTTTGCGGCGCCGATACCCAGCGCGGCAACGCGGGACGCCCAGTACGGCTGGTCGGCGATCAGCGGTACGACGACCTGCGGTACGCCGGCCCGCGCGGCTGTGGTCGTCGTACCGGCGCCGCCATGGTGCACGACCGCCGCCACCTGCGGGAACAGCGCCTGCTGGTTGACCTCGCCGACAACGAAGCAGTCCGTGCCGTCTTCCGCTTCGAGCTCGGCCCAGCCGCGACTGAGCAGCACACGGCGCCCGTGTGCCCGGGAAGCCTCGATTGCCGTCCGGGCGATGTCCTTCGGCGCGTACGCGGCCATGCTGCCGAAGCCTACGTACACCGGCGGCTCACCGGCGTCCAGGAACGCTTGCAGGTCGTCCGGGAGCGGACGGTTGTCGGGCAGGATCCAGGCACCGGTCTGTACGACCTCGAGGTCCGTCATGCCCGTCGACGGGCACAGCGTCGGGTCCGCGGCGAGCCAGGGGTGTTCGGTGAATACGTAGTCCCGGACGTTCTCGACCGGCGGCAGCCCGATCGCGGCGCGCTGGCTGTTGAGGGCCGGGCCGTACAGCTCGTTCACACGTCGAGCGTCGTACTCCCACTGCACGCGCCGATCGGTCACACCTTCCGGTGTCGGCGTACCAGGTCGTGCTCCCGGCGCGAAGTGCTGCGAGGGGATCCCGCCCAGGTGAAACCCCGCGAGGACGTAGCCGATACCGAACTTGTCGGCGACGTCCCGCGCACCGGCCGGCATCAGACCGGTCGCCACGATCGCGTCACAGCCGGGCGCGAGCCGCCCGAGCGTCTCGAACCGCGCTGCGACCAGCCGCGGTGCCAACTCGAACGCTGGATGCCCTCCTGACGTCGATTTCGGCGCTGTGACCACCGAGCGCACGGAGGGACCGAGCGGTTCCATCGGTACGCCGGCCCGCGCCAGCAGGTCTTCGAAGTCGCCCTCCGGCGGTGCACAGACTGTTGCCTCAGCCCCCAATTCCTGCAGCGCCACCGCCAGCCCCGCCAACGGCTCCACGTCCCCACGCGATCCCCAGCTCGCCAAGACAAAACGCACGTGACCAATCCTCTCGCCAGCCGACCAACACCCAATTCTGCGAGACGAACCGGGGCTTGCGGCAAGTCCCCAAGCCCGCTATACGTTGGAAGTAGAGGGGGTCGACGCGGGCAGTACGCGGCGTACGGGGTCTCGCGGCCATGGCAGCCTGCGTCAGCAGATCCGCAGCCCACGGAAACGCGCGCTTGCCGCGCACCCACCAGTCCAGCGGCAGCACCGTCCCGCTGATCGGGTAGGCGACCAGCCGGGCGGTCGACATCTACCGGACATGAATCAGCCGGCGGTGACCTTGGTGGTCACCGCCGGCTGTCTGCGTTGGTTCAGCTGACGCTGATCAGGTCCACGACGAAGATCAGGGTCTCGCCGGGCTTGATCGCGCTGCCCGCGCCGCGGTCGCCGTAACCCAGGTGCGGCGGGATGACCAGCTTGCGCCGGCCGCCGACCTTCATGCCCTGGACACCGGTGTCCCAGCCCTGGATGACCTGGCCGATGCCGAGCTGGAACGCCAGCGGGGCGCCGCGGTTGTACGACGCGTCGAACTCCTCGCCGGTGGAGTGCGCGACGCCCACGTAGTGCACGTTCACCCGGGATCCGGCCTTGGCCTCGGCGCCGGCACCCTCGGTGATGTCGGTGATCTCCAGATCCGCCGGCGGCGGCCCGTCCGGAAAGTCGATCTCTGGCTTCTCAGTCATGTCTTTAGCTAAGCAGAAAGTGCGTGGAAAGTTCCGATCGGGTTCCTGTTGAGGGTGATCGGGACGGTCTAGGCTCTCGAACACGAGGTCGACCAATGGGGGTGGGCCGAAGCTGCTAGGAGTATGGCGATGCCGGAGCCCGTGACCCAGACACTCGACGTACCGGGAGCGACGCTGACGTACGACGTCCGCGGTGACCTCGCCAACCGCCCGGTGCTGCTGATCATCGGCTCGCCGATGGGTGCGAGCGGATTCCCGACGCTGGCCTCGCACTTCGAGGACCGGACCGTCGTCACGTACGACCCGCGCGGCGTCGAGCGGAGCGTCCGCAACGGCGAGCTGACCGAGCTCTCACCCGAGCAGCATGCCGCCGATCTCGCAGCGCTGATCGACCACCTGGACGTCGGCCCGGTCGATCTGTTCGCCAGCAGCGGCGGTGCCGTGAACGCACTGGCCCTGACCGCCGCACGTCCCGACCTGATCCGGCTGGTGGTCCCGCACGAGCCGCCGCTCGCCGGGATCCTCCCGGACCACGAGGCCGCGACCGCCGCGGTCGAGGACATGTACGAGACGTACCAGCGCGACGGCATGGGCCCCGGGATGGCGAAGTTCATCACTCTGGTGTCGTACGACGGAGAGATCCCGGCCGACTACACCCAGCAGCCCGCGCCGGACCCGGCGATGTTCGGCCTGCCGACCGAGGACGACGGGAAGCGCGACGACGCGCTGCTCGGGCAGAACCTCCGCGGCTGCACGTCGTACCAGCCGGACTTCGACGCATTGGCGAAGGCGAAGGACCGGATTGTCATCGGGATCGGCGAGGAGTCCGCGAACCAGCTGGCCGCGCGCGGCGGCAAGGCGGTGGCGGAACGTCTCGGCCTGACCCCGGAGGTGTTCCCGAGCGGCCACGGCGGTTTCCTCGGCAACGAATACGGCCAGCCCGGCAAGCCGGTCGAGTTCGCCGCCAAGCTGCGCGAGGTGCTTGGGTAAGCTAGCTCTCTGTGATCAGAGTGCTTGCTTTAGTGATCGGCCTGGTGTCGGCCGCCGGGGCACCAGCTCCGGCCGCCGACACGTACGAGCAGTACTCGCTGATGTTCGAGAAGTCCGCCGGCCAGTACTTCGCCGGCGGCACCGCGGCCGGCCAATGGGCCTGGACCCCACTGTCCGCCACCGAGTCCGACATCTCCTGGGGTGACCCGAAAGCCTGGCCCCCGAAGTCCGCCGAACACTTCATCCACGACGGCGACTGGGTCCTCCTCGACGGCTACAACGACGGCGCCGGCCGCCCGCTCACCCAAATCCAACGCGTCACCACCGAAACCCAAGGCGACGCCAACTGCACCAGCATGCAGCCCATCCCACCCGCCGACGGCCGCCAGCACTACGTGAAATGGACCATCCCCACAACCGGCTACTGCCTGGACGCGACCGGCACCATCAAGCCCCCCAACAACTCCACCACAGTCCACTTCCGCCACCTCCAGAAGTGGCTCCCACCCCACCCTTGCTCCAACCCGTACTTCTCGAACCAAACCTGCATCACCCAGTACGAACAATGGTGGGACGACAACCAACACCCGTATTCCCTCCAACTGACCCGCACCCTCGAACTGGCCCGAGGCCTGGGCATGTCGTTCACCAACCGCACCACAGTCCCCCTGACCTGGAACGCCGATGCTCGCTACTACTGGCACTACTGATTGAGTGTGCGTATGAGTGCACTGCTGTCGACGGAAGACATCGATCGCATCGCGGAGGAGGCGATCGACAGCGAGACGCCGGGCACGTTGGCGGCTTCCTTGGTCGATGCCGTGGAGCACGGCAGGGTGGCTGACGAGGCCGACATCGGCTATGCCCTGACCGTCGCGGCTGAGATCACCAGTGGCACCGGCGACGCGGAGACCTCGATCGCGCTTGCGGAGCGTGCAATCGAGGCCTACGAGCGGTCCGAAGGCACGTTCGTGTGCTACCCGGCGGCAGTTCGTGCTGACGCGCTGTTCCTGGCCGGGCGTGGTGAGGATGCGATGACGCAGCTCACGGCTCTGCGTGAACGATTGGCCGAGGATTCCGATGCCGCGATGCTCGTGGGCGACGTGCTGGTATCCAATGGGTTGGCGGAAATCGCTGAGGAATGGCTGACCGAGGCCCTGGACGAGGTTCTCCGGCGTCACGGCGAACTCGAGTCCAGTCCCTCGGACCCGACCTACGACGACGTCGCGATGGTGGCCTTCGAACTCCTTCAGGCCCGGCATGGCGTGCGGCACGAGCTGGGGCTTCCGCACGATGACCACGACGAGCTTGCGGACGAGCTGCTGGAGAATCTGGAGGACTCGCTCGACCACGGCCCTGCGTTGCTGTTCCTGCCACGGCATGAGTACGAAGAAGCTCTCCGTCGCTGGCCAGAACTGGCTGTCGACCAGGGCGCGACCTGGGACGAGCATCGAGCAGCCACGGAGCGGGAACTCCGGCTGCGCGCAGAGTACGGGGCAGTTCGTTTGGCTGTGGTTCCCGGCTCGGCCGACGGACTTGCGGAGTTCGCCACGGTGGACGGGAGCGAGCACATTGGCAGCGACGCAGTCCAGGCTTACGGCGACAACCTTGTGGGGTCGGGCATCACTGAGGTCAGCTGGCCACCCCGGCGGAACGACCCTTGCTGGTGCGGATCGGCGAGCAAGTACAAGAAGTGCTGCCTCCCACGCTCCCAGTGATACGCCGTGTCTGGCGCGTTGCCGATTCTGTGCAGAAGGGCTTCAGGCCATTGGGCGAGCGCCCGCGTGAGCCTTCACGCGCGAGCGCCAGCGAGCAACTCGTCGGGGGACTGATCAGCCGTCCTCTGACTGAGCAGTCCCGACGGACACGCTAGGCTGAGCGCCCGTGAAGGTTTTGGTTGTCGGGTCTGGTGGGCGTGAGCATGCTCTGGCCTGGGCGTTGGCTCAGGATGCGGAGGTTGCGCAGGTAGTGGCCGCTCCGGGGAATCCGGGGATTGCTGCGCTGCGGCCGGTGTACGACGGGCAGACGGTCGGGTGCCGGGCCGTGGACGTCGAGGACCACGACGCGGTGGTCGCGCTGGCTCGTGAGCTGGAGGCCGACCTGGTCGTCGTGGGGCCTGAGGCGCCGCTGGTGGCGGGGCTTGCGGATCCGTTGCGGGATGCGGGGATCGCGGTGTTCGGGCCGTCCCGGGAGGCCGCGCAGATCGAGGGGTCGAAGGCGTTCGCGAAGGACGTGATGGCGTGCGCGAGCGTGCCGACCGGGCGAGCGTACGTGTGCACCACGCCCGAGGAGGCCGCGACCGCGATCGACGCCTTCGGGCCGCCGTACGTCGTGAAGGACGACGGGCTCGCCGCGGGCAAGGGTGTCGTCGTGACGTCGGACCGCGAGGAAGCACTCCAGCATGCGGCGGATTGCGACCAGGTGCTGATCGAGGAGTACCTCGACGGTCCGGAGGTGTCGCTGTTCGCGATCACCGACGGTACGACCGTGCTGCCGATGCAGCCGGCGCAGGACTTCAAGCGGCTCGGCGACAACGACGAAGGCCCGAACACCGGCGGCATGGGCGCATACACACCGTTGCCGTGGGCACCGGACGACCTGGTCGCCGAGATCACCGAGAAGGTGCTGCAGCCGACGATCGACGAGCTCCGGCACCGCGGTACGCCGTTCAGCGGCCTGCTGTACGCCGGTCTCGCGCTGACGTCGCGCGGTGTCCGGGTGATCGAGTTCAACTGCCGCTTCGGGGACCCGGAGACGCAGGCGCTGCTGCCGATGCTGAAGACCCCGCTCGGCGGCCTGCTGTACGCCGCCGCGACCGACAAGCTCGCCGACCAGGGTGACCTGAGCTGGCGGAACGCGTCGTCGGTGGCCGTCGTGGTGGCCGCGAAGAAGTACCCGGCCAGCCCGCGCAAGGGCGACCCGATCGCGGGGATCGACCAGGCCGAGAACGACGACGTCCGGGTCTTCCACGCCGGTACAGCAATGCAGGACGACGAACTGGTCACGTCCGGCGGCCGGGTGCTCGCGGTGAGCGCGGTCGGCAAGGACCTCGCCGAGGCCCGGCAGCGCGCGTACGCCGCGGTCGGTCAGATCCGGATCAAGGGCTCCCAGCATCGCACCGACATCGCCCTCAAGGCCGAACGCGGCGAGATCACCGTCTGAACCGCGCGGATCCGACGGTACGTCCGAAGAACCGAGGGCTCGAGACCACAGTTCTTCGGACGCAAGGGATTTCAGATTCGATGGAACCGGATCGGTGGGTCGGGGGTGTAGGTGGGTATGGAGACCGAGGGGCTGCGGGAGTTCTACAGCGCCCACCAGCCGCGGCTGGTGGGTGTCGTCTCGCTGCTGACCGGGTCGCGCGCCGAGGCCGAGGACGTCGTGCAAGAGGCGTTCGTCCGGTTGGTGCCCCGCTGGGAGAAGGTGTCGCGGTACGACTCTCCGGAGGCCTGGGTGCGGCTGGTCGCGATGCGGCTGGCGGCGAACAAGCACCGGGACGGCAACCGGGTCAGTCAGCTGTTCCACCGGCTGCCCGCGGAGCACGTCCCGGACCATGCCGACGGATATTCGGGCGACCTCGAGCAGGCTCTCGCCGGCCTGCCGATGCCGACCCGTCAGGTCGTCGTCCTCCATTACGTCTGCGACCTGAGCGTGGCTCAGGTGGCGGACATGCTCGGGATCGCGGAAGGCACGGTCAAGTCGCGCCTCTCCCGCGCCCGGGACGCCCTGTCCGAATCTTTGCTGTTGAGGAGTGACGACCATGCCTGAGCTGCAGGAAGACCTGCAGGCGCTGGCCGACCGCCGCGCCGCCGAGTCCACCGGGGACTTCGAGTCGGTCCTGGTCTCGGCCCGGACCCGCAAGCGCCGCCGGACCGCCGGCCTGACTGTGATCGGAGCAGCCGCGGTGGTCGCGGCAGTTGCCATCATCCCTACGCTCCGCCCGGCTTCTAACAACGCACCGGTGGCCGGTAGCCCGGTTCCGACCAACGCGGTCGTGCCGCCGAAGGTCGAGTCGCACCCGACCGCGCAGCAGCTGCCGAAGATCGTCGGCCCGCTGGCGATGCGCACGACGACGGTGGCGGCCGGCGCCCAGTTCGTGGCGGGGCTTCCCGACAAGGTGGCCCGCGGCGCCGCGTTCTCGCTGTCCTCGGTCTCGCAGCCGGACAAGTCGCTGTACACGCTGGTGGCCAAGGTCGGTTCGGCCGCGCCGTACGCGATCCCGATGACCGGTGAGATGGGCGTCGCGATGCCGTCGTACTCCGGCACCGGCCCGTTCACGCTGGCCCTGCCGAAGGACCTGCCGGCCGGCTCGTACCAGGTCTGCACGCTGTCGGGTGCCCGGCTCTGCAGTCTGGTGACCGTCAAGTAGTCGCCGTCTGGGAGAATGGGGTTCGTGACCAAACCCCGGATCCCCAACGTTCTCGCCGCGCGCTACGCCAGTGTCTCGATGGCGGAGCTGTGGTCGCCGGAGCACAAGATCGTGCTCGAGCGGAAGCTCTGGGTCGCCGTACTGAAGGCCCAGAGCGCGCTCGGCGTGCCGGTTCCGGACGGCGTGGTCGAGGACTACGAGCGGGTGATCGACCAGGTCGACCTGGCCTCGATCGCCGAGCGTGAGCGGGTCACGCGGCACGACGTGAAGGCGCGGATCGAGGAGTTCAGCGCGCTCGCCGGGCACGAGCACATCCACAAGGGGATGACGAGCCGTGACCTGACCGAGAACGTGGAGCAGCTGCAGATCCGCGCCGGCCTCGAGCTGGTGCGGGACCGCGCGGTGGCCACCGTCGTACGGCTCGGTCAGCTGGCCGCGGACCATGCGTCGCTGGTGCTGACCGGGCGATCGCACAACGTGGCCGCGCAGGCGACCACGCTGGGCAAGCGGTTCGCGTCCGCCGCGGACGAGCTGCTGGTCGCGATCGCGCGGATCGAGGAGCTGATCGAGCGGTACCCGCTGCGTGGCGTCAAGGGCCCGGTGGGTACGTCGCAGGACATGCTGGACCTGTTCGGCGGGGACGCGGAGAAGCTCGCCACGCTGGAGACCACGATCGCCCAGCACCTCGGGTTCAGCCACACGCTGACCAGCGTCGGACAGGTGTACCCGCGGTCCCTCGACTACGAGGTCGTGTCCGCGCTGGTGCAGCTGGCCGCGGGGCCGTCGAGCCTGGCGACCACGATCCGGCTGATGGCCGGGCACGAGCTGGTCACCGAAGGGTTCAAGGAGGGCCAGGTCGGGTCCTCGGCGATGCCGCACAAGATGAACACCCGGTCCTGTGAGCGGGTCAACGGCCTGACGGTCATCCTCCGCGGGTACGCCTCGATGACGGGCGAGCTGGCCGGCAACCAGTGGAACGAGGGCGACGTCTTCTGTTCCGTCGTACGGCGGGTCGCGCTGCCGGACGCGTTCTTCGCGCTGGACGGGCTGTTCGAGACGTTCCTGACCGTGCTCGACGAGTTCGGGGTGTACCCGGCGGTCGTCGCGCGCGAGCTGGAGCGGTACCTGCCGTTCCTGACCACCACCAAGGTGCTGATGGCCGCGGTGAAGAACGGTGTCGGCCGGGAGACCGCGCACGAGGTGATCAAGGAGCACGCGGTCGCCACCGCGCTCGACCTCCGCAAGGGCCTCGCCGCGAACGACCTCTTCCACCGCCTCGGCACCGACGGCCGCCTCGGCCTCACGGAGGAGCAGATCGTGGGCATCGTCGGCGAGCCGCTGTCCTTCACCGGCGCGGCCGTCGCCCAGGTCGGCGCGGTGGTCGCCCAGATCGACGAGCTCGCCAAGCGCCACCCGGAGGCAGCCGCCTACACCCCGGGTGACATCCTCTAATCCGTGTTCGCACCGCTCACCTGGATTCTCGTCGCCTTGTCGCTGGCAGCGATGGTGTACGCCGTCGTGCTGGCCGCGCGGAACAAGCGGATCGACTGGCCGGTGCTTGGGGTTCTCGGCGTCGTCGAGGTCGGGCTGCTCGCGCAGCTGGTCGTCGGGATCGTGCAGTTCAGCGGTACCCATCGCGACGTGTCCGGGCCGTTCTTCATCGGGTACCTGATCGGGTCGCTGCTCATCCTGCCGATCGGCGCGTTCTGGGCGCTGGCCGAGAGCAGCCGCTGGGGCGCCGGTGCGCTGGCGATCGCCTGCGTCGTCATACCGATCCTCGAGCTCCGGCTGCACGACGTGTGGACGGCCTGAGATGAGCGATCCGGCGGCCACCAGGCACGGGCCCGGGCGGATCCTGATCGCGGTGTACGGCATCTTCGCGCTGGCCGCGACCGCGCGGGCCGGCGTACAGATCGCGACCAAGTTCGGCGACGCCCCGATCGCGTACCTGTTGTCGGCCGTTGCCGCGGTCATCTACTGCGCGGCGACGTTCGCGCTGGCCAAGGCGACGACGGTGTCCCGCAAGGTCGCGACGGCGGCGATCGCGGTCGAGCTCGTCGGGGTGGTCGGGGTCGGCGCGTTCAGCTGCGCCGTACCGGACGACTTCCCGGACGCGACTGTGTGGTCGCACTTCGGTCAGGGGTACGGGTTCGTGCCGCTGGTGCTGCCCGTGCTCGGCCTGCTCTGGCTTCGTCGCACCCGGTAACTGCCAGGAAACTGCCAGCCACACGCAGGGGCTGGCTCAGGTTCACCGGACAGCATCGGTGACATGGAGATTCCAGGTCAGCCTCGGGTCGAGATCGTCGTACCCGTCAAGAACGAGGAAAACGACCTCGGCCCGAACATCAGGCGGCTCCGTGAGTTCCTCGACACCGCCTTCCCGTTTCCGGCCGAGGTCTGCATCGCGGACAACGGAAGTACGGACGCGACATATGAGATCGGCATGCTGCTCGCGAGCGAACTGCCCGGCGTCCGGGTCGTCCGGCTCGAGCAGTCCGGGCGCGGCCGCGCGCTGAAACAGGTCTGGTCCGCGAGCACCGCCGAGGTGCTCGCGTACATGGACGTCGACCTGTCCACCAACCTGAACGCCCTGCTGCCGCTGGTCGCGCCGCTGCTCGCCGGGCACAGTGACGTTGCCATCGGCACCCGGTTGGCGAAGAGCTCCCGGGTGGTCCGGCGGCCGAAGCGGGAGTTCATCTCGCGCTCGTACAACCTGTTGCTGCGGGCAACGCTCAGCGCGCACTTCTCGGACGCGCAATGCGGCTTCAAGGCGATCCGCGCCGACGTCGCGCGGGAGCTGTTGCCGCTGGTCCAGGACACCAGCTGGTTCTTCGACACCGAGCTGCTGGTGCTGGCCGAGAAGGCCGGGCTGCGGATCCACGAAGTACCGGTGGACTGGATCGACGACCTGGACTCCCGGGTGGCGATCGCGAAGACGGTGGGCGAGGACCTGCGGGGGATCGCCCGGCTGACGCGTGATGTGGGGCGGGGTCGTGTCGACCTGGAGCCGGTCCGGCAGAAGTACGGGCGGCCGCGCATCCTCGATCCGCGGACGGCGTTCGCGGCCCGGGTGCTGCGGTTCTGCGCGATCGGCGTACTGAGCACCGCGGCGTACGCGCTGATCTACCTGATCCTGCGGCAGGGCATGCCGGCCCAGGTGGCGAACCTGCTGTCGCTGCTGATCACCGCGATCGGCAACACCACGCTGAACCGGCGGATCACCTTCGGGGTCCGCGGCGTCGAAGGCCGGTGGCGGCATCAGCTGCGCGGCCTGGTGGCGTTCGGGATCGGCTGGAGCCTGACCGCGGCGTCGTTGTGGCTGTTGCACACCGCGGTCACCACGCCGCACCAGACGGTGGAGATCACCGTGCTGACCCTCGCGAACCTGGCCGCGACCGTGGTCCGGTTCAGCCTCTTCCAGACGTGGGTGTTCGACGACGACGCGCCTACTTTGCCCGCCCTCGAACCCCAACCGGTTCTCAACCAAACCCGGAGCAATTGATGACCACGCTGACTGACCCCGTCGAGGCGACGCGGCCGCGCGCGATCAGTACGCAGTACACCCTGAGCCGCGACAAGATCCTGTACGGCGGCCTGCTGGCGCTGACGGCGATCGCGTACCTGTGGGGTCTGTCCAAGAACGGCTACGCGAACGAGTACTACGCGGCCGCCGTGCAGGCCGGGTCGAAGAGCTGGAAGGCGTGGTTCTTCGGGTCGCTCGACTCCTCGAGCTTCATCACCGTCGACAAGACGCCGGGCTCGCTGTGGGTGATGGGGCTGTCCGGGCGGATCTTCGGCTTCAACAGCTGGAGCATGCTGGTGCCCCAGGCGCTGATGGGCGTCGCGAGTGTCGGGTTCGTGTACGTGTCGGTCCGGCGCTGGTTCTCCGCGAACGCCGGCCTGCTCGCCGGGGCGATCCTCGCGCTGACGCCGGTCGCGGTGCTGATGTTCCGGTTCAACAACCCGGACGCGCTGCTGATCCTGCTGCTCTGCGCCGGTGCGTGGGCGGTGACGCGGGCGATCGACTCGACCAAGCACGCGGCGCGCTGGATGATGCTGGCCGGTGCGCTGGTCGGGTTCGGGTTCCTGACCAAGATGCTGCAGGCGTTCCTGATCCTGCCGGCGTTTGGTCTCGCGTACCTGCTGGCCGGCAAGCCCGCGCTGGGCAAGCGGCTCCTGCATCTCGTGCTGGCGACCGTGTCGTTGATCGTCAGCGCCGGGTGGTGGGTCGCTGTCGTCGAGCTGCTGCCGGCGTCGGCGCGGCCGTACATCGGGGGGTCGTCGACGAACAGCATTCTCGAGCTGACACTCGGGTACAACGGTCTCGGCCGGTTGAGCGGCAACGAGACCGGGTCCGTCGGCGGTGGCGTCGGCAACCCCGGCTGGGGCGGCGCGACCGGCGTACAGCGGTTGTTCGGTGGTGAGTTCGCGTCGCAGATCGCCTGGCTGCTGCCGGCGGCGCTGATCGCGACCGTCGTACTGATCGTTGCCGCGGGCAAGGCTCCGCGGACCGACCGGAAGCGGGCGTTCGCGGTGCTGTGGGGCGGGTGGCTGGTTGTCACCGGGCTGGTGTTCAGCTACATGCAGGGCATCATCCACAGTTACTACATGATCGCGCTGGCGCCGGCGATCGGGGCGGTGATCGCGGCCGCGATGTCGGTGCTCTGGAAGCGCCGCGCCGAATGGTTGCCGCGGGTAACGCTCGCTGGTGGGATCCTGCTGACGGCCGGGTGGAGCTTCGCGCTGCTGAAGCAGACGCCGTCGTGGCAGCCGTGGTTGCGCTGGACGGTGCTGTTCGCCGGCGTACTCGCGGCCGGGCTGTTGATGCTGCTGCCGGAGTTGAAGTTGCACCGTACGGCGGCTCGGCGGGCCGGGATGTTCACGGCGGCGGTGCTCGCCGTGAGTGCGCTGGCCGGGCCGACGGCGTACTCGCTGTCGACGATCAGCTCGGCGCACACCGGGGCACTGCCGTCCGCGGGGCCGGCGGGCGGCGGGATGGGTGGATTCCGGGGTGGATTCGGTGGCCGGATGGGCGGCGGGATGCCGCCCGGTCAGACTGGTACGACGCAGCCCGGCACCGGTACGACGCAGCCCGGGACGGGTACGACGCAGCCCGGGACAGGTACGACGCAGCCCGGCACCGGTAGGACGCAGCCCGGGACCGGGACTGGCGGGCGCGGCGGGATGGGTGGATTCCTTGGCGGTGGCGGGACCAGTGGGGTGTCGAGTGAGCTGGTGACGCTGCTGCAGCAGGGCGCGAAGGGGTTCACGTGGGCCGCCGCGGCGGTGACCGCGAACGGTGCCGCGCCGGTGCAGATCGCGTCCGGCGAGCCGATCATGGCGATCGGCGGGTTCAACGGGACCGACCCGGCGCCATCACTGTCCGAGTTCAAGGAACTGGTTGCCCAGGGCAAGATCCATTACTTCATCGGCAGCGGTGGCGGCTTCGGTGGCGGATTCGGCGGGCGCGGTGGAAGTGACGGTACGTCGAGCCAGATCGCCAGCTGGGTGAGCCAGAACTTCAAGTCCCAGACCGTCGGCAGCACCACCGTCTACGACCTCTCCACCGGAACAGGAGCATGAATATGAAGCAGTCCCCAGAAGCCCAATTCCAGGCAGCCAGAACACCCCAGCCACCCACGGCCCACCCAGCCGCAGCACCCCAACCAGGCACGGCCCAGCACCCGAGCGCAGCACCCCAGCCAGGCGCGGGCCAGCAGCTGGGCGCCGGGCAGCAGGCCGGGGTGCCTGAGGAGGTGGCTGGGCGGAAGCGGCCGAGCAACTTGATGCTGGCTGGGGCTGGGTCGGTTCTTGCGGTGTTGGCGTTCCTGGGTGGCATGGCTGTCGGGCACTCGTGGGGCGGGAGCAGTAACCAGCAGGGCCAGCTCGGTGGGGCTGGTGGTGGTCGCGGAGGTTTCCCAGGCAACGGCCAGGGCTTCGGAAATGGCAACGGCACCCGCCAGAACGGCACCGGCCAGAACGGCACCGGCCAGAACGGCACCGGCCAGAACGGGACCGGCCAGAACGGGACCGGCCAGAACGGGACCGGCCAGAACGGGACCGGGCAGGGGAACGGGACCGGGCAGGGGAACGGGACCGGGCAGGGGAACGGGAGCGGGCAAGGGACGGTGCCGGGGAACGGAACTCAGCAAGGCACCCAAGGTCAGACGCAGACGAACTGAACTCTCGCCCGAACCAGACCAGCCCGGCGCGCCACGAGCGGACACTCGGCCCGCCGGGTGTCCCGTCGTGCGGCAACTTTGTGTACCCACCAACCGTTCCGGGCGCTGAATCCTGGTTGGTGGGTTCTCAAAGTTGAGCGGGAGAGGGGTGGGGGGAGGGTTCGTCGGGGGGCTGGGTGGGGTATGGATCGGGTCGTGGAATGGTCGAACGTCACCTGGTTCCTGACCGCGCTCGGGGCGGTCGTCGTACTGATCACGCGCGTCCGGCTCGGCGGGACTGTTGTCGACGGCACCGGTCACGGTGCCGGGCGGCACGGGTATTCGGCCATCCTGCTGCGGCTGCACACGATCGTCGGCGTCGTCACGCTGGTCGGCTGGGTCGTTGCCCTGGTCATCGGTCGACGGGAGATCGCGCTGGCGATGCTGGCCGGCTGGTGGTTGCTGACCGTCGTCGGACTGTTGCTGCTGACCCGCTGGTTGCCGAGCGGCGGCAAGCACTCCGAGGACACGCAGAGTGATTCCTGGGGTTCCGGTGCGGGACTGTCCGTGCTCGGCCACGTCGGCATGCTGCTCGGCGTCTGCTACTTCACGTTCGTAGCCGTCACGGACCGTCTCTGAGTCCGGCGAGCAGCGCCGTCACGGACCGTCGTACGGCGTCCTCGAACGCCGCCGGCGTCAGCGTCGCCCCGGTTCCCGCGACCCGGTCGTACATCAACCCGTCGAGCATCGCGGCGACCGGCCACGCCGCCCCTTCCGGATCGGGTACGCCGAGCCCGTCGAGCAACTGCGCCAGCATCGACCGCAGCTGCCGCCCGCCCTCGTCGATCGCGGCCCGCAGTTCCGGCTGACGGCTCGCCTCCAGCGACAGCTCGTACCGCGCGACCAGATCGTCCGGCCGGTTCTGTGCGAGCCCGGCTGTCATCGCGACCATCAGCTCGACCGGATCCGCTCCGGGCGGCGGCATCCCGGTGACGTCCCGCGCGAGCATCCGCCGTACGCAGGCGGTCAGCAGCGCGTTCCGGGTCCGCAGGTAGTACGACGTGGACCCCGGCGGCAGCCCCGCCTCGGTGTCCACGGCCCGATGCGTGAGCCCGCGCAGCCCCCGGGTGGCGACCAGATGAATCGCGGCGTCCGCGATCGCATCCTGCCGATCCGCCCCCCGTAGCGCTGTCCGAGGCCCTGTCACGCCGGACAGTCTCGCACTTCCCAGCCGGACTCTACAGATGTAGAGTCCGGGGCATGAGTACGGCGATCGTGGTCGGAGCGGGTATCGGAGGGGTCACCGCTGCCGTCGCGCTGCAACGGTGCGGGTGGCAGGTCACGGTGCTGGAACGCGCTCCGGAGCTGGGTGAGGTGGGAGCCGGGATCTCGGTCTGGCCGTCGGCGGTCGCCGTGCTCGAGGAGCTCGGGGTGAAGGGTGTCGAGAAGGCGTCGGTGCCGTCCAGGCCGGCCGGGATGCGCAAGCCCGACGGCCGCTGGGTGGTGAGCGCCGCCGAGCTGGGCGTGGAGATCCCGGTGATGATCCACCGCGCGCAGCTGCACGACCTGATCACGGCCGAGTTCGACCGCCCGGTCCATACCAAACCATTTGGTATGGACGTGGGCGCGGTGACCGTGCGGACGGGGTACGACGTGACGGCGGTCGAGCAGGATGCCGAGGGGGTCACGGTCAACGGCGAGCTGCGGGCGGAGCTCCTGGTCGCCGCGGACGGGATCCGCAGCGTGGTACGCGGCGCCCTGTACCCGCAGTACGTCGGACCTCGGTACTCCGGTTTCACGGCGTACCGCGGGATCGCGGACGTCGAACTCCACGACGGCGTCGGGGAGACCTGGGGCCGTGGGCAACTGTTCGGGTTCGCGCGGCTGATCGACGGGCGGTTCTACTGGTACGGGACCGCGAACCAGCCGGCCGGGACGACGAGCGAGCCGACCGTGTTCGAGGGCTGGCACGACCCGATCCCGCGGCTGATCGCCGGCAGCGAGAAGATCCTGCAGAACGACATCTACGACCTGACGCTGCCGCTGGTGCCGTTCGCGCAGGGCCGGGTGGTGCTGCTCGGCGACGCGGCGCACGCGATGACGCCGAACCTCGGCCGCGGCGCCTGCTCCGCGATCGAGGACGCCGGCGCGCTGGGCCGGCACCTCAGCAGCGCCAACCTGCACAAAGCATTGACGGCGTACGACGCCGAACGCCGCCCCGCCACGACCAAGCTGGTGAAACGCTCCCGCGCCCTCGGCCGCTTCGCCCAGACCGAGAACCCGCTCGTCTGCACGCTCCGCGAGGCCGCCTTCACCCTCGGCGGGAAGCTCCTCGCGCTCCGGAAGCACTAGGAGCGGACCTGCAACACTCACCAACTCTCCGAGACGGCGAGGGTGCCCGCTCAGCTGCCGCCCGCGGCGCGGTTTGAGCGGAGGTTGGTCAGTGCTGCACGTCCGCACTTCGGGGCCGGATGGAACAATCCCCGTGTGACCACACCTCCACAGGCCCCTGAGATTCCTGGTGCGAAGCACATCCACTCCGGCAAGGTCCGCGATCTGTACGAGCTGGAGTCCGGCGACCTGCTGATGGTGGCGAGCGACCGGATGAGTGCGTTCGACTGGATCCTGGAGACGCCGATCCCGGACAAGGGCAAGGTGCTCACCGCGATGAGCCTGTGGTGGTTCGAGCAGCTCGACGTGCCGAACCACATCGTCTCCACCGACGTACCGGCCGAGGTCGCCGGTCGCGCCGTGGTGTGCGAGAAGCTCGCGATGTTCCCGGTGGAGTGCGTGGCCCGCGGGTACCTGAGCGGGTCCGGCCTGGTGGACTACAACGCGACCGGCGCGGTCTGCGGGATCCCGCTGCCGAGCGGCCTGGTCGAGGGCTCCCGCCTGGATACCCCGATCTTCACGCCGGCCACCAAGGCCGAGCTCGGCGAGCACGACGAGAACGTCTCGTACGACGTGGTCGTCCAGACCGTCGGCGCGGACGTGGCGGAAGCGCTCCGGAGCACCACCCTGGACGTCTACACGAGGGCCCGCGCGATGGCCGAGGAGCGTGGGATCCTCTTGGCCGACACGAAGTTCGAGTACGGCGCCCGCGCGGACGGCACGATCGTGCTGGCCGACGAGGTGCTGACGCCGGACTCGAGCCGGTTCTGGCCGGCCGGCCAGTGGGCGCCGGGTAAGCAGCAGCCGTCGTACGACAAGCAGATCGTGCGGGACTGGTTGCAGTTCGAGTCCGGCTGGGACCGCACCTCCGGCGAGGCCCCGCCGCCGCTGTCCGACGAGGTGATCGAGCGGACGAGGTCGGCGTACATCGGCGCCTACGAGCAGCTCACCGGGCGGAAGTTCTAGAACATACTCACGCCGAGCGCGAGCAGCACGAAGCGGGCGCCGCGGCCGAGTAGTACGGAGGCGGCGAAGACCACGGTCCGCATCCGGGAGGCGCCGCCGATCAGCGCCACGCCGTACAGCGGGGGGACGCCGACGAAAGCGCTCAGCAGGGTGACCGGGACACCCCAGCGGCTGTCGCTCATCGCGTCCAGGAGCCGCTTGCTGAGGTCGCGGTTCCACTGCACGAAACGGCCCCAGCGGGTGTCGAGGTTGACCGGCTTGGGCTCCTTCCTGGTCTTGCGGGCGGCGTACCCGGGCCGGTGCCGGACGGCGAGGAACATCGCGACCTTGCCGATGGTCTGGCCGATCGTGACCCCGACCGCGGCGACCACCGGGTTCAGGGCGTGGGTGGCGCCGAGCGCGAGGACGTACGCCTCCGCGTTCATGAACGGTACGACGGCGGACCCGATCCCGAAGCCCACCGCGAGTACCAGTTGCCAGGCCCACATACCTCCGAGGCTAAGCGTCATCCCGGCCGTAGCCACGGAACTCAGGCCCCCTTCCAGGGGTGGACCAGGGTCCACCCCGTCATCGTGCCTCGCCCGGGGCGGCCTCCCGGCGGCCGCAGAGAATCGTGATCAGGCGGTACGACGAGACGACCTTCACCACCAGCGCCCCGACCGCGATCGTGTACGGCAGCCACTGCGCACCGGTCTGGCCGGCCACGATCAGCGAGATCACCACGGCCCCGGTGTTCATCGCCTTGGCGGGCTTGGACCAGTTCCACAGGAAGATCGGCCTGTCGACCTTGTAGAAGTAGTTCGGGCTGAGCATCCACGGCCAGAGCAGGAACGAGAACGTCAGCATCGTGTCCAGTACGCCGAACTGGACCAGGTAGATCGCCAGCGGCCCGATGGTCGCCGGGTACGTCGCCATGAACGCCGCCGCGAGCAGGAACGAGCACGCCCGGTCGCAGACGATGTCGAACACCGCGCCGGACAGCGACTCCTCGTTCCGCCGGCGAGCCACCCAGCCGTCGAGGCTGTCGCCGAACCAGTACGAGAAGTACCCGACCACCAGCCAGGTCAGGTCGCCGGTACGGAACGCGTAGGTGGCGACCGCCATCGCGATCATGGTCCGGACCAGCGTGATCCGGTTCGGTACACCGAGCAGCAACGCCGGGCGGACTGCCAGTGGGATTGTGCTCATCAGGCCGCCCTCAGGTTCTCGGGATCGAGTGCGTCCCGGAGTTGGTTGCGAAGCAGGAAACCGGCGACCGTGCCGCCGAGCTGGCCGAACAGCCAGCCGGCGGCGGCCAGGAACACCGCAAGGATCACTACGACCGGGTCGAACGCGCCGCCGGCGACGCGGTCGGAGCCGATCAGGGTGCCGATCAGCAGGCCGACCGCGAGCGCCGGCGCGGCGACGGCGGTCAGTTGCCGGCGGACGACGACGCGCAGGAACGGCAGGTCCACGCCGAGCGCGGTCAGGCTGGCGAACTGCCGCCGCTGGTCGACCAGTTGGTCCGCGACGCCGACGAACAGCGCGGCCATCGCGGTCAGTACGACGATCAGCAGGCCGACGATCGCGAGCCCGAAGCCGGTGGTGTAGAACGTCCCGCTGCCCGCCGCCGTGTCCTGGTCACCGAGCACGCTCTCGATCCCGCTCGCCAGGTTGCCGATCAGGAACCCGCAACCGCCCAGCAGCACGCTCATCCGGGATGAGGGCCGTCCGTCGGCGAGCAGACGCACACCGGCGAGGAGGTCCGCCGGGTCACCCGAGCGCCGCATCCGCCGCCCCAGCCAGCCGATCCAGACCGTCGACGAGCCGAGGAAGAACAGCGCCGCACCGGCCAGCACGACCGTGGATCCGCCGTACCCCAGGTATTGCGCGGAGAACAGCCCGAGCAGGAGTAGTACAGGGCCGGCGATGAGGCCCGTACGGCGGTGTGTGACGGGTTGTGGCTCGTGAGCCGACCCGTCGCGGTGCAGCAGGCTGCCGATGACAGCACCGCCCGCCGTGGTCAGCGCGATGACCGGGAGCCACAAGACCGCGTCCAGCACCTCAGCGCCAGGTAGGACTCGGGCCATCCGCGGTAGGGCACCGAAGAGCAGGCTGAGCAGCAGGTACGTCGGTCCTGCGATCAGGCCGCCCGCCAGACCTGCCATGGCCGCGTCGGCCACGGTGAGCTGTCGTAGCTGCGTCCGTGAAGCTCCCGCGAGCCGGAGCGCGGACAGCCGCCGTTCGCGCGCCGCAGTACCCAGCCGCAACGCCTGGACCGCCAGGCCACCGGTCAGGACAGCCAGGATGACGAGGATCGCTATCAGACCGGACCGGAGCCCAGGCTCTGCGATGTAGTTGCTGTAGATCCCTTCGCTCAGCGGGTCCTTGCCAAGACGGGTGATGCGCAGTGCACCGAGCAGGACTGCCCCGCTGAGTGCCAGGGCCGCAGTGGCGAGCTGGACCCGGCCGCGGTCGGCGGGGGTCCGTGAGCGAGCCAGCTGGACAAGGGTCTCGAGCGTCATCAGAGCGCGACCTCATGCTGGATCAGCCCGTCCCGCAGCCTGATCTCACGGTCGGCCGACGCAGCCACGAGGTTGTCGTGCGTCACCATCAGCAACGCGGCCCCGCGATACCGGGCAGCCTTCAGCAGTACGTCGAGGAGCGCCTGACCGGCGCGGCTGTCCAGGCTGCCCGTTGGCTCGTCTGCGAGTACGACGGAGGGCCCCGTGATCAGGGCGCGCGCTACGGCAGCACGTTGGGTCTGGCCACCGGACACCTCGGCCGGTACGGCGTCAGCGTCGTCTGCGATGCCCACCTGCTCCAACCAGTTCATCGCGGACACACGTGCCTCACCACGTTCATGTCCCCCCAGCAGTAGCGGCAGCGCCACGTTGTCGACGAGCGGCAGGTCGGGTACGAGTTGTCCGAACTGCAGCACTATGCCGATCTTCGTACGCCGGAGGGCCGCGCGATCCGCTTCCGCCAGCTCAGCCAGGTCCTGACCGTCGACCTGGACGGCGCCCACGTCGGGTGTCAGGATGCCCGCCGCGCAGTGCAGGAGGGTGGACTTGCCACAGCCGCTGGCGCCGGTCACCGCCACGACCTCTCCCGGTTCGAGCTGCAGGCTGACGCCGCGGAGCGCAGCGTTGCGACGGTACGAGTACTCGACCTTGTCCAGTTCCAACGCGTTCATCAGCGAGTCCCCCTCTGCTCGGCGATGCGGTCCAGCGCGCTGTCCAGCCAGCGCAGGTCGGCGTCCAGGTGGGCCACGATGTACTCCCGGACCAGTGGTGAGGTCGGGTCGTCGTCGGCCGGGGTCTCACGCAGCTCCCGGATCCGGCGCAGATGGCTGGCGCGCTGCCGGGCCAGGAACCCCGCCGCGTCGCCGCCGGTACGGATCGCGGCCACGAGCTTCCGCAGTACCTCGTCGGCGCTGCCCCAGGCCGGTGGGACCGGGTCGTTCAGCCAGTCCGTGAGGTGGTCGCGGCCCTTCGCGGTGAGCGCGTAGACGGTCCGGTCCGGGCCGCCGCCGGAGGTCTTGTCGACGACCTCGACCAGCCCGTCCCGCTCCAGCCGGCCGAGCGTCGTGTACACCTGGCCGAACGCCAGCGGGCGGCTGTCCGGGAACCAGGCGTCGTGGCCGCGCTTCACGTCGTACCCGTGCGCCGGCCCGGCCGACAGCAGCCCCAGGACGAGCTCCGCAGTGGCCATGGCCAGAACTATACATTGCGTGTATGTACTCAGTGAGTAGTCCGGATGCGGGAGTTCCGCGCCGCGGTCGGTAGGATTCAGGCGTCAGCCCGCAACGAACCTGGAGTAGTCAGTGGCTCGCGTTGTCGTCGACGTCATGCTCAAGCCCGAGATCCTCGACCCGCAGGGCAAGGCGGTGCACGGCGCGTTCGGCCGGCTCGGCTTCGACGGCGTGGCCGATGTCCGGCAGGGAAAGCGCTTCGAGATCACCCTGGACGGTGAGGCGACCGAGGAGCGGGTCGCCGAGATCCGGAAGGCCGCGGATACCCTGCTGGCCAACCCGGTGATCGAGGACTACACGCTGCACGTCGAGGGCAGTGAAGGGGCAGGGGCCCGATGAAGATCGGGGTCGTGACCTTCCCCGGGTCGCTCGACGACGCCGACGCCCGGCGGGCGGCCGCGGTGGCCGGTGCCGAGGCGGTCGCGCTCTGGCACGGCGACGCGGACCTGCACGGAGTGGACGCGGTCGTGCTGCCCGGCGGGTTCTCGTACGGCGACTACCTGCGCGCCGGTGCGATCTCCCGGTTCGCGCCGGTGATGGAGACGATCATCGCGAAGGCCGGCCAGGGGATGCCGGTGCTCGGCATCTGCAACGGCTTCCAGGTGCTGTGCGAGTCGCATCTGCTGCCCGGTGCGCTGATCAAGAACCACCACCGCAAGTTCGTCTGCAGGGACCAGCCGCTGCGGATCGAGAACAACCGCACCGCGTGGACCAGCGACTACGACGCGAACCACGAGATCACCATCGTGCTGAAGAACCAGGACGGTTCGTACGTCGCGGACGAGGCGACGCTGGACCGGCTGGAGGGCGAGGGTCGCGTGGTGGCGCGGTACCTCGGCAACCCGAACGGTTCCTACCGCGACATCGCGGGCGTCACCAACGAGCGCGGCAACGTGGTCGGCCTGATGCCGCACCCGGAGCACGCCGTCGAGACACTCACCGGCCCGACCACGGACGGCCTGGGCTTCTTCACCTCGGTGCTGAAGGCCGTCGTCGCCGGCTGATGGCGCGGTCGGGGGCGATGCGCGCACTCCTCCGCGCGGCGGCGCTCGTTGCCGCAACCGCGGCTACCGTCGTCGGAGCAACCGTCGAGCCGGCCACCGCTGCGCCCGCGAGTCTGTTCGCGAAGGTCGTGGTGATCGGGGTACCGGGCCTGACCTGGGACGACGTGAAGGCTTCGCCGGAGCTGACTGCGTTGGTGGATCAGGCGCATGTGGGGTCGATCTCGGTCAAGACCGCCGGGCCGCACACGTGTCCGATCGACGGCTGGTCGACGATCAGCGCGGGGACACGGGCCTGGGGAAACGTGCCGGACCAGCCGTGTGGTGACCTGCCCGCGGTGACCGACGGCAAGGTGGCCGGCTGGCAGACGTACGTCGACCGCCAGGCCGAGCACCACACGGGCGCCCCGATCGGCCGCCTCGGCCAGACCGGCTACCCGATCTGCGGCTTCGGCCCGGGGGCCGCGATCGCCCTCGCCAAGACCGACGGCTCCGTCGCCAACTGGCAGCCTACGTTCGACCCGTCCCGGCTGGCGAAGACGGACTGCGGCGACGCGATCGTCGACGCCGGCGCGCTGCCACTGCGCGAAGGCCGGCCCGAGGCCCGGCAGAAGGTCGCGGATCTCGTCGCCCAGGCACGCGCCGCAGGCGGCTGGGTCCTGCTGGTGGGCGTGAGCCAGGAAGACGTGAACGCGCGCAAGCAGACCTTGGTCGCGATGCAGTTGCCGCCGGACAACGGGACGCGCTGGCTGACCAGCGACAGCACCCGGCGCCCAGGCCTGATCCAGCTGACCGACCTCACCGCGACCATCCTGAAGGGTCGCACCCCGGCCACCGTGACCCCGGCGGGCTCCGACGAAACGGCGCCGCTGGACGGCAGTGCGATCCATTTCACCGGCAAGCTCCACACCGACGCGGCGACGGTGATCGAGGACCGCCTGGACGCGAACCAGCGGTACGAGCAGCCCCGCCCGACGCTGTTCTTCGTAGCCCTGACGATCGTCGGCGCCGAAGTACTCGCCCTGATCTGGTTCCTGGCAAGCCGCTCGCCGGCGTCCCGCCACGCCGCGATCTTCACGCTGCTGGTGCAGGGCGGGTTCTACATCGCGGTCTTCCTGGCACAGGCCGCCGTCTGGTGGCGCTGGCCTGCCCCTGGGTTCTCCTTGTACGCCGTGACGATCGGCATCAGCGTCCTGTCCGCGGTCCTCGCCCAGGCGCTGCTGAAGCAGTACGCGTACTTCGGCCTCGCGGTGGCGACGTACCTGCTGCTGCTCGTCGACGGCGTACTCGGGACGCCCATGCAGCTCGGCAGCATGTACGCCGACGGGCCCGTGATCGGCGGGCGGTTCTACGGCTTCGGCAACTCGACGTTCGCGGCGCTGGGCGTCGGGGCGCTCGTCACGGCCGGGTGGGCCGCGCACAGGCTGCTCGACAAGAACAAGGTGCAGGCCGCGGCCGCTGTACTGGTCGTCGGCGGCGCCGCGATCATCGTGGACGGCAAGCCGGGCTGGGGCACCGACTTCGGGGGCATCCTGGCGCTCATGCCGGCGGTGCTGCTGATGGCCTGGCTGACCTGGCGCGGCACCCTGTCACTGCGCGCACTGATCGCTGTCGGCCTGGCCAGCGTGCTGGCCGTGATGGCCGTCGCGTACCTCGACTACCTGCGGCCGCTGGACCAGCGCACGCACTTCGGGACGTTCTTCGCCCGGATGCTCGAGGGTGACGTCGACGACGTGTTCATCCGCAAGCTGCAGATGGCCGTGATGTTCTTCAGCGGGCCGGCCGGCTGGGCGATGCTGATCGCGGTGCTGCTGTGCGTGTTCGCCACCGTGTTCCCGGACCGCGTTCCCTCGCAGGCGTACCGCGACTTCTACCGCAGCAGCCCGATGGTCCGCCCGACCCTGCTGGCGCTGTCCGTCTGCGGCATCGTCGGCATGCTGCTCAACGACGCGGGCGTCGCCCTGCCCGCGATCATGGGCGGTTTCGCCGTACCGATCCTGGTGGCCCACCTCCTGGCCTCCCACCAGCCAGCTACCGTTTCACGTGAGTCCCACCTAGTGCAGGAGTCCTAACGTGTCCACCGACACCGTCAGCAACGCCACCAACACGCCTGAGGTCGAGCAGCCGTGGGCTGAGCTCGGGCTGAAGCCGGACGAGTACCAGCGGATCCGGGACATCCTGGGCCGGCGCCCAACCAGCTGCGAGCTCGCGATGTACTCGGTGATGTGGAGCGAGCACTGCTCGTACAAGTCCTCCAAGGTGCACCTGAAGCGCTTCGGTGAGATCCCGCAGGAGACGCCGGCCGGGAAGATGCTGGCCGGCATCGGCGAGAACGCGGGCGTCATCGACATCGGCGAGGGGTACGCCGTCACGTTCAAGGTCGAGTCGCACAACCACCCGTCGTACGTCGAGCCGTACCAGGGCGCGGCGACCGGGGTCGGCGGCATCGTCCGCGACATCCTCGCGATGGGCGCCCGCCCGGTCGCGGTGATGGACCCGCTGCGGTTCGGCCCGCTGGACGCGCCGGACACCAAGCGCGTGCTGCCGGGGATCGTGTCCGGCGTCGGCGGGTACGGCAACAGCCTCGGCCTGCCGAACGTCGGCGGCGAGGTCGTCTTCGACCCGACGTACGCCGGGAACCCGCTGGTGAACGCGCTCTGCATCGGCGTCATGCGGCACGAGGACCTGCACCTCGCGAACGCGACCGGTCTCGGCAACCAGATCATCCTGTACGGCGCGAAGACCGGCGGCGACGGGATCGGCGGCGTGTCCGTGCTGGCCTCGGAGACCTTCGCGGACGGCGGCCCGACCAAGCGGCCGGCCGTCCAGGTGGGCGACCCGTTCATGGAGAAGCTGCTGATCGAGTGCACGCTCGAGCTCTTCCAGGGCGGCGTGGTCGAGGGCATCCAGGACCTCGGCGGCGCGGGCCTGTCCTGCGCGACGTCGGAGCTGGCCAGCGCCGGCGACGGCGGCATGCACGTCTCGCTGGACAAGGTGCCGCTCCGGGACGCGTCGCTCGCGCCGGAAGAGATCCTGATGAGCGAGTCGCAGGAACGGATGATGGCGGTCGTCACGCCGGAGAACGTCGAGGCGTTCCTGAAGATCTGCGCCAAGTGGGACGTGCAGGCGGACGTGATCGGCGAGGTCACCGGCACCGGCCGGCTGGAGATCGACTGGCACGGCGAGCGGGTGGTCGAGGTACCGCCGCGGACCGTCGCGCACGAGGGGCCCGTCTACGAGCGTCCGTACTCCCGTCCGGAGTGGCAGGACGAGCTGCAGGCGGACGGCGCGGAGAAGTTGCCGCGGGCAAGCAGTGGTGCCGAGCTACGGGACACGCTGCTGCGGTTGGTGGCGTCTCCCAACCTGTGCGACAAGTCCTGGGTGACGGACCAGTACGACCGCTACGTGCTCGGCAACTCGGTGCTCGCGCAGCCCGAGGACAGCGGCATGATCCGGGTCGACGAGACCAGCGGCCTCGGTGTCGCGGTGTCCACCGACTGCAACGGCCGGTTCGCCAAGCTCGACCCGTACACCGGCGCCAAGCTGGCGCTCGCCGAGTCGTACCGGAACGTAGCGACCACCGGAGCCCGCCCGGTCGCGGTCACCGACTGCCTGAACTTCGGCTCGCCCGAGGACCCGGCCGTGATGTGGCAGTTCGTCGAGGCCATCCGCGGCCTGGTCGACGCGTGCAAGGAGCTCGGCATGCCGGTCACCGGCGGGAACGTGTCGTTCTACAACCAGACCGGCGAGACCCCGATCCTGCCGACCCCGGTGGTCGGTGTCCTCGGCGTGATCGACGACGTGACCCGGCGGACGCCGATCGGGTTCACGCCGGAGATGGAGGGCCACCAGCTGTACCTGCTGGGTACGACGGAGGACGAGCTGTCCGGGTCCGAGTGGGCGCATGTCGTGCACGGGCATCTCGGCGGGCGGCCGCCCGCGGTGGACCTGGAGGCGGAGAAGCAGCTCGCCGACATCCTGATCAACGCGTCCCGGGACGGCCTGATCGACGCGGCGCACGACGTCAGCGACGGCGGTGTCGCGCAGACGCTGGTCGAGTCCGCGCTGCGCGGCGAGGTCGGCGCGCGGGTGTGGGCGCCGGACGGGCTGGACCCGTTCCTGTTCCTGTTCGCGGAGTCGGCCGGGCGGGCGATCGTCGCCGTACCGCGCACGGAGGAGGTGCGGTTCACCGACATGTGCACCGCGCGCCGCTTCCCGCACGCGAAGGTCGGCGTGATCACCGGCGACACTCTGGACGTCCAGGACCAGTTCGAGATCCCGCTGGCCGAGCTCCGGACCGCGTGGACCGCGACGCTGCCGGCCGCGCTGAACTGAGCTGGAGTAACCACCTGGATGGCACACTCTGAGGGACGAGTGTGAGGTGAGGCGGATGGCTGAGCGGCGACCGGTGAAACCGGCCGACCTGATCGGGTACGCGACGGCGGCCCGGGCAGGAGGCACGGGAGGTTGCGGCTCGGCGGCGGATGGTGAACATCCGCCTCACCGACGAGGAGCGGCACATCTGTACGGACGACCTGGCCGAGCAGTTCGCGGTCGGGCGGCTGGACGAGGACGAGCTGCACCGCCGGGTGGACCTGCTGAACGACGCGGTCACGCACGGCGACCTGATCCCGATCTTCGCGGGCCTGCCGACGCCTTCGCTGTACAAACCCGCGCCGCGGACGCCGGGGAAGTGGCGGTGGGCAGCGTTCATCGGCGCGGTGTGGATGGCGTTGCCGTTCGCGCTGGCCGGGTTGCTGTTCCTGGTGTTCGGGCGGGAGATCGTGGCGGCGATCTTCGGGTTGCCCGCGCTCGCCTGGGTGTTCTTCGCGTACCGCTGGGCGTCCCGCCCCCGCCGGGACGACCGCCGGGGCTCAGGCTCCTAGGCCCTGCCTGGTAGTCCATCGCCTACTGCGGGGCACTCGGCACGGCACCTCGCCCCCGCACGCCGAGCTACCGCACCGAGCACCTCCTCGCGACGGCGCTGGACTACCAGGCAGGACCTAGCGTCGACTCGCGGGTGATCAGCCGGGCCGGGAGTTCCAGTACGCCGCGGTGTCGCTTGCCGGCGATCGCCTTGAGCAGCAGCGTCGCGGCCCGGCGGCCGAGGTCCTCGAGACAGGGGTCGACGGTGGTGAGCGGCGGGCGGCTCGCCAGTGCCATCACCGACCAGTTGTCGTAGCCGGTGACCGCGATGTCCTCCGGGACCGAGTGGCCGAGCTCGCGGAGGCGGTCGCAGACGCCGCGGGCGATCTGGTCGCTGCCGCAGCTGATCGCGTCCGGGCGCTGACGCAGTACCACGTCTGTTGCTTGGCGCCCCCAACGTTCGCTCCACTCGCCGTACAACGGCTCGAGGCAGAGGGTGTCACCCGCGGTGCTGACCACCGCCTCGGCGCGGGCCGTGGCCGAGCGGTGGTTGGGCGGGCCGGTGATGTGGGCGATCCGCTGCCGGCCGAGGCCCAGCAGATGGGTGATGGCGGCCGCCGCACCGCCCGCGTCGTCGACGATCACCGAGGCGTCGGACGGGTTGCTGGAGGCGGCGAGCGCGTAGACGACCGGGATCGGTACGTCGATCGGCCGCCGCGGCTCGGTACGGCGGCCCGTGACGACGAAGCCGTCGACGCCGCGGGCGACCATCGAGCGCAGGTACGTCAGCTCACGCAGCGGGTCGTCCCGGGTGTCGCACAGGACGGTGGCCAGTTCGCCGGCGCTGAGCACGTCCTCGACGCCGCGCATGATCGGGATGCTGAAGCGGCCGGTGCTGTCGGTGGTCAGCAGCGCGACCGTGTACGTGCGGCCGGAGGAGAGCGCGCGGCCCCGGCTGTCGGGCGTGAACCCGAGCCTCTCGGCGGCCTGCCGGACCCGGTCACGGGTTTCCTGGCTCAGCTGGCCGGTGTTGTTGAGCGCCTTGGACGCGGTCCCCGCGGACACCCCCGCGAGCGCGGCGACATCCACCATTCGCACTGCCGGCGGTCTCATCCGGTGATTCCTCTCGGTCTTTCCATCTTGCGTCGAAGCCTAGCTGAGACCTACGTTGTCAACGACGGAAAACGTGTGCCGTTTTTCCGTCGGTGTGATGTCCGCCCCCGTCACCCGAAAGGCGCACCCATGCCCGAAACCACCCCCGAAGGAATGCCCCGACGTGACTTCCTTGGTGTCTCTCTCGCCGCGGCGGCAGCCGTGACTGCCCTCGATCCGGCTTCCGCCGACGCCGCCCGTCCCGGTCAGCCCGCGGCACCGCCCACGGCACCGCCGGCGGGCCGTGGCGGGCACTACGTCCCGCAACGTGCTCCGCTGCGACCTGTCCCGTTCCAGAAGCTCCCACCCGGCGCGATCGAGCCCCGCGGCTGGCTCGCGCAGCAGCTCGAGCTGCAGGTCAACGGGCTGTGCGGCCGGTACGACGAGATCTCGGACTTCCTGGTCTACGACACCAACGGCTGGGTCGACCCGGCGCTGGGTGCGTGGGAGGAGTTGCCGTACTGGCTGCGCGGGTTCGGCGACCTCGGCTACGTGACCGGCGACACCGGCGTACTGACCAGGACACAGCGGTGGATGGACGGCATCCTCGCCACCCAAGCAGCCGACGGGTGGTTCGGTCCGGAGCGGTTGCGGACCTCGTTGGAGAACGGCCCGGACTTCTGGCCGGGCATGCCGCTGCTGGCGGCATTCCGGTCCTGGTACGAGTACTCCGGTGACGAGCGGGTCGTTCCGTTCATGACGAAGTACTTGCGGTTCCAGAACACGCAGCCGCCGGAGGTGTTCAACCGGTCGTGGGGTGCGTTCCGCTGGGGCGACAACATCGACAGTGCGTACTGGCTCTACAACCGCACCGGTGAGCAGTGGCTGCTCGACCTGGTGACCAAGATGCACCACGGGTCGGCGGACTACGTGAACGGCATCCCCACGTGGCACAACGTCAACCTGGCGCAGGGGTTCCGGGAGCCGTTGCAGTACTGGCTGCTGTCCGGAGACGTCAAGCACCGGGAGGCGACGTACCGGAACTATGCGACGGTGATGGGTCTGTACGGGCAGTTCCCGGGCGGTGGGTACGCCGGCGACGAGAACTCACGTCCTGGATTCGGTGACCCGCGGCAGGGGTTCGAGACGTGCGGGATCGTGGAGCTGATGCACAGCTTCGAGCTGCTCACCCGGTTCACAGGTGACGTTGCTTGGACGGACAGGTGCGAGGAGCTCGCGTTCAACTCGTTGCCGGCGTCGTACGACCCGCAGCAGCAAGTGATGCACTACATCACCTGTGCGAACAGCGTGCAGCTCGACGACCAGCCGAAGCACGGGCAGTTCCAGAACGCGTTCCCGATGGGCTCTTACAAGTACGGCGTACACCAGTACAGGTGCTGCCCGCACAACTACGGCATGGGCTGGCCGTACTACGTGCAGGAGCTGTGGCTGGCGACTACTGACAACGGTCTCGCTGCGTCGATGTACGCCGCCAGCAAGGTGACCGCGACTGTAGGGACGGGTGAGACCGTGTCCGTCGTACAGGACACGGAGTATCCGTTCTCGGACACCATCACGTTCACGGTGCAGACACCGCGGCCGGTGCGATTCCCCTTCTATCTAAGGCGTCCCGGTTGGGCGCATGACGCGTCGGTGAAGGTCAACGGGGAGCACGTGCGCACAACTGGCGACTGGATGAAGGTGGAGCGCACCTGGCATCCGGGTGACCGCGTAGAGCTGAAGCTGCCGATGCGCACCACTACCCGTGTCTGGAACGACAACCACGACTCGGTGTCCGTCGACCGTGGCCCGCTGACCTACTCGCTGCAGATCGACGAGCGGTACGAGCGCATCGGCGGGACAGAGGCGTGGCCGGAGCTGTCCGTTTACCCAGAATCCCCGTGGAACTACGGCCTCGTCGCGGGTGCGTCCTTTGACCTGGTACGACGGGGCGGCGGCGACAACCCGTTCACACAGGACGGCGTACCGCTAGCACTCACCACACAGGCCCAACGGATCCCGCAGTGGGAGACGGACACCGAGGACGTCGTCGGGCTGCTCCAGCAGAGCCCTGCGCTTTCAGAGCAGCCTGTGGAGACGGTGACCCTCATACCGATGGGGGCGGCTCGGCTGCGGGTCACGTCGTTCCCGCAGGTGTCCGCACAGGGCGGGGAGTGGTTCTACCGAACCCGGATCACCGCGTCGCACGTGAACTACGGCGACTCGCTCGAGGCGCCCGACTCCGGCCGTACGCCGGAATCCTCCGCAGACACGTCGATTCCGCGCTTCACGTGGTGGGACCGGCGCGGGACGACGGAGTGGATCGAGTACGACCTGCGCGCGGTACGTGAGCTGTCGAGCGTGTCGGCGTACTGGTACGACGACACCGGCTCCGGCCAGTGCCGCGTACCGCAGTCGTGGCGGGTGCTGTGGCTGGACGGAGAGACGTGGCGACCGGCCGACAACACCACGCCGTACGACGTGGCGGCCGATGAGCTCAACACCACGTCGTTCAAACCAGTCCGGGCACAGCACGTCCGAGTGGAAGCCGTCCTACGCCCGACGTACTCCGGAGGCCTGCTGCAACTCCTGGTTACCTGACGCGAGTGAACTAGCCTGTGGGGGTGGAGGTCGTGTTGCGGTTGGCTGTGGTGGCGGATGGGTCTGCGGTGGCTGCGTTGGCTCGGGCTGCGGTGGAGACGCAGTTTCCGGCGTACTACGACGCGGTGCAGACGGCCAGTGCGGTTGAGCACATCACCACGCTGGACACCGCCCTGATCGACGACGGCACCTACTACGTGCTGGAGGCGGCTGGGGAGGTCGTTGCGTGTGGCGGATGGTCCCGGCGGAACAAGCTGTTCAACGCCAGTACCGCGGGGGCTGATACGCGTCTGCTGGACCCGGCGACCGAGCCGGCCAGGATCCGGGCCATGTTCGTCCGGGCGGACTGGACGCGGCGGGGGCTCGGGCGGGCGATTCTTACCGCCTGTACCGAGGCCGCCCGCGCAGAGGGGTTCACTCGGCTCGCGCTGATGGCGACGCTGCCCGGGGTACCGCTCTACAAGGCTTTCGGCTTCACCGAGGTGGAGGACGCACAGCTACCGATGCCGGACGGGACCCTGCTCCCCGGCGTCGCGATGGAACGACCGATCGAGGAGAACGCATGACTGCTGGTACTACTGTCACCGCGCCGGACGGCACCGAGGTCGTGCTCGGTGAGATCGGCACCCGCGTGCTGCTGAAGAACTCCCGGGTCCGCGTCTGGGAGGTGGAGCTGCAGCCAGGTACGGCGCAGGGCTGGCACCTGCACCACAACCCGTACGTAGTCCTGTGCCTGTCGACGTCGCCGTGTCACATGGACTGGCTGGACGGCAGCCCTGCCCGCCACTTGAGCGAGACCGTCGGCGGGTCGGTCTACCGGCCGGTGTCGCCGGTGCACATGCTCACCAACGACGGGGACGCGTTGTACCTGAACCGCCTCATCGAGGTCCTGGACCTGGGGGAGGAGGCTTCCGGCGACCCGTACTTCGCGGTGTCCGGCGTACCGGCCGAGGCGGGCTTCGAGCAGGCCGGTGAGGTCCCCACGAAGGTCGTGGTCGACGAGGACGACGTACGCGTGCAGCACCTGACGCCCGAGGCAGGGGAGTCCTACACCTGGCACACAGGCGCGTACCCGGCTCTGGTCGTCGACTTGGACCTAGAGCACCCGGACGTCACCTACCTGGAGCCAGAGCAGTCCTACACCCTTCCGGCCAAGCCGGAACGCACCTCCGGCTTCAACCTGGTGGAGCTGCGCTACTACAGGCAGCGCTAGTTACAAGAGGGCTCGTACCTGAGCTGCGTCCCGAGCAGCCAGCGCTGCGGCAGTGTCGACCTGGCTCAGGTCGGCCTGTCGTAGCCGGGCCTTCACCAGCGGTACCTGCGGGCCAACCGCGCTCAGCTCGGTCACACCGAGAGCCGCCAGCAGCACAGCGGCCTGTGGGTCGCTGGCGAGGTCACCGCAGACGGCCACGCGTACGCCGGCGTTCCGGACCACCTGGTCGATCAGCTGGAGCACCGCCGGGTCGAGACCGTCCGCCAGTGGTGCGACTGCGGCGTTCGTCCGGTCGGCCGCGGTCGTGTACTGCGTGAGGTCGTTGGTGCCGATGCTGACGAAGTCGAGCTCCTTCGCGAGCGTGGCGACCCGGAGGGCGGCCGCCGGGACCTCGACCATGATGCCGACCTCGAGGTTGTCCCGCGGGCCGAGCTCGTGCAGCGCCCAGTCGACCTCGTCGGCGGTCGTCACCATCGGGAACATCACGTGCACCGGGGTTTCGGCCGCCGTACGCCGGATCGCCGCGAGCTGATCGCGGAGCAGCTCCGGCCGGCGGCGGAAGACGCGCAGGCCCCGCTCGCCGAGGAACGGGTTCGGCTCGTGCTCCTGAGGGAGGAACGGGAGCGGCTTGTCGCCGCCGATGTCCCAGGTGCGGATGGTGATCGGCTTGTTCCCGAGCGCCCGGGCGATCGCCAGGAACGCCTCGACCTGCTCGTCGACAGTGGGCGCCGTACGCCGATTCCCGAACAGCACCTCGGTCCGCACCAGCCCCGACCCGTCCGCCCCGCGCACATCCACCGCGTCCTGCACGACGCCGACATTCACCAGTACGTCGATGGTCCGCCCGTCGCGCGTTGTGGCAGGCGCGGGCGCGTCCGCGATCGCCCGTTCCCGCTCCCCCAACCGATCGGCAATCGTCGCCCGCACACGGTCCTCATCAGGCGCCGTGTCGAACACCCCGCTCCGAGCATCGAACGCCACCACCGCCCCGGCCCGCACCGCGACGTCCCCGATCCCCGCCACCAAAGGAATCCCCCGGGACCGAGCCACGATCACCCCGTGCCCGGTCGTCCCCGCCGCACGCACGGCAATCCCGGCAACCTGAGTCGCATCAAGCGTCGCGGCAGTGGCCGCGTCCAGCTCACCGACAACCAGAATCCCCGGGGTGTCCAGCTGAGCCGGAGCCGCGGCCCCGTCAACGGAAGGGCCTGCCCGCCCGGAGGGTGCCGGCTCTGCGGGGCCGCCCTCCGCCGCGGGCGCCCCGGCTGATGCCGGGGCGGCCAGGTGCTGGAGGACCCGGTCTCGGACCGAGCGGACGTCCTGCGCGCGTTCTTGCTGGTAGGGATCGTCCAGCGCTTCGAAGGTGGCGGCCAGCGTGTCGTACGTCTGTTTCCACGCGACGGGCGCCGACGTACCACCCGCGATCGTCGCACGGACCTCCTCCAGCAGCTTGCGGTCGTCCAGCATCGCGAGGTGTGCCTCGAAGATCCCGCCGTGTTCGCCACCCGCGTCACGCAACGCATCCAGCTCATCGCCCGCGACCCCGACCGCTTCGTCCAGCCGCGGAACTTCGTTGTCCCCAGCAACATAACCACTCAGATCGACGGCCGCGTCCGCGAGCACCGCCGGCCCGATCGCCACGTCCAGCCCGGACCCACCCGGTCGTGATGCGGCAACCACCACCGCATCACCGAAGTTGTCAGCGGCAAGCTCTTCGACAGCCGCCAGCACCTCGGCAGCCTGCGCCCCGCTGGCCCCCACCCGCAACCGATGCCCCTGCTGGGCATTCAGCGTCGCGACCATACTCAAACTGCCCGCATCCACCGGCCCCTTGCCGGTGTCCAGATCAGTCAGTGTGACCACAGCCTCGAACCCGTTGACCAGACCAACCAACCGAGCAGCCGGCCGCGCATGCAACCCATGCGCGTTCCCGACCACCACCTCGACGCTCTGATCACCCGCCACCATCGGCGCCGACTCGACCGCCGCCACATCCCCGAGATGATCCTGCTTCCCGGCCAACCCCCGCGACGCCTCCGCAGCGACCGCCTCCAGCGAAGTGCCGGTCGACGCCGTCACCACAGCCGCCACCAGCCCCTCGACCAGTGGAGCGCTCGTCAGCCGGACATGCTCCGCGACCGAGGGATCGACGAACTCCAAGGCCAGCTCGGCACTCAGCACCGCCGACCCGAGATCCAGCAGCACGAGTACGCCGTCCGGGCTGTCCGCAGCGCCGACCGCCTCCGCGACGGCCATCGCATCGGTCCCGAACGTCGTCGCGTCCAGCCCCGCGGCCACCGCGATCACCGGTCGCTTGTCCTCGGCAACCATCTCCACGGCGAGCGCCACCGCAGCATCGCCCAGCGCGCGGCTGTGCGACACAACCACGATCCCGATCATGACAGCGTGCGCGCCGCGGACTCCAAGATCAGCGTCGTACTGGTCGCCCCCGGATCCTGATGCCCGGCGCTGCGCTCACCGAGGTAGCTGGCCCGGCCCTTGCGCGCGACCATCGGCACGGTCCCGTCCCGCCCCTTCGCGGCCGCCTCCGCCGCGGCGTTCAACGCCGTACCGAGATCTGCTCCACCGGCCACGGCATCGTCGTACGCCGACAAGGCCGGCGCCCATGCGTCGTACATCGTCTTGTCCCCGAGCTCCGCCTTGCCCCGGGCCAGCACCCCCTCGACCCCGGCGTGCAGCCCCTTCCCGAGCGCCTCCGGCGTCAGCTCGACCCCCGCCAACGCGGTCCCGAACCGCAGGAAGAACGTCCCGTACAACGGCCCACTGGCCCCACCGACCTTGCTGACCAGCGTCATCCCGGCCTTCTTCAGCAACTCGTCGACCGACCCGAACTCCGTCCCGTCCAGCACCTCGACGACCGCCTGAAACCCCCGATCCAGGTTGGCCCCGTGATCGGCATCCCCGATCGCCGAGTCCAGCTCGGTCAGATACGCCGCATTCGCATGCAACGAACCAGCGACGTCCCGCAACCAGCTGACGAAGGAATCGACTCCCATGCTCACGCGCCCCAGCGTAGGCCGGGGGTGTTCACCGGGGCGTCCCAGAGACGTACCAGTTCGTCGTCCACCTTCAGCAACGTGACCGAGCAGCCGGCCATCTCGAGGGAGGTGATGTAGTTGCCGACCAGCGAGCGGGCGACCGTGATCCCGGCGCGGTCGAGGAGCTGGGCGATCTCGTTGTACATCACGTACAGCTCGATCAGCGGCGTACCGCCCATGCCGTTGACGAACGCGATCACCGAATCGCCTTGCCGGTAAGGAAGATCGGAGACGACGGGGTCGACCAGCATCGCGGCGATCTCGCGGGCCGGGGCCAGCGGGAGGCGTTGCCGGCCGGGCTCGCCGTGGATGCCGATGCCGACCTCCATCTCGTTCTCGGCGAGTTCGAACGTCGGCTTGCCGGCGGCCGGGACGGTGCCCGACGTGAGCGCCATCCCCATGCTGCGGCCGTTGTCGTTGACCCGCTTGGCCAGGTCCGCGACCTCCTGCAGCGGGCGGCCTTCCTCGGCGGCGGCGCCGACGATCTTCTCCAGCAATACGGTCACGCCGACGCCACGGCGGCCCGCGGTGTACAGGCTGTCCTGGACGGCGACGTCGTCGTTCGTCACCACCGACAGCACCTCGGTACCGGCGTCGGCGGCGGCCAGCTCGGCGGCCATCTCGAAGTTCATCACGTCGCCGGTGTAGTTCTTCACGATGTGCAGTACGCCGGCACCGGCGTCGACGGCCTTCGTCGCGGCCATCATCTGGTCCGGCACCGGAGACGTGAACACCTCACCCGCGCACGCCGCGTCCAGCATCCCGAGCCCGACGAACCCGCCGTGCATCGGCTCGTGCCCCGACCCGCCGCCGGAGATCAGCCCGACCTTCCCGGGCCGCGGCGCGTCCTTGCGGTAGACGATCCGGTTCTCCAGGTCCACCCGGAGCCGGTCCGGATGCGCCGCCGCCATCCCGCGCAGCGCTTCACTCACAACATCGGCAGGGTCGTTGATGAGCTTCTTCATGCCCCCATCTGAGCACACGAGCGCCGCCTACGGGAGGGCCTCGACCTCCGAAAGCAGCGGGATCGACCGGATCGAACGGCTCACGGTGAGCAGTACCGCACCCACCGCGAGCAGGGCCCCGAAGACCAGCAGTGCGGTCCGGGCGCCCAGCATCCCGAGGAAGACTCCGCCGAGGAACGGTGCCAGCGGGGCCGCGGTGTTCGACATGAACATGAACGCGCTCTGCGCCCGGCCCTGCAAATGGTTCGGAGTGATCAGCATCTGGTAGCCGAACAGCCCGGAGTTCAGCGCGGGCAGCAGGAACACGGCGAGCGCCGGCAGCGCGATCAGTACGACGGGACGCGTACTGACGGCCGTCGCCGCGAAGGTCACGGCGACGACCCAGGCGCCGACGATCGTGATCCTGCCGGCGCTGTACTTCGCCAGCAGCCGCGGCGCCGCGAACGCGCCGGCCAGGCCGCCCACCCCCATCGCGGTCTCCAGCAGCCCGATCACCGACGGCCGTACGCCGCGTTGCTGCATGCTCAGGATCAGCACCAGGATCGTGCCGTTCGCGGCGAAGTTGAGCAGGGTCGCGGCGACGGCGATCGTCCGCAGGTCGCGCTGCCGGAACAGCCAGGCCAGCCCGGAGCGGATCGCCTTCAGGATCGGCTCGTGCGTGCCGCCCTCGGGCTTCGCGGCCGGCAGCGGGTGCCGGATCGTCGTCAGCATGATCGCCATCACCAGGTACGAGATCGCGTCCGCGGCGACCGGGACCACGCGCCCGATCGAGTACAGGAGACCGCCGAGCGGTGCGCCTGCCAGACCTGCGACGTTCTGCCGGCCGTGCGCGGCGGCGAGCGCGGTGCTGATGTCCTCAGGGGCGACGATCTCGCGGAGCGCGGCGCTCTCGGCGGGCATGAACAGGGCGTAGCCGGCGCCGTTGAGCAGGCCGACGACCAACAGGTGCGGGAGCGTCAGGTGGCCGAGCCATCCGGCGACCGCGACCGAGCCGAACAGGACGGCCCCGAGGAAGGTGTAGCCGATCAGGATCCGGCGACGGCTCCACCGGTCGGCGAGCGCGCCACCGGGCAGTGCGACCAGGATGGTGCCGAGCGAGGACGCCGTACCGACCAGACCGGCCTGCACCGGCGAGCCGGTGATGGCCAGACCGAGCAGCGTGAAGACGAACGAGCTCATCGTGGAGCCGATGGAGCTGACCGTCTGGCCGGCCAGAAGTTTCAGGTAATCGGCATTGTGCAGCAACCCCCGGGCGGACATAACCCGGAGGGTATGCCTGCATCAGGCTCACACATCAGCCCTGATGCATTGCAGGTTGATGCAACTAGTCCTTGGGCCGGAGGAGCGGCCGGACGACCTCGCGGGCGTCGTGGATGCGGGACTTGACAGTGCCGAGCGGGGCGCCGACCTCGGCGGCGATCTCCTCGTACGACAGCCCGTAGACGTCCCGCAGCACCAGCGGGGTCACCATCTGCGGACGGTCCCGCTCCAGGGTCTCCAGGGCCTCCAGGAGGTCCAGACGGGTGCCGGCGATCACGCTCGTGGTACGCGGGTCCGGCTTCTCCATCTGCTCCGGGTTGTGGGCGGCCTGCGCGGTGCGCTTCAGCTTGCGGTACGTCGAGCGCGCGGAGTTGGCCGCGACGGAGTGCACCCAGGTGGAGAAGCTGCTGCGACCGGAGTACGTGTTGATCTTGGTCGCGATGTTCAGCAGGGCCTCCTGCGCCGCGTCCTCCGCGTCGGCGGAGTACGGCAGGACGCTCCGGCAGATCCGCAGGACGCGCGGATAGACCTGCCGCAGCAGGTCGTCCATCGCGTTCTTGTCGCCCGCCTGCGCCTGCTCCGCGAGGGTCGCAAGATCGTCGGCCGGGCTGGTGCTCTCGCTCATCTGCGCCTTTGCTCTCCATGCGCCCCGGTGAGGGACACTCCAATGACCCATAATGCCTTGTATGGGGGTCCCAACCAGACTCGGTCGGTACGTCGTGCGCCGACGCCTGGGTTCAGGCGGTTTCGCGACGGTCTGGCTCGCGCACGACGAGCAGCTCGACGCCGAGGTGGCGATCAAGGTGCTGGCCGACAACTGGGCGCACGACGACGCGGTCCGGCACCGGTTCCTCGAGGAGGGCCGGTTCCTGCGCCGGGTCGAGTCCGAGCACGTCGTCCAGGTGCACGACGTGGGCGAACTCGAGGACGGCAGGCCGTTCCTGGTGCTCACGTACGCCGATCGCGGCACGCTGGCGGACCGCCTGAAGCAGAAGCCGCTGGCGCTGCCCGAGGCGGTCGACGTGGTCGTCCAGGTCGGCCGCGGGCTGCAGGCGCTGCACCGGCGCGGTCTGCTGCACCGCGACGTGAAGCCGGCCAACGTACTGTTCCGCAGCACCGACGACGACGGCGAGCGGGCGGTGCTGTCCGACCTCGGCCTCGGGAAGTCGCTCGACGAGGTGTCGCGGATCACTATGCCTGGCGGCACCCCGTCGTACGTCGCCCCGGAGCAGGCGCTGGGGGAGCGGCTGGATCAGCGCGCCGACCAGTACTCGCTGGGCGCCGTCGCGTACGCCGCACTCACCGGGCGGTCCCCGCACCAGGTGGACGGGCTCGGCGCGGCCAGCCGGGTGAAGGTGGCCCCGCCGCCGAGCTCACTCGGGTTCGAGCTGCCGGAGCAGGTCGACGCGGCGATCGTCCGTGCCCTGGACCCGGACCGCGAGAAGCGCTGGCCGGACGTGCTGTCGTTCACCAAGCAACTCGTCGGCGCACTCGACGAGAACACGCGCGACTTCCCGCTGGCGGAGCGCGAATCGATCCAGCTCGCCGACAGGCCCGACGACGACCTCGGGGACCAGACCGCGCTCAGCGACGAGAACAAGCCGACGATCGTCAAGTCCGCGGAGCCGGCGGAGACCGCCGACGCCGCGGAGACCGTGCCTCCCCAGGCGCCCCCGGAGGCAGAGACCGAGGTGGTGCCGGCTCCTCCCGCCGCCGCGCCACGGAAGAAGCGTGGCCGCTGGGTCGTGGCTGCCCTGCTGGCGCTCGTGGTCGGCGGTGGGGCCGGGTACGGCGGCCAGTGGTACCTGTCCAGCCGCAAGGTGATCACGGTCGCCGAGGACGGCTTCCAGGTGGACCTGCCGCGCGCCTGGGCGCAGTCGATCGCCTCGTCGTCCTGGACCGTTCCGGGCAGTAAATCGAGTACTCCGGCGTTCCGTGTCAGCCAGGATCCCGACTGGTCGGGGCAGACGCCGGGGGTGTTCGTCGGCCTGTCCGACACCAAGCTGGCGCTGCCGGACAGCAAGCAGTGCAAGAACGTCGGCGCACCGCTTCCGCACACGGTCGGTGGACAGTCGGTCACGGACCGGGTTTCCGGCGGCTGCTTCGGTGCGGATATCGTGCTGCTCCAACGAGTCGTCGACTTCGGGGACGGCGGCTCGATATTCGTTCAGGTGGTCGTGCCGGGGTCGAGCCAGGTGCGTGCCACCGAGATCGCTGACACGGTGCAGTACACCCCCTAGGACGTTCCCCATGCGTTTCCCGACCGAACGGCTCCGGCCTTCGCCGGCGCTGATCCAGTCCGTACGCCGCAGGTACTACCGGATCCGCTCCACCATCTTCCGCACCATCTGGCCCGTCGACTGAGGCCTCTGCGCGGTCAGCCAGGTGATGCCCAGCGCAACTGCCCACAGACCGCCTCCCAGCCACGCCAGCACGTGCAGCCCGCTGACGAAGCCGTGCGCATGGCCCAGGACAGCGCCGTACACACCGATGCCAAGGGCACCCACGGCCTGGCGGCTGGTGTTGTTGACCCCACTGGCGAAGCCCGCGCGGTCTGGCGGGAGCGCAGCGATGGCCGCATGCACCACGGCGGCCGTCAGGAACCCCATGCCGACACCAAGACCGACCTGTACCGGTACGACGGCTGCGTACCCGCTGTGGGCGTTCACACCGAGCAGACAGAGCGACCCGGCGACACCGAGGACCAGCCCGATCGACATAGGCAGCCGCGGGCCGTAGCGGGCGGTGATGCGGCCGGAGATCGGTCCTAGTACGGCCAGCGGGAGGAAGAGGGGTATGAGCTCCAGTCCCGCCCGGAACGCATGCTGGGACAGGTGTTCCTGCAGGTAGAGCGTCAGCACCAGCACGGTACCGAGTCCGACGAAGTTCATCAGGCCCGCGACCAGGTTGGCGCCGACGAAGTCCTTACCGATCCGCAGCCTGGTCGTACGGCGCTCCTGGTGCGGCTGGCGCTGCGGTATCAGCCGCCAGGCGAGCGGGAGCCCGACCGCGATGATCGGCAGGTTGATCAGGAACGTGGCCCGCCAGCCCAACCCAGCTACCAGGGCGCCGCCGAGCAAGGGGCCGGACGGCAGTGCCAGGGCGCCCGCGCCGGACCAGATACCGACAGCGCGTGCCCTTGCGGCGCTGTCGACGTACAGGTCCGTAATGACGGCAAGCGTGCCTGGCAGCAGCAGTGCGGCGCCGATGCCCTGCACTGCCCGCGCAGCTATCAGCACTTCGATACTTGGCGCCAGACCGCAAGCAAGCGAGGCCCCACCGAAGACAGCGAGCCCTGTCAGCACGACGCGTCTGTGGCCGACCCGGTCGCCCAACGCACCACTGGGGAGCAGCAGGCCGGCCAGGGCAATCATGTACGCCGCCACCACCCACTGCTGGCCCACCAGGCCGGTGACGAGGTCAACCCGGATCGTCGGCAGCGCCACGTTGACGACCGTCACGTCCAACTGGATCAGGAAAATGCCAACACACAACAGCGCCAGGAGCATGCTCCCCAGGTTCCCATCCCAACACTTCGGACACGCCCGAAGCGTGCAGGGCGGGCGTTTACCGCGGGCGGTCAGCGCAACTGCACCCGCCGTGTATCTGTCGGAGACTCGCGCAGGTGCTGTAGCTCAGAGGCTGCTGTCGTGGCGTTCGACGCTCTTCGTGGCGTGCTCCAGGACGTCTTGCAGTGCCTTCTTGTCCTGCGGGAGCCCGGTCGAACTCATCTCCACCGCACAGTTGCCGCTGTTGTCAGCGACCCAGCGGACGATGACGTACCGCAGCACGCCGTCCGGCGACTGGTCCGGCGGCGGCACGTAGGTGTAGGAGATCGTGGCGGAGTCGCCGTCGTCCTGCTGCGAGAGCAGGTTCAGCATCTGGTCGGTCGTGAGCCGCTTCAGCTCGATGATGCGAGCCTGCATCGACGCCGCCGGCGGCCGCTTGATCGTGAAGCCGCCCTCGATCCGGATCCACCGCTTGCCGGTCGGATCGGTGAACCGGCCGGTCCTCGGCGGGTACGGCTGTGTCAGCCCCCAGCCGTCCGGCACCCGCACGGTGATCCGCGACTTGACCACGCTCTTCACGTAGAAGGTCTGGCTCCGGTAGCTGAGGTCGCCCGCATCCAGCGCCGGCGAGTCGTCGTACGTCACCTTGCGCGGCGGCGGTGGCGTCGCCGGGGTGGGCGACGTACTCACGGAACTCATCGGCAGCGGCCCCGCGGTACCGGCGAGACTGGGCTCCGCGGTGAGGAACAGGCCGGCCCCGTACCCGCCCGCACCCCCCGCCCCGGCAAGGCCCAGCAACCCGGCGCCGAGCATCGTGCGCCTGGTGACAGTCCTCGCCATGCCCCCACCTCCCCAGATCTCCCTAACAGAAGACACCTGAGCCCGCTCTCAGGTTGCACCGAGCAGGTAACGATTCCATGAAAGCCGGCTAGGCGGTCTCGCTGACCGAGGCGGAGGCCTTCTCGAGGATTTCCTTGAGGGCGGGGGCGTCCTCGGGGATGCCGGTGATGCTCATCGAGATGTTGGCGAGTTCGCCGTTGACCGCGATGAAGCGGACGATGACGTAGCGCAGGGTGTCGCCCGGGATGAAGGTGTAGATCAGGGTTCCGACGGCCCGGCTCCGGCCGTCGTCGCCGGTGATCACAGCGGTGTTCTGGTCGACGATCTGGACGTTGTTCTCCGGAGCCTGACTCTTCCGCAGGTCGATGACCAGCTGGGCGATCGCGTCCTTCGGTGTCTGGGTGGCCGGCTCGACGGCTTGTACGCGGACGCCCCGTTGCCTGAGGTTGTCCAGGAACTTGACCTCGTCCGGGTGCTTCGGATCCCTGGTCAGCCCCCAACCCTGCGGTACTCCGACGGACAGCTGGACGGGCTGCGCGTCCTTCGGGTTCACCGTGAAGGTGCGGTTGGCGTAGGTGAGGCCGGGCTGCAGGGGGTCCAGGTTGTTGGGGACCGGGGTTTTTACCGGGAGGGGGGTCTCGGTCGGGGTGGGGGTTGGGGTGGGGGAGGGGGAGACGGTGCCGAGGGGGCCGGCGGTGCCGGAGGCGGTGGGGTCTGGGGTGTCCCAGCGGTTGCCGGCGTAGTAGCCGCCGCCGACGCCGAGGGCCAAGGCCAGCAACAGCAGGCCGACCAGGAGCACTCGTCTCACGCCTGCACCGGTCCACGTGTCGGCGTCACGGACTCGCCGGGCCGCGGTACGACGCGCGTCGTACCGGCCGGATGCGGGAAGGCGGTCGCGGGCACGTCGCCCATCCTCTCAGGCGACCGAGGCACGGACCCGAAGCCCCGGCGGCCTGCCCGGAGTCGTTTTCACACCGGTATGGACTGAATCCTTTCAACGAGGTCTTGACACCCTCCCGGGCCGTACGTAGCGTCCCGCGTGACAAAAGTAACACGATCCTGCGGTTACTTCACATCCCTGGCCGGTAACTCGGCGCTCAGGAGGAACCATGGCACTCGATCGGTCCGTCAGCCGAAGGCGGCTCCTGCAGTTGGCCGGCGGTGCCACCGTCGCCACCGCTCTCGGCGGTGCGCTGGCAGCGTGCGGCGGGAGCAGCGGTACGTCGTCCAGCGGCACGCTGAAGGTGATCGGCGTCGGCGACCAGGAGCCGGGCCTGCGCAAGGTGCTCGACTCGTACAAGTCGGCGCACTCCGGCTTCGACTTCAACCTCTCGTTCGCGCCGGCAGACCAGGTGCAGACCGCGCTCCGTACCCAGCTCGGCGGCGGCAACGCTCCCGACGTACACGTGGTCTATCCCGGCAGTGGCAGCGCGATGTCGATGGTCCAGCTGAGCAAGGCCGGGCTGCTCGCGGACCTCAGCAGCCAGTCGTGGACGCAGAAGGTGCCGGACGGTTTCAAGGGCGCGTTCCAGAACGACGGCAAGACGTACATCTTCTCGCCCGGCTCCAGCATGCTCGGCGCGATCTACAACAAGAAGGCGTTCGCGACCGCGGGCGTCGAGCCGCCGACCACCTGGTCCGAGCTGCTCGCGGTCTGCGAGAAGCTGAAGAAGAAGGGCATCGTGCCGATCGCCCTCGGCGCGCAGACTCCGTGGATCACGCAGCTGATCCCGTACGCGCTGGTGCCCGGGACGGTCTACGCGAAGACGCCGGACTTCGACGACAAGATGAGCGCCGGCCAGGCCTCGTTCGCGGACTCCGGCTGGGTCGACGCGATGAACAAGTACCTCGAGCTGCAGAAGAAGGGGTACTTCAACGACAACCCGAACGGTACGACGTACGAGCAGGCGACCTCGATGGTCGGCACCGGCAAGGCCGCGATGGCGGTCCAGGTGTCCGCCGTACTGTCGGCGTTCCGGGCCGCGGCGCCGTCGCCCGACGACCTGTCGATGTTCCCGTTCCCGGCGACGGATGTTGCCGCCGACAACTGGATCCCGGCCGGCGTGGTGGTCGGCATCGCGGTCAGCGCGAAGAGCAAGAAGTCCGACCAGGCGAAGAGCTTCCTGGAGTACTGCGGCCAGCAGGACAACCTGAACGCCTGGGCCGAGGCCGTCTCCTGCGTCCCGCTGTACGGCGACGCGAAGGTCGACGCCGCACTGACCTCGTTCCTCCCACTCCTGAAGGCGAACAAGGCCGTCCCGTTCATGGACCAACGCTGGCCGAACGCCGAAGTACAACCAACCCACTTCGCCGTCGTCCAGCAACTCCTCGGCGGCAAGACCACAGTCCAGGACGCCCTGAAAAAGCTCGACGACGCATACAAGAAGAGCGCATGACGGCTTCGGCGGTGCTGGTTCGGGCGGACGAGGCGAAGCGCACCCGGCGGCGCGGGGGGATTGTGCCGCCGTGGTGGTTCGCCGTGCCGGCGGTGCTGGTCTACGCGGTGGTGGTGTTGTATCCGAGCATTGCCGGGGCCGGGTCGGCGTTCACGGACTGGTCGGGGGTCGGGAGCGCGAGGACATTCGTTGGGGCGGCCAACTTCAAGCAGTTGGTGCACGATGACCAGGCGCTCGGGGCGTTGCGGAACACGTTGTTGCTGACGGTCGCGATCGTGGTGATCCAGAACGCGATCGGGCTGCTGCTGGCGCTCGGCGTGCACACCCGGATCCGGAGCCGGATGATCCTCCGGATGGTGTTCTTCGCGCCGGTCGTGGTGAGTCCGGTGATGGTGTCGTTCCTGTGGAAGTTCGTCTACAACCCGGCGCCGGACTCGGGGCTGAACGCCGCGCTCGGTGCGGTCGGGCTCGGCGGGCTGCGGCAGGACTGGCTCGGGAATCCGTCGCTCGCGCTCTGGTCCGTCGCGTTCACGGTGATCTGGCAGTGCGCCGGGTACTCGATGGTGATCTTCCTCGCCGGGCTCGAAGGGGTACCGGCCGAGTTGCACGAGTCCGCGATGGTCGACGGCGCCGGTACGGTCGCGCGGTTCCGGCACATCACCTGGCCGTTGCTCGCGCCGGCCGTGACGATCAACGTGATGCTGTCGACGGTGGGCGGGCTGACGTTGTTCACGCAGATCATCGCGATGACGAACGGCGGACCGGGGTACGCCACCGACACGTTGTCGACGGTGCTGTACAAGCAGGCCTTCGTCTACGGGAAGTTCGGCTACAGCACCGCGATCGCGCTGGTGCTGGCGATCTTCGTGGCGGCCGTGACGTTCCTGCAGATCGGGTACCTGAGGTCGAGGGAGACGACGGTATGAAGTACCGCCCACGGACGTTCCTGCTCGAGGCCGTGATGATCGTGGTCGCGATCGCGTTCCTGTTCCCGGTGTACGTGCTGGTGACCCTGGCGTTCAAGGATCCGCAGCAGATCGCGAACAAGCCGCTCGGGCTGCCGTCGCCGCCGAGCGTCGGCAGTTTCGGCGCGGCGTGGCGCGAGGCGGGACTCGGATCGGCGTTGCTGAACAGCACCCTGATCACGGTCGCGAGCGTCGTACTGCTGATCGCGGCCGGCTCGCTCGCGGCGTACTTCCTCGCCCGTACGGCGACCCGCCTGAGCTACGGGCTCTACATCCTGTTCCTGGTCGGGATCATCCTGCCGTTCCAGCTCGGGATGATCCCGCTGTACAAGCTGGTCGACGACCTCGGCCTGCTCGGGACGTACCAGGGGATGATCCTCTTCTACACCGGGATCCAGCTGCCGTTCACGGTCTTCCTCTACACCGGCTTCATCCGCTCGCTGCCGGCCGACTACACGAACGCAGCACTGATCGACGGAGCGTCACATCTGCAGGCGTTCATGCACGTGATCTTCCCGCTGCTGCGGCCGATCACCGGCACGGTCCTGATCCTGAACGCGGTCCAGATCTGGAACGACTTCTTCACACCCCTGCTGTACCTGGGCGGCTCCGGCCACGAGACGGTTCCGGTCCGGGTGTTTGCCTTCGTCAACCAGTACACCTCGAACTACGGCCTGGTCGCGGCCGGCCTGATCCTCGCCGCGCTTCCGATCCTGCTGCTGTTCCTGGTCCTGCAGCGCTACGTCATCCGCGGCTTCGCCTCCGGCCTCAAGGGCTGACCGCTGTAACGCGAGCCCTCCCAGTTCCGATACACGGATAGGTGCGCCGTGGCGTCGATGGAGCACACTGGGAGGGTTCCGTCGACGCCGTACGGCGCACCTTGGCGTCAGCCGGCCTCTCAGCCGGCCTCTCGGCAGGCCTCTCAGTAGACCTCGATGCGGTCCAGGCTGATGACTGCGCCGGTGGAGGACGGGTTCTTGTCGCCGGTGACGCGGACACGGACCGTGTGCGGGCCGGACGGTAGCGTGGGGCTGATGTACATCAGCTGTTCGCCGACGCGGATCGAGCTGTAGTAGTCGACGCGTTGCTCCGGGGCCGCCGTCGACCGAGATCGCAGCGATCCCGTTGCCGGTGTCGGCGACGCTCAGCAGCGCGACGCAGGTACCGGTGAAGCTGATGGTGGCGGTCGCGTTCGGCTCCCAGCTCCAGTGGTCGTTGCCCCAGAAGCACTGGTTGCCGCAGCCCGAGCCGGAGCTCCAGGCGCCGGTGTAGGCGACCGCGGCGTCGGTGTCGTTGATCCAGTAGTTCGACGAGCCCGGGTCGCCGGACGGCAGGTTCTGCGTCGCGCCGGCGGCCAGTGGGCGGCCGAGGTTCGGCGTACCGTCCGCGTTCCAGGTGATCTTCTGGATGCGGGTGGTGCGGAACGAATACGTATACGCGCTGGTGTTCTTCGCGTGGTACGCGATCCAGTCCTCGGTGCCGTCCGGCGACTTGAAGAACGAGTGGTGGCCGGGGCCCCAGACGCCGGTGTCGTCGTTGCGGGAGAAGATCGGGCCGGCGTGCTGCACCCAGTTCGACGCGACCATCGGGTCGGCGCCGTTCGCGATGCTCTTCATCCACAACTGGTAGTCCGGCTTGCCGGTGTCGCACGTCGAGTAGGTCAGGAACGTGCGCGTCGCGCCGTACAGCGGGGTCGGACCCTCGCGTACTTCGCTGCACCCGCCGTCGGCCGGGATCGCGACGCGGTCGCCGACGGACGTCCACGGGTTGCTCATCCGGACGATGTAGAGCTGCGCCGGACCGCCCTGGCCGCGGCCCGGCCCGGTCCAGACGAAGTACTGCTGCCCGTTGATCGTGAACGGCTCGCCGTCGATCGCGTACTCGCCGAAGTCGGCGATCTTCGCCTTGAAGCTGTACGGACCGAGCGGGTCGTCGCCGGCCGACTCGAGGACGTACATCCGGTGGTTGGCGTCCACGCCGTCGGAGGCCGTGTAGTAGATGTACCAGCGGCCGCCGACGTGCCGGAACGCCGGCGCCCACATCTGCGTGTTCCGGCTGGTGTCGGAGTCCCGCCAGACCACCTGCTCGGGCTGGACGAGCAGCGTCGCGGCGCTGCTGGACGACCAGATCCCGATCCGGTCGCCGCGGGTGGTCGCGACGTAGTACTTCCCGTTGTAGAACATCATCGACGGATCCGCCGACGGGTTCACCGGGTTCCGGAACGTCTGCGACGTCGTCTGGGAGGTCACTGCTTTCTCCTGGATCTCGGCGGCCGGTGCGGTCGGCGCGAGTACGCCGAGGAGTAGTACGGCGGCTGCGGCAACACGGAGCAGTCTCATGGGCGTACACCTCTCGAAACCTGGGGGCGGACCGGTCTCGCTCTCGGTTGTACCGGCTACTTCCGACGTTGTAAACCTGTGAAACAAGCCACGAAACGACCCGCCGCAGGCGCTGCTCCCCGGGCTGTGGTCAGCGCTCGGTCCCTCGCTTCCGCGCGTTCTTGTCGTCCAACCGCTGCTGTGCCCTGTCGTACTTCTTCTCGGCCCGCTTCACCTCCTTCTTGGCGCCCTTGTCGGCGCGCCTGCTGGACTCGACGGCCCCTCTGCCCGCGGCCGTCCCGTGGAACGCCGCCCGTGTTGCCCTGCCGTTCTCCTCCGTGTCCCGCTGCCGCTTCTCGGCTGCGGAGAGATTCTTGTCAGCCTGCCGTACTCTCGCCTTCTCGAACATCGTGGATGGCTCCCTCGTCGTTTGGCCGACTCGTTGCCGGCTGGACAGATGCTGATTCCGACGAGCTCCCGGAACGCCGAGTTCCGATTCGCGGGCTATTCGACCTGCGTCGAAACCTCGACCTCCGGCCCGGAACCTGTGCGCGGGATCCGGCACAGGTCGCCTAGAAGCTTCTGTAACACAGCGCCATGGTCACTGGATGTAACCCCCGAGGGGGGAACTCACCATGGCAACTTTCAACTCGCCACCGGACTGGCCGGCATCGCCGGCCCCGGACTGGCAACCACCACCCGGCTGGAAGCCGGACCCGTCCTGGCCGGCCGCGCCGGCCGGCTGGGCGTTCTGGCTGACTGCGCGGGGCACGCGGGCGCGTGGACCCTACGGCCGGTACGGCGCGGACTCGCCGGCGAAGCTGATCGCGGGCTGGGGCGCGGGCGCGGCGGCGTTCATCGTCGTACTGGTGGCGATCGGCGGTAACAACACACCGGCGGCAGTCTCGTCGGCGCCGGGTACGACGGTCACGGCGCCGGGGCCGACCTCGACGGTGACCGTCAAGGGGCCGGTGCAGACCGTTCAGGGGCCGACGGCAACGGTCACCCAGGCGCCGCTCCCGGCACGGACCGTGACGGTGCCCGCGCCGCGGACCACGACCCGTACCACCGCACCCGTACCGCCGGCACGGAGTACACAGACCACCGCGCCCAAGACGACGAGCGCACCGGTCGAAACCACGTACTACGCGAACTGCGCGGCGGTCCGCGCAGCAGGCAAGGCGCCGCTGTATCGCGGTCAGCCTGGTTACGCTGCGCATCTCGACCGTGACGGAGACGGAGTGGCCTGCGAGTAGCCCTGAGCAACGGTTTATCTGTGGATAACTCCTGCAGATTGTGGATATGTAGGCAATTGCTGTGCACAACTACCCGGGAACCTGTGGGTAGCCGGTGCCGATGCACGTGCAGTCCGGCTGGTGAGAGAACGCTTGCCGCAGCGAGGTTTCGGTGGTGGGATGAGCCCGTGCGCCGGATGAAACTTTACGAAGATTTGTCCGTGACATTCGGTGCGTCGGGTCGTTGATTCGTCAGGTACGGATCAACGGCAGCGGATCGCTGTTCACTCGAAGGGACCCGCTCGTGCACAAGTTCAACTCACCGCCCGACTGGCCTGAGCCGCCCACCGCCGGGTGGCGTCCGCCGGTCGGCTGGCAACCCGACCCGGCCTGGCCCGCGGCTCCGACGGGCTGGCGGTTCTGGCTGAACCGCAACGGTCGTCGCTCCAGCGGCCCGATCGGTGCGTACGGCGCCGTCGATGCCGGCCGCCTCGAGCTCGCCACCATCGACCCGGGCCTGCTCCTGATGCATTCCTGACCGCCCGCAAGAACCTTCGGCTCCCGTGCGCCCCGGCGTCCGGGAGCCGACTTGTGTCCGCCTTCGGCCAGGGAACTGGCGTACTCTTATCGCGATCTGGTGTTATGTTACCAATGTAGATAACACTCACTCTGGAGGCGGTACGTGGGCTGGATCGGGCTCGACCTCGGCACGCAAAGTGTGCGCGCCGTGCTGGCCGATGCCAAGGGCCAGGTGCTGTCCCGGGCGGCCCGACCGCTAACCAGTCACCGCGACGGCGTCCGCCACGAGCAGGATCCGCAGGAGTGGCTGACCGCCGTCGACGCGGTCCTCGCCGAGGTCGGCACCCGCGGCGTCGACGGGATCGCCATCTGCTCCACCTCCGGCACCTTCCTGCTCACCGACCGCTCCGCCCGACCGGTCACCCCGGCCCTGATGTACGACGACGCCCGCGCGGCCGCCCGCCGCGCGCAGATCGTCGACGCGGACCCTGACCGGTGGGCGACCGGCATGCAGCCGACCTGGGCGCTCCCGAAGATCCTCGACCTGGACCTCACAGACCGCCGCGTCGCGCACAGCGCCGACTTCGTCGCGGCCCATCTCGTCGGCCACCCGGTCGCGACCGACACCAGCCACGCCCTCAAGACCGGCTACGACCTGGTCGCCGAGTCCTGGCCGGCGGCCGCGTTCGGCAAACTCGGCCTGCCGCTCGAAGCCTTCCCCGAGGTCGTCCGCCCCGGCACCGAACTCGGCCGCACCCCCGGCGGCATCCCTGTCCACGCGGGCATGACCGACGGCTGCGCCGCGCAGATCGCCGCCGGCGCCCTCGCCCCCGGCGCCTGGAACTCGGTCCTCGGTACGACGCTGGTCCTCAAAGGTGTCAGCGCCGACCTCATCACCGACCCCACGGGTGCCGTCTACAGTCACCGGCACCCCGACGGCGGCTGGCTCCCCGGTGGCGCGTCCAGTTCGGGCGCCGGCGTACTCACCGAGCTCCTGCCCGGCGCCGACCTCGACGCTCTCGATCACGGGGCGTACCCGGTCGCTGCTGTCACCTACCCGCTCACCAAGACCGGTGAGCGGTTCCCGTTCGTCGCGCCGCAGGCGGAGCGGTTCACGCTCGGCAGCACACCTGGCGAGGTGCATACGTATTCAGCCGTGCTGCAAGGTGTCGCGTTCGTCGAGCGGCTCGCGTTCGAGCACCTGCAGGCACTCGGCGCCGACCCGGTCCGCTCGGTCTCGCTCACCGGCGGCGGCACCCGGAGCGGGTACTGGAACCAGTTGCGCGCCGACGTCCTCGGCGTACCGGTGGAGCTTCCGGCCGTCCCGGACCCGGCGTACGGCATGGCTGTGCTCGCGGCGTCCGGCGGCCGGGACCTCACCGGCACCGCCCGCCGGATGGTCCGCGTCGATCGGGTGCTCGAGCCGCGCGGGGAACGGCTCGACGACCTGTACGGCGACTTCGTCGCGGAGCTCGACCGCCGGGGGTACCGGGGATGAGAACGACGATCGTGCTGGCCCGCCACGGCCGGACCGAATGGCACGACGGCAACCGGTACACCGGCTCCACCGATCTCCCGATCGACGAGGTCGGCGTCCAGCAGGCGCAACTGCTCAAGGACTGGGCGCTCGACTACGCGCCGGACGCGTTGTGGTGCTCGCCGATGCTCCGGGCCCGGCAGACCATCGCGCCGCTGGCGGAGGCCCTCAAGCTCGAGCCGACCGTCGACGCCCGGCTGCGTGAGGTCGACTTCGGGTCCGCCGAGGGGAAGATGCTGAGCGAGTTGCCGCCCGCGGTGGCGAAGGCCTTCGAGGTGGACCCGGTGCGGGACCACTTTCCGGGCGGCGAGGATCCCGCCGAAGCAGCCGATCGGGTGCACGAGGTGTTCCACGAGATCGGCCGGCTGCACCAGGGCCGGAAGGTCTTCGCCGTCGCGCACAACACCCTCGTCCGGCTGCTCGTCTGCAGGGTGCTGGGGCTGCGGCTGAACGACTACCGCAGACTGCTGCCTGCGCTCGGTCCCGCGGCGCTGGTGCGTTTCCGGTGGCAGGACGGCACAGTGGGTCTCGAGGCGTACAACGTTCCTCCGCTACGTTTGGAGACCCTGACATGACTTCGGATGTCGACGGCGACACCGCCGAACTGAGCCGGCCCGCGCGCCGGCAGGCCGAGATCGCGGCGTACGTCGTGAAGCACGGCTCGGTGTCGGCGAACGACCTGGTCGAGGCGTTCGGCGTCAGTGTGATGACCGTGCACCGCGACCTGGACGAGCTCGAGCGGCAGGGCGTGGTGCGCAAGTACCGCGGCGGTGTCAGCGCACAGCCGACGAGCGTGTTCGAGAGCAACGTCGCGTACCGGCTGAACACCGCGCACGCGGAGAAGCTCGCGATCGCCCGGCACGCGCGGACGATGATCGAGCCGGGGATGTCGGTGATGCTCGACGACTCCACCAGTGCGCTGGCGCTGGTGGACCTGTTCGAGGACATCACACCGTTGACCGTGGCAACGAACTTTCTGCCCGCCATCACCAAGCTGGCGCTGCTCCGGGACATCACGCTGCTGGCGCTCGGCGGGATCTACTCCGCGACCCACGACTCGTTCGGCGGGATGCCGTGCGCGGAGGCGGTCGAGGCGCTGCACACCGACCTGCTGTTCTGCTCGGTCTCCGCGGTGTCGCCGACGCACGCGTTCCACCAGGAGGAGGAGATCGTGCTGGTGAAGCGGGCGATGCTGCGCGCGGCGAAGACCAAGGTGCTGATGGTCGACCACGGCAAGCTGCAACGCACCGCCCTGCACCGGCTCGCGCCGCTGGCCGACTTCGACATCGTGATCGTCGACGAGAAGACTCCGAAGGACCTGATCGACGCACTACGCGACCACGGCGCGACCGTGGAGGTCGCCGAACTCTAGGAGGGGACTGTATGGACGTCGGTGTTGACGTAGGCACCACCGTCACGAAGGCCGTCGCGTTCGACGCCGCCGGCCGCCCAGTCGCCGTGGCCGCTCGACCGACCAGGCTCTTGCATCGCAGTACCGGCCGATTCGAGCACGAGACCCAAGAGATAGTTGCTTCGGTCAACGAGGTGGTAGGTGAGCTGGCCGCCATCGCCGGCGACAGCCCCGGCGTACTCGCGATCACCGCGCAGGGCGACGGCTTGTGGCTGGTCGACGACGCTGGTACGCCGGTACGCCCGGCGATCTCCTGGCTGGACGCGCGGAGCAGCCCGATCCTCGAACGGTGGACCGCGGACGGGGTTGCGGAACACGTGTTCCGCCGTTCCGGAAACCGCATGTTTCCGGGAGCTTCCGGGCCCCTGCTCGCCGCAGTGCTTGCGGAGGAGCCTGAGGTTGTCGAGGCGGCCGGAACGGCGGCGTACTGCAAGGACGTGGTGATGCAGGCGCTGACCAGCGTACGGGCGACTGATGTCTCGGATGCGTCGGCGCCGTTCCTTGATCCCAGGACCGGGGAGTACGACGAGGAGGCTCTCGCCGCTACCGGGTTGGCCGGCATGCGGGGGTTGTTGGCGCCGGTTGTGGCTGCGGGGCCGGTGGGGGAGCTGCGCGACGGGGCGAGTGGGATGGTCGCCGGGACACGGGTTTCCGCGGGTCCGTACGACCTGCCGGCCGCCGCCGCGGGGGCCGGTGTCACCGAGGTGGGTGACGCCTTGCTGACAGTCGGGACAACGTTGGCCTGTCAGGTCGTCACGCGTGAGCTTCCCGTCGACGGCGAGCCCGCCGGCCTGTTCCTCGGCACCTGGACGCCCGGTGTCTGGCTGCGCGCGATGCCGGCGATGGTCGGTACGGCGGCGCTCGACCGGGTGCTCGCACTCGTTGGCGTGACCACCGATCAGCTGCCGGCACTGCTCGCCGACAGCCAACCCGGTGCCGCCGGCGTGACGGTGCTGCCGTACCTCTCGGAGTCCGGCGAGCGGGCCCCGTTCGTCGACACCCGCGCCCGCGGCTCGATCGACGGCGTCTCGCTCTCGACGACGACGGCCGACCTGGTCCGCGCCACCTGCGAGGGCATCGCGTACGCAGCCCGGCACTGCCTCGAGGCGGCAGGCTGGACCGGTCGCGTCACGGTGTGCGGCGGTGGTGCCCGAAGCAGCGAGTGGACCCAGATCCTCGCCGACGTACTGAACGCGCCCCTGCACACCGCCGAGGCCGAACAGGTCGCCGCCCGGGGGGCCGTGATCTGCGCCCGCCGGGCAGTGGATCCGGACAGCGCCGGCGCGGAATGGATCGCCGAGACCCGCCAGGTCGACCCGGGCCCGGCCCGTGCCGCGTTCTACGCCGACGGTTACGCCCACTACCTCCGCCGGATCGAGGCGGCCCCGCCCGCGCTGGTCCGACCCGGCACCAATGTTCACAGGAGATCGATGAGAACCGTCAAGACGCTGCTCGCCGGCGACCACTTCGTACGGAACGACCTGCTCGCCGCCGCGCTGCGGACGATCCCGGACGTCGCGTTCGACTTCCGGGAGGTCACTCTGCCGTGGCCGCTGACGCCGTACGGACGGGTGGCCGAGGTGGACGAGGCGAGTGACGCGGAGGACCAGCTGATCGAGGCGCTGGCCGGCGTCGAGCTCGCGGTCACGCAGATGGGGCCGTTCACCGAACGCGTGCTGGACGCCGCGCCGGACCTCCGGTACCTGGTCGTCTGTCGTGGTGGGCCGGTCAACGTGAACGTCGCCGCGGCGGCCCAGCGGGGGATCGCGGTGGCCTCGACGCCCGGGCGCAACGCGGTCGCGGCCGCCGAGCACGCGGTCGCGTTGATGATGGGTGCCCTGCGCAACCTTCCGCGCCTGCAGCGGACCCTGGAGCAGGGTGAGTGGCGCTCCGATCTCTACGCGTACGACGAGTGCGGCAGCGAGCTCGACGGCTCGACGGTGGGCCTGATCGGGTACGGCGCGATCGGCCAACGGGTCGCCCGGGTGCTGCTCGCCTTCGGCGCGCACGTGCTGGTGTCGGACCCGTACGTCGAGCAGGCACCGGACGGCATCGAGCTCGTCGATCTACACGAGTTGCTGCGCCGCTCCGACGTCGTGAGCCTGCACGCGCGCCTCACCGATCAGACCCGCGGCATGATCGGCGCGGAGCAGCTCGCGGCGATGCGGCGCGGCGCCGTACTGGTGAACACCGCGCGCGGCGGTCTGCTCGACTACGACGCGACCGTCGACGCTCTGGAGTCGGGGCAGCTGGGCGCCGCGGCGTTCGACGTGTTCCCGGCCGAACCGTTGCCCGCGGGGTCGCGACTGCTGACCGCGCCGAACATCGTGATGACGCCGCACCTGGCCGGCGCGACCCGGCAGACCGCGCACCGCGCCGGATCCATCGCGGCCACCGCCGTCGCCGCCTTCCTCACAGGAAAGGACCCAGTGGGACTGTGCTAGTGCGACGCCGCCGCGAGCCGTGGGGCTGTCGCTCCCGGTCTTCCCTCGTCACTCCGCAGATCTGCACCGGGCTGCAGCAGATCTACGGGGACAACGCGAAACCGCCGCAAGTGTTCGGCGCGGTCGCGAGCAATCGGCGACGAGGTCAAACGGCTCTACGAGGAGAAGGTGCTGTGATCATCACCGGGCGTGACGAGGAGTGGTTCTCGTGATCATCACCGGCCACCGGGGTGCGCTCGGGACCGAACCGGAGAACACGCTGCGATCGTTCCGCCGGGCGGTCGCGGACGGCTGCGACGAGATCGAGCTCGACCTGCGGGTGAGCGCCGACGGGGAGCTCGTCATCATGCACGACGCGACGGTCGACCGGACGACGTCCGGGACCGGGGAGGTCGCGGCGCTGACGCTCGCCGAGCTGCGCGCGCTGGATGCGGGCTCCGGCGAGCGGATCCCGACGTGGGCGGAGACAACCGCCGCCGTCGACGTCCGGATCCAGGCTGAGGTGAAAGCGGTGGCCGCCGTACCGCTCATCGCCCGGTCCCTGAAGTCGGACCCGTCGCTGGCGGCGCGGACGCTGGTCACGTCCTTCCACCCCGAGATCCTGCTGGCCATCCGGGAGGCGTTCCCCGAGGTGGAAACCGGCCACATCTTCGGCCGTACGCCGGAAGCCCCCGAGGTCATCACCCGCACCCGCGCCGCCGGCGCCACCTGGTCGCTGTGCGGCATCGCCGACCTCACCGCCGACCGTGTCGCGGAGTTGCGAGCAGCCGGCCTGAAGGTCACCGCCTGGCCCGTCCCCGACGCCGCCGCCCTCGCGCAAGCGACCGTGCTCGGCGTCGACGGCATCACCACCGACAACCCGCACCTCTTCCGCACGGTCTGATCGCGGACGCCCAGGCCATCACAATCGGCCCTGTCAGCCTTCGCCAGGCGGGACCACGCGTCGAACCGCGCATTGTGATGGCCTGGCGGTCCGGTGTGAAGGCGGCGTACGTCACATGTTCCAACGTGTGAATTTGTTCTTCCATGGAACATAAATGTGTGATTGCCTTGTCCGCATGGGAATCAGCATCGGTGTGGTCGGAGCGGGCCAGTTCGCGCCCTCGTTCCTGCGGTTGTGGTCGGCGCATCCGGACGTGTCCGAGGTGCGGCTGACCGACGTCCTCCCCGAGCGGGCGGCGGAGATGGCCGCCAAGCAGGGCGTCACGACGACGCACGCGTCGTTCGAGGAGATGCTCGAGTCGGACCTGGACGCGGTCGCGATCTTCACGCAGCGCTGGCTGCACGGGGAGATGGCGATCAAGGCGCTCGAGGCCGGGAAGCACGTGTACTCCACGGTCCCGATGGCGATCGAGGCCGACCAGATCGCCCGGATCGTCGAACTCGTGAAGGAGACCGGGCTCACCTACATGATGGGTGAGACCAGCTTCTACTACCCGTCCTCGGTGTACTGCCGGCAGAAGCTCGCCGACGGCGCGTTCGGCCGGGTGTTCTACTCCGAGGGCGACTACGTCCACGACATGGACCTCGGGTTCTACGCGGCGTACCAGTACTCCGGCGGTGACGACTGGAAGAAGACCGCGTCGTTCCCGCCGCTGCTCTACCCGACGCATGCCGTCGGCAATGTTCTCTCGGTGACCGGTCAGCACGCCACCCACGTGTCGGCGATCGGCGTCAAGGACGACCGTGGCGACGGCGTCTTCGACAAGGACGTCAGCCAGTTCGACAACGACTTCTCGAACGCGACGGCGCTGTTCAAGCTCGCCGACGGCGGCATCATGCGGACCAACGAGATGCGCCGCGTCGGGTACCCGTCGCACATCCGCGAGTCCCGGCTGCGGGTGTTCGGCACCGAGGGCAGCTTCGAGCAGCTCGCGACCACGACGTTCTGGCAGAACAAGGAAGGCGTCGAGGACGTCGAGCACCTGATGGAGACCAAGCCGACCGGTGACGACGCCGACCTGGCGAACGTCGACCCGGCGCTGCGGGACGCGTTCCGCTCCGGCCTGTCCCCGGTGCACGACCGCTCCCGGCTGCCGAAGGAGTTCGACGGCCTGCACAACGGCCACGAGGGCTCCCACCACTTCCTCGCCGACGACTTCGTCCGCGCGGTCGCCGACAAGACCCTCCCGCCGATCAACGCCTGGGTCTCCGCGCGCTACACCCTCCCCGGCATCTTCGCCCACCAGTCCGCCCTCCAAGGCGGCGTACAGCTGGAGATCCCGGACCACGGCGACGCCCCTGCGTGACATTAGAACGGGCAGTGGTCCACGCAGCCAGTGACTCCCAGGCGTGCGCGTCCGCGGAATCCGGCCGTTGAGCCGACCACTGCCCGTCCTTCGGTACAGCTCCGGGCGATCGCCGGGCGGGAGGCCGGACCGGCGGCGGGCCGTTGGAGTGATGTTCAGGTGTGGGACGCCCGGGTCGGGTTGCGGCGTACCTGGGGTGAACGTAGGAACGTCCTATGACCCTGCGACGCCTGGGCCTGTCTGCCCTCTGCCTTTCCCTGACCCTTGGTGGCACGACCGCGATCGCCACCCCGCCGACCGCGCGTCTCCCGCTCGGTCCGGCGAATCTGACCGAGACCCGTGACACCCGCACGCTGCAACCGGGTGTCACGCTCACGACCATCGTCCGCGGCCACGCCGACAGCAGTGCCGGCTGGACGGTGGAGATCGCGATCCCGTCCTCCTCGCCCGACCCGGACGCGCCCGCCGCGGCGCTCTCCGACCAGGCCGGCGCCGACCAGGCCGCCGCCAAGCTCCGCGCGGCCGGTCTGGACCCGCGGGTCGAGGACGTGCCGACGCCGAAGCTCGCCGACGCCGGCGGGAACAGCCTCGGGTATCGCGTCCGCGTCGGCCTGTTCGGGACCAAGGCCGAGGCCGATGCCCTGCGGACCAAGGTGATCGCGGCCGGTCTCAACGGCTCCAGCCTGTACACCGGCTGGGACGGCGAGCCCGACGACATCGCCGGCTCGACCGGTCCGTGGCATGTGCAGGTGCTGACGATCGACCCGAAGACGTTCCGGGGCAAGCTCGACGCGACGTACGGCCCGGACATCGAGCGGCGCGAGACCACCAGCGCGCTCGCGACCCTGACCGGCGCGACCGCCGCGGTGAACGCGGGCTTCTTCGTCCTCGACCCGAAGTCCGGCGCACCGGGCGACCCGGCCGGCGTCGGCGTGTACGACGGCCGCCTGCTCAGCGAACCCACCAACGGCCGCCCGGCCCTCGTCCTCGGCCCACGCGGTACGTCGGTCCACCGCTTCACCTGGCGCGGCTCGGTCGGCAAGCTCCCGCTCGACGGGCTGAACCGGGTCCCCGGCCTGATCCGCAACTGCGGCGGTACGGCGGACGACCTGCCGACGTCGAAGCCGATGCACGACACGACGTGTACCGATCCGGACGAGCTGATCGCCTTCGACGCGTCGTACGGCGCCTCGACTCCGTCCGGGCCTGGCGCCGAGGTGGTACTGGACCGTCGCGGCATCGTCACCGAGCTCCGGCCGGCCCGCGGCGGCGCGATCCCGGCCGGCGGTCGTACCGTCCAAGCGACCGGCAACCTGGTCGCCCCGCTGCTCGCTGCCGCCCGACTTGGGAAGCTGCTGCCGATCCGCTCGACCCTCCTCGACGAGCGCGGGCGCCCCGTCCCGCTGACCCGCCGTACGACGATCGTGAACGGCGGACCGGAACTGGTCCGCGACGGCCGAATCCACGTCACGGCAGCCGCCGACGGGATGGTCCAGGCGACGCCGAGCTTCTACTACGGCTGGGTCCACAAACGAAACCCCCGCACCTTCGCCGGCGTCGACAACCAAGGCCGCACTGTCCTCATCACCGCCGACGGCCGCAACACCAACAGCCTCGGCCTCTCCATCTCCGAAGCCGCCGCAGTCGCCAAGTCCTTCCACCTGACCCAGGCCATCAACCTCGACGGCGGCGGCTCCACCACAATGGTTGCCAACGGCACCGTCCTCAACACCCCCTCCGACGCCACCGGCGAACGCCCCGTCGGCGACGCACTGGTGATCACGAAGTAGATGGCGGATGGGAGTACAGGAGGCCGGCTGAGTAGGCCGACTTCCGCCTCCGGCGGTGACCGCCGCCGGAGGCCCGATCTTCGCAGTGGACTACTTCGCGTACCTGCTCAGGTCGGTCAACGACGTACCTGATAGCGCAGGTGAAGTACCCGGTTGCCCTGAATCACCACGTCAGGATCCTCCAACACGTGCTGCGCATCGACCGACCCGAAGTAGCGCTTGCCGGACCCGAACACGACGGGTGCGACGTCCATGCGCACCTCGTCGACCAGGCCCGCGGCGAGCACCTGGCCACCGACGTCGCCGGCAGCAACCTCGACCATGCGGTCACCCGCAAGCTCCTGCGCCTTGGCCATGGCTGCCTCGATGCCGTCGACGAAGTGAAACGGCGACTCGGGGTCCCAGCCCTCGGGTTCCGGCCGGTGCGTCACGACGACCACGTGGTCTATCCCGCCCGGCGGCTTCCCGTCCCAGCCGTCCGTCAGGTCGAAGACGTGGCGGCCGACGACAGTCACCCCGATCTGGTCCCAGTACGCCCGGGTGTAGTCGTAGGACGTCTGCGACACCTTCAACTCGCCGCTCTCGTCCAACGGGACGTCACCGCTGGACAACCAGTCGAACAGCGGTCCGGGCTGGTCGTGCTCGTCGGCGATGAAGCCGTCCACCGACACCGAGCTGTACATGACCACCTTGCCCACCGGGCTCTCCTCTGCTTTGGGGTGCCCTCAAATTAGCGTGTCGTGAGCTGTCGCTCTTGTAAGAAATCAATCGGCCGGCAGCGGCCAGCTGTCCAGCACGTGGCCGGGATGTTCGCGCAGGAACCGCCGCCGCACTTCGACGTACCGGGTCGGCGTGAGCCCGGTGAACGCCTGGAACTCGTGGCCGAAGTGGGCCTGGTCGAAGTACCCTGCGCCGGCGGCGAGGTCGCCCCAGTCGATCGGTTCGGCGGGGTCGATCGCGAACACGGTGGCGGCGAAGCGGTAGGTGCGGGCCAGCCGCTTCGGCGTGACGCCGATGAGCTCCTTGAACCGCTGTGCCAGATGAGTGCTGCTGACACCGGCTGCCACCCTCAGGTCGCCGATCGGCACCGCCCCGCTGGTCGCCGCGATGATGCTGCTCGCATGGCGGACCAGCCCCAGGCCGGCGGTCTCGCACAGCCGTCGCATGAGCTCCTCCTCGAGCAGCGTCAGCATCTCGTACGGTCCGTCCGCCGTGGCCAGCCGGTCTCGCAGCTCAGCAACGGCGGGCCGGCCCCACACCTGCTCCACCGTCACCGGCCGGTCACACAGCTCGGCCGCGGGCATCGGCAGGAACGGCGCCGACCCCCACGGCTTGAAGTGCACGCCGACGGACCGGGTCCGGGGTGGGTAGCCGAACTCCATCGCGCGGGTGGGCGTGGTGACCACGCAGCCGTCGGCGTACTCGGCCGTCTCGATGTCGGTGCCGGCGCGGATGCGGAACGGGTCCCCGAGGTTGACGATGAGCAACGCCGACGGCATCGGCGGCAGCGTCAGCCGGGCGTACGGCGGTGCACCCTCCAGGTAGTAGAGGTCGTCGATCAGCCCGTCCAGCGGCGGTCGCGGCACTCTGGACACATACTCCACGCCCACAGCATCGCCGACGCCGATCCCGGACGGGCGCCCGGCCGCCGGCATTTGCGGTGGATACGGGAGGTTCTACTCGTGTAGCGCGATGCGGTCCAGGGCGGACCAGAGGAGGACTCGGGCGGCGATCGTTCGGTGGCCTTCGAGTTCTGCTCGGAGCAGGCGGTGTACGCCGTCGAGGATCGTGATGCGGTTGTCGGGGCGGCGTACGACGTCCAGCGGGTGCCGGAGGTCGGCGGCCAGGGTCCGGTCGTACTGCGCTTCGTAGGTGCTCGGGTCCGCCGCGACCTCGTGAGGTGTGACCTGGAACGGGCGCCCGTCGTACGCCCAGAACGGAAGGTCCAGATGATGAGCGAGGTCCGCGACGGCCATCTGCGCGACCGGGAGATCCAGAGCGTGGAGGCGGTCCAGGTCCCAGTGGAAGTCGAGGATGTACGCCGTCAGCTCCGGCGGGATCGCCAGCGGGAACGGGCGCCGGGCGTTCGGGGTCCTCTGCGGCGCGGCGTCGGTCATTCGTAGATGCGGCGCAGCCGGAGCGTCATCGAGTTTTCGATGTGCTGGGTCATCGCGGCCTCGGCGCGTACCGGGTCGCCGGAGGTGATCGCCTCGACGAGCGTGCGGTGTTCGGTGAGGACTTCGGGGCCGATGTCGCGGTCGTAGTGGAGGCGGAAGATGTGTAGGTGGCAGTGGGTTCGTTCGAAGGCCAACCGGACCTGGTCGCTCCCCGACAGTGACGTGATCAGCGAGTGGAACCGGTTGTCGTGGACGGTCAGCGACTTGTACCCGGCGTAGTCGATCGAGGTCGGCTCGACCGCGGTGGCCAGTTCGGTCTGCAACTGCGCGGCACCTTCGGGGGAGATCAGCTCGGCCGCCCGGCGGGCCGCCCAGGGCTCGAGCAGCAGCCGGAACCGGTAGAGATCGTCGAACTCCTCCAGCGAGAGAAGCGGGGTCGCGCGATAACCCTTCAAGGGCTCCTTGACCGCGAGTCCCTCCGACTCCAGCCGGGCGAGCGCCTCCCGGACCGGCGTCGACGACACCTGGAACTCGCGGGCCAGTCCGTCGATCGAGATCCGGGCCCCGGGACGGATGACGTGGTCCATCAGCATCGTCTTGATGGCCTCGTACACGTCGTCGGCGAGCATCTGCCGCCGGAGCAGCCGCCGGTCCACCGGCGCCACTGGCTCGGTCATCAGGTGTCTCCGGAATCTGGTCGCGGTCTTGACCCCACCGGTCAGGTTTCGGCAGGGTAACACTGGTAATCATGCATCATGCACGATTTCGGCACGGCCTAGCTATGGGGAGACACGAACGATGGTGAGGTTCGAACAGATCGGCGTGCTGCCCGAGTCAGGAGACAACGTCGCGATCGCCTCCCGGCGGCTGGACGCCGGGACCGAGGTGGAGCTCGACGGTACGACGGTGACGTTGCCGCACACCGTGCTCGAAGGACACCGCTTCGTGGTCGCGCCGGTCCGCGCACAAGAGGCCTTGACCTCGTGGAACACCGCGTTCGCGCGCGCATCCCGCGATCTGGTCCCTGGCGACTACGTCTGTACGCCGACCAGCCTGGCAGCGGTCACCGCGCGGGGCGTCGACGGGCTGCCGGACGAGCCGTCCGCGACCAACGAGCCGCTGGACCCGTTCGAGCTGGACGAGTCCGCGCTGAACTTCGGCGCCCAGGTGACGAGCGTCGAGCAGCCCGGAACGTTCCTCGGCTACCCGCGCGAGCAGGGCCCGGCCGGGACCCGGAACCACGTCGTACTGCTGGCCACGAGTTCCCGCAGCAGCGGGTTCGTCACCGAGCTCGCGCGGCGGTTCTCGCACTCGGCGGCCGGCGACGGCGTCGTACCGGTCGCGCACACCGAGGGCGGCGAGGACGACGTACCGAACAACCTGCACTTCCTGCTCGCCACGCTCGGCGGCTTCGCGCTGAACCCGAACGTCGGCGCGGTGCTGATCGTCGACACCGAGGGGGATGTCGTCTCCGGCGAGGCGATCAGGGACTTCCTGTCGGAGAACGGCTACCCGTCGATCAAGGTGCCGCACGCGTACTTCATCCGCAGCGCCGGCTTCGAGCACGACCTGACCACCGCGGGTGCGCTGATCGAGCCGTGGCTGCCGATCGTGGACGCGCAGCCGCGCGTCGAGGTGCCGCTCGCGGACCTCAAGATCGCGCTGCAGTGCGGCGGATCCGACGCGTTTTCCGGAATTTCCGCGAACCCGCTGGCCGGCCAGGTCAGTGCGGAGGTCATCAGGCACGGCGGTACGGCGGTGCTCGCGGAGACCGACGAGCTGATCGGCGCCGAGCCGTACGTGCTGACGAACGTCCGCGACCTCGCGACCGCGAAACGTTTTCTGGCCACGATCAAGTCGTTCAAGGAACGCGTCGGCTGGCACGGACACACCGCCGAGGGCAACCCGTCCGGCGGCAACGTGTACCGCGGGCTCTACAACATCGTGCTGAAGTCGATCGGCGCTGCCCGCAAGCTGCCGCGCGAGGTCCGGCTGGACCACGTGATCGACTACGGCGAGCCGCTGCCAGGGTGGGACGGTGTGGGGCCGGAGGCAGGGCGTAGTGGCGGCTACATCTTCATGGACAGTCCCGGCAACGACCTGGAGTCGGTGGCCGGGCAGATCGGCAGCGGCTGCAACCTGATCTTCTTCACCACCGGCAACGGGTCGATCACCAACTTCCCGTTCGTGCCGACGCTCAAGTTCGTCACCACCAGCGCGCGGTACGAGCGGTTGCACGCCGAGATGGACGTCGACGCCGGCAAGTACCTGACCGGTACGTCGATGGCGGACCTGACCGCGGAGACGTTCGACCTCGTCGTACGGGTCGCGTCGGGGGAGAAGAGTGCGGGCGAGCGGGCCGGGCACAGCCAGGTGTCGATCTGGCGGAACTGGAAGCAGACCGGACCGCGCGAAGGCATCTCGATCAGCACCGACGGGCGGATGGCGCGCCAACTCGCCGACCTGCCGGCCGAGGACCGCGACGCCCCGCTCGACGGGTTGCCGCACTCCGGCCTGACGTCCGACGGCCGCACGATTGCCGAATTGTTGACTGTCGACAATCGACAGGTCCCGGAGGCCGTCGGGTTGATCCTCCCGACCAGCCTGTGCTCCGGGCAGATCGCGTTGCGGATCGCCGCGCAGGCCGAGCTGGAGAAGTGGGCGGGCGACGCGGTCACCCGGATGGTCGCGCTACCGCACACGGAGGGCTGCGGCAGCAGCGGCGGCGCCTCCGAGGAGACGTTCGCGCGGATCATGCTCGGGTACCTGCTGCACCCGAACACCCGGATGGCGCTGCTCCTCGAGCACGGCTGCGAGAAGACGCACAACGACTACTTCCGCGCGCGGCTCGTCGAGGCGGGTGCGGATCCGGCGCGGTTCGGCTGGGCGAGCATCCAGGCGGACGGCGGCCTCGACGCGGTCGCCGGCAAGGTCAACGACTGGTTCAGCAGCTTCGACCTGCCGGCTCCGGTCGAGCAGCCCGGTGACCTCGGCGCGCTCACGATCGGCCTCGAGGCGCGCGGCCCGTTCCCGGCGCAGACCGCCGAGGCGCTGGCGCTGATCGGCCGCGAGATCGTCGGCTCCGGCGGTTCCGTCGTACTGTCGTCGCGTGGTGCACTGCTCGCCGATGACGGTTTCCGTACGGCGGCGTTCGGATCGGCGGACGCGGTCGGGCCGACGGTCGCACACGGCCAGCGGCTCGCGGCGCCGGGCTGGCACGTGATGCGGATGCCCGGTACGGACTGGATGGAGACGGCGACCGGTTTCGGTGCGACCGGCGTACAGCAGATCCTCGCGCATGTTGCCGGCGGCACCGTGTCGGCGCAGCGGTTCGTCCCGGTCGTCGAGTTCAGCAGCGACCCGGGGACGGTGTCGACGTACGGCGACGACCTGGACGCGGTGGCCACCGGTGACGCGGCCGAGCAGGCCCGGATCGGGCTGGACACGATCGCCACGGTCGCCGGCCGGCGGCTCGTCCCCAAGGCGGTTGCCTCCGGCAACATAGGTTTCCAGATCACCCGCGGTTTGCTCGGTACGTCGATGTAGCTGTGCCTATTAAATGAGAGGCCTCCCAATGCATTTGGTCCGTTATCTGTCCCCCGTCGACGGCCGGCCGGTCCCTGGTGTCCGCACCGGTGACTCGGTGGCTCCGTTCGAGGGGGTGAACTCCTTCGCCGAACTGCTCCGGCTGCCGCTGGACGAGCTGCAGGCCGCGGTCGCCAAGGTCGGCGCGGCGGTGCCCGCCGAGGGGCTGACGTTCCTGCCGCCGATCGACGGTCGCGGTGAGGTGTGGTGCGCGGGCGTGACGTACGAGCGGTCGCGCGGCGCGCGGATGGAGGAGAGCAGCGAGCAGTCGGTGTACGACAAGGTCTACACCGCGGACCGGCCCGAGCTGTTCCAGAAAGCGCCGGCCTGGCGGGTCGTCGTCGACGGCGAGCCGGTCGGGATCCGCTCCGACTCCGGGCACGACGTACCCGAGCCGGAGCTCGCGGTCGTTGCCAACAGCCACGGTGAGATCGTTGGGTTCACCATCTGCAACGACATGAGCTCGCGGTCGATCGAGGGCGTGAACCCGCTGTACGTCCCGCAGGCGAAGCTGTTCGCCGGCGGGTGCGCGCTGGCGTCCGGGATCCGCCCGGTGTGGGAGGTCGCCGATCCGAAGGCACTCGGTATCAGGTTGTCGATCCGCCGCGGTGACGACGAGGTGTTCAGCGGTACGACGTCCACCGCGAAGCTCGTCCGCGAGCTGAAGGACCTGATCGACGCGCTGTTCCTGCCGAACGACTTCCCCGACGGCGTGATCCTCGCCACTGGGACCGGCATCGTCCCCGAACTCGACTTCACCCTCGCCGAAGGCGACGTCATCACGATCACCATCGACGACCTGGGCACCCTCACCAACCCCGTGGCGGCAGGCCGAGAACCGTTCGCCTTCCTCGCAACCGACAACCTGGACGGACTCCGATGACCTCGCACCCTGCCGACACCCCGGCCACCGGCGGCGACACCACCCCCGCTCAGTTGGAGCAGGCGCTTGCTGCCGCAGCCGCGGCGGCTCCCGCGTTCGGAGCCACCGAGCCCGCCGTGCGGGCCGGGTGGATCCGGGCGGTTGCGGATGCGCTGGATGCGGCAGCTGGGGAGCTGGTGCCGATCGCCATGCGGGAGAGTTCGCTTCCCGAGGCGCGGCTGACGGGTGAGGTTGCGCGGAGCACCGGGCAGTTGCGGATGTTTGCGGATGTTCTCGAAGAGGGGTCCATCCTGGAAGTCACCATCGACACCAAGGACCCGCAGGCCAAGCCGGTCCCGCGCCCCGACCTGCGCCGCGTACTCGTCCCCCTCGGCCCCGTCCTGGTGTTTGCCGCGAGCAACTTCCCGTTCGCGTTCAGCGTCTGCGGCGGCGACACCGCGTCAGCGCTCGCCGCCGGCTGCCCCGTGATCGTCAAGGCCCACCCCGGCCACCCGGAACTCTCCGCCCGCACCGCCGCCGTGATGATCGACGCACTCAAGCAAGCAGGCGCCCCCGACGGCACGTTCGGCCTGATCGCGGGCTTCGACGTCGGCGTCACCGCGCTCAAGGACCCGCGAATCACCGCCGCCGGCTTCACCGGCTCCGTCCCGGCCGGCAAGGCGCTGCACGAGATCGCGGTCACCCGCCCGGAGCCGATCCCGTTCTACGGCGAACTCGGCAGCCTCAACCCGGTCTTCGTCACCCAGGCCGCCATCGATGCCCGCGGCAACGACATCGCCACCGGGTACGTCGGCTCCTTCACCCTCGGCGTCGGCCAGTTCTGCACCAAACCCGGCCTGCTGTTCCTCCCGGCCGGCCACGGCCTGCAGGCCCAGCTCGTCGAGGCCGTCGGCGGAGCGGTCGAGGCGAAGATGCTGAACGAGCGGATCGAGCAGGGCTTCACGTCGGGCCTGGACCGGCTGGAGAAGGTGGACGGCGTGCGCGTCTGGTCGACGGGCAAAGCGGGTGCTGCGGTTGCGCCGACGCTGCTGCAGACGACCGTTCCGGAACTCCTCGCCCGCCGCGACGAGATCCTGGAGGAGTGCTTCGGCCCGGTCTCCATCGTCGTCGAGTACGACGGGACCGACCAGCTGAAGGCAGCCCTCGAAGCCTTTGACGGCAACCTCACGGCGACCCTCCACGCGGAGGACTCGGACGCCGAGCTGGCGCGCGAACTCCTGCCGCTGCTGACGGCCCGCGCCGGACGCGTGCTGTGGAACGGCTGGCCCACCGGCGTCGCCGTGTCCTGGGCCCAGCACCACGGCGGCCCGTTCCCGTCGACGGTCGGCTCGATCCACACCAGTGTCGGCGTCACCGCCGCCCGCCGGTTCCAGCGCCCGGTCGCGTACCAGGACGCCCCGGACGCGGTGCTCCCCGACGTACTCAAGGACTCGAACCCGGCCGGGATCACCCGCCGGGTGAACGGAACCGTGACCACAGACGAGGTGCCGCGATGACTGACGAACCGACTGTTGACGAGCCTGACCAGCCGATCGGCCGGCGGAGCTTCGACCACTGGTTCGGCGAGAAGGGCCGCAACGGGTTCATCCACCGGTCGTGGATGAAGTCGCAGGGCTTCTCCGAGGAGGCGTTCGACGGGCGCCCGGTGATCGGGATCTGCAACACCTGGTCCGAGCTCACCCCGTGCAACGCGCACCTGCGGCGGCTGGCCGAGTCGGTCAAGCGGGGCGTGTGGCAGGCCGGCGGGTTCCCGCTGGAGTTCCCGGTGATGTCGCTCGGCGAGACGCTGCTGCGGCCGACCGCGATGCTGTTCCGGAACCTGCTCAGCATGGACGTCGAGGAGTCGCTACGCGGCAACCCGATCGACGGCGTCGTACTGCTGACCGGCTGTGACAAGACCACGCCCGGCTCGATCATGGGCGCCGCGAGCGTCGACCTGCCGACGATCGTGGTCACCGGCGGCCCGATGCTGAACGGTAAATTCCGCGGCTGCGACATCGGCTCCGGTACGGCGGTGTGGCGGTTCACGCAGGACCTGAACGCCGGGCGGATGTCGGCGGACGACTTCGCCGCGGCCGAGGCCGGGCAGTCCCGCAGCAACGGGCACTGCATGACGATGGGTACGGCGTCCACGATGGCCTGCATGGCGGAGGCGCTCGGCCTGCAGCTGACCGGGTCCGCGGCGATCCCGGCGGTCGACTCGCGGCGGTACGTCGTCGCGCAGAAGTCCGGGCAGCGGATCGTCGAGATGGTCAAGGAAGACCTGAAGATCAGCGACGTGCTGACCCGGGACGCGTTCGCGAACGCGGTCCGGGCGAACGCGGCGATCGGCGGCTCGACGAACTTCGTCATCCACCTGCTCGCGATCGCCGGCCGGATCGGCGTCGACGTGACGCTGGACGACATCGACGAGTGGGCGCGCGGCGTCCCGTGGCTGGTCGACCTGCAGCCGTCCGGGAAGTACCTGATGGAGGACTTCTACTACGCCGGCGGGCTGCCCGCCGTACTGAAGGAGATCCTGCCGCTGCTCAAGACCGAGGCGATCACCGTCACCGGCAGGACGATCGGCGAGAACGTCGCGAACGCCGAGCGGATCGAGGCGACGTACCCCGGTGCGGCGCCGGACAGCGAGACGTACGCCGTGATCCGCCCGGTCGGCGATCCGCTGGGCAGTGGCGCGGGAACCGCCGTACTGAAGGGGAACCTGGCGCCGGACGGTGCGGTCATCAAACAGTCGGCCGCGTCCGAGCGGCTGTCGCGGCACCGGGGCAAGGCTCTGGTGTTCAGCAGCATCGAGGAGTACGACAAGGCGGTCGAGGATCCGGAGCTGGACGTCGACGAGGACACCGTGCTGGTCCTGCAGAACGCCGGGCCGCGCGGGTATCCGGGGATGCCGGAGGTCGGCAACATGACGATCCCGCGGAAGCTCGCGGAGATCGGCGTCGACGACATGGTGCGGATCTCGGACGCCCGGATGAGCGGTACGGCGTACGGCACCGTCGTCCTGCACGTCACCCCCGAGGCGGCCGTCGGCGGCCCGCTCGCCCTGGTCCGCACCGGCGACTGGATCGAACTCGACGTCCCCGCCCGCCGCCTGCACCTGGACGTCACCGACGAAGAACTGGAGAAGCGCCGCGCCGACTGGCAACCACCCGCACCTCCCACCGACCGCGGCTGGGCCCGCCTCTACGTAGACCACGTGACGCAGGCGAACCAGGGCTGCGACCTCGACTTCCTGGTCGGCCGCACAGGCTCGGCCGTCGCCCGCCAGAGCCACTGATGCCCACCCAACCCGGTTCCCCTGGAACCCCACCACCCGGTTCCCCCGGGACAGCTTCACCCGGGTCCCCATCACCCGGTTCACCCGAGTCCCCATCACCCGGGTCCCCCGGGACCGCATCACCCGGGTCCCCTGGGACCGCTTCACCCGGGTCCGCCGGAAACGCCGGGACCGCTTCATCGGGGTCCGCCGGGATCTCGCAGCCCGGTGAGCCGGCCTCCAACTTCAACCCGCCGAGCGAAGCGAGGCGGGGGTGGGGGCCGTTCGACGCGATCCGGGGTCTGCGGCCGGGCGGCAAGCTCCCGCAGGTCACGCCGATTCGGCAGCTACTGAGTGATCTGCCGGTTTCGGTCGACCCGTACGGTGATGCGCGGTCGGCGCTGGAGCCACTTCGGGGGCGGGTCGTGCCGGGAGCGCGGATCGCGGTGACGGCCGGGAGCCGGGGCATCCGGGACCTGGTGCCGGTGGTGAAGGCTGCCGTGGACTGGTTGCGGGACGCCGGTGCCGTCCCGTTCGTGACGCCCGCGATGGGTTCGCACGGCGGGGCGACCGCCGACGGGCAGCGGGAGATGCTCGCCGGCCTCGGCATCACCGCGGAATCCGTTGGCTGCCCCATCGAAGCGACGATGGAGACCGTTGTCGTAGGCACCCTCCCGGACGGCACCGAGATCCACCACGACACCCTCGCCGCGAAGGCCGACGGCGTACTGCTGGTGAACCGCGTCAAGCCGCACACCGACTTCCGCGGCCCGATCGAGAGCGGCATCGCGAAGATCCTCGCGATCGGCCTCGGCAACCACCGCGGTGCGGCCGCCCTGCACGCCGGCGGTATCCCCTCCCTCGGCAGCAACATCGAGGCCGCCGCGCGGATGATCGTTGCACAAGGCAAGATCCTCGGCGGCCTCGCGATCCTGGAGAACGCCGAGGACCGCACCGCGTCGGTCGAACTCCTCACCGCGGACGGCATCGCCGAAGCAGCCGAGAACGCCTTGCTGCAAAGGGCTTCCAGCCTCCTCGGCCGCCTCCCGTTCGACCAGCTCGACGTCCTCGTGATCGACGAGCTCGGCAAGGACAAGTCCGGCGCCGGCATGGACACCAACGTGATCGGCCGCTGTTGGGTGCACGGAATCCCCGAGTTCGGGTCCCCGGACATCGCCGCGATCAGCGTGCACTCGCTGTCCACGGCATCCCACGGGAACGCGTCCGGTCTCGGGCTGGCCGACGTGATCCCCGCGCGTCTGCTCGAGCAGATCGACCTCAGAGCCAGCTACGTGAACGCGCTCACCTCCGGAGCCGGCGGTGCGCGACGTTCGCGGCTGCCGATGGTGATGGAGGACGACGAGGCCGCCGTACTCGCGGCCGTGACGATGTGCGGACGGCGGCACTGGTCCGAGCTCCGGCTGGCCCGGATCAAGGACACCCTGTCGCCGAACGAGCTGATGGTGACACCGGCCCTGCTGACCGAGGCGGCCGAACGATTCGACCTGGAGATCACCGGTACGGCGCGCAACCTGGCGCCGGCCGGCCGACTCGGACCCTGGAGCGAGAGATGAACCTTCGCGAAGCACGTGCCCTGCTCGCCGACCGCGGCTTCCGGCCCGGGGAGGCGTCCACGAAGACCTTCCCCGACGGTTCGCCGTACAAGGTGGAGATCCCGTCCTGCGAGGGCCCGCGGGTGATGACCGCGGTCCTGGAGGAGGCGAAGGACCGCGGCGTCACGATCGACCGGGTGTCGCAGGGCAGCGGCGTGATGATGCTGACCGACGGTGAGGTCGAGGAGATGCTGACGCTCGGCGCGTCCGAGGGCGTCGAGGTGTGCCTGTTCCTCGGCCCGCGTGGCTCCTGGGACATCGGCGGCCAGGCGAAGGTCTCGGCGGCGGTCGGCGGTGTTGCGCGCGGCAACGACCAGGTGGCGGCGTCGTTGTGCGACGCGTTCCGCGCGGTCGAGCTCGGCGTACGCAGCCTGCTGGTCGGAGACATCGGCGTACTGGAGATCCTTGGCCAGTTGAAGATCGAGGGCGAGCTGCCCGCGGATCTGGTGCTGAAGACGTCGGTGCTGATGCCGTTGCCCAACGCACCGACCGCCCAGCTGTACGAGCGGCTCGGCGCGACCAGCCTGAACGTGTCGACCGACCTGCCGGTGCCGGTACTCGCGGAGATCCGGTCGGTGACGACGGTACCGATCGACATGTACATCGAGGTCCCCGACGACCAGGGCGGCCACGTCCGCTTCTACGACGTACCCGAGATCGTCCGGGTCGCGGCGCCGGTGTACCTGAAGATGGGCCTGCGGAACGCCCCGAACATCTACCCGATCGGTGCCCACCTCGCCGGTACGGCGGAAGCCCTCGGACGGGAGCGCGTCCGCCGGGCCGAGCTGATCCTGCGGCTGCTCGCCGAGCAAGATGAGGGATGAGTTCCTGGACCGGCTCCGGTCGGTCCTCGGTGAGATTGTCGACGATCCGGACATCCTGGACAGTCATCGCAACGATCACGCCACCTTCTGTACGGCGGGTGTGCCGCGGGTGTTGGTCCGGCCAACGAGCACGGCCGAGGTGCAGGAGGTGATGCGGCTCGCGTCCGAGTTCCGGGTGCCGGTGGTCACGCAGGGCGCCCGGACCGGCCTGTCTGGTGCGGCGAACGCGGTCGACGGGTGCCTGCTGCTCTCGACCGCGCGGCTGGACCGGATCCTGGAGATCTCCGTCGAGGACCAGGTTGCCGTCGTACAGCCGGGTGTGGTGAACGCGTCGTTGTCCCGCGCCGTCCTGGAGCAGGGCCTGTTCTACCCGCCGGACCCGTCGTCGTGGGAGATGTCGACGATCGGCGGGAACATCGCCACGAACGCGGGCGGCCTGTGTTGCGTGAAGTACGGCGTGACATCGGACTTCATCCGCGGCCTGGAGGTCGTACTGGCGTCCGGCGAGGTGGTACGCACCGGCCGGCGGCCCGCGAAGGGGGTCGCCGGCTACGACCTGACGCGGCTGCTCGTCGGGTCCGAGGGGACGCTCGGCGTCGTCACCGAGGCCACGCTGGCGTTGCGCCCGGCCCCCGAAGCCGCACTGACCGCTGCCGCCACGTTCCGAACCATCGAGGACGGCATCGCAGCCGCAGCCGCCGTGATGGCCTCCGGCCTCCGCCCGTCGCTGCTGGAATTCCTCGATCAGCCAACCCTGCGGGCGATCCAGGACTATCGGGACATGGGACTGCCGCAGAACGTCGGCTCGATGCTGCTGGCACAGTCCGATCGGGGAGCGCAGGCTGTTGAAGACGTCGCCCGGATCGCCGAGATCTGCTCCGCGCACGGTGCCGTCGACGTCGCGGAGTCCTCGGACGCCGAGGAGTCCCAGATGCTCCTGGAGGCGCGCCGGCTGGTCAACCCGGCGCTGGAGCGACTCGGCATCACGCTGATCGACGACGTGTCGGTGCCGCGTTCGCAGTTGGTCACGCTGCTGCGCGGCATCGCCGACATCGGCACGCAGTACGACGTCCTGATCTTCTGCCCGGGGCACGTCGGCGACGGGAACATGCACCCGACGGTGGTCTTCGACCGGAACGACGCGGCGGCCGAGACGCGCGCGTTGCAGGCGTTCGGCGCAGTGATGGAGCTTGGCCTGCGGCTCGGCGGCACGATCACCGGCGAACACGGGATCGGCACGCTGAAGGCGGCTTGGCTGGAAACGGAACTCGGCCCGGTCGGCCTCGAGCTGCACCGGCGGGTCAAGGCCGCGTTCGACCCGTTGAATCTGTTGAACCCCGGAAAGGTGTTGTTGTGATGGATGCTTCGGCCGTACGTCCGTCGGCGCGGCAGGTCGCCTGGCAGCGGCAGGAGCTCACTGCCTTCGTGCATTTCGGGCCGAACACCTTCACCGACCTGGAGTGGGGGACCGGGCTGGACGATCCCGCTGCGTTCGATCCGTCTGCGCTGGACTGTTCGCAGTGGGTTTCCACACTTGTGTCCGCGGGATTCAAGAGCGTGATCCTGACGGCGAAGCACCACGACGGGTTCTGCCTGTGGCCGAGCAAGTTCCTTCCGCACACGGTTTCCGCGTCGTCCTATCGCGGGGACGTGGTCGGAGAGCTGTCCGCGGCCTGTGCTGCAGCGGGTCTTGGGTTCGGCGTGTACCTGTCGCCGGCCGACCTCTACCAGGAGAAGGCGCCCGGCGGGTACTACGGCAACGGCAGCCCGGCGGTGCCGTCACGGATCGGCGAGTTCGAGTACGTCGTCGACGACTACAACCGGTTCTACCTGAACCAGCTACACGAGTTGCTGACGTCGTACGGGCCGATCTCCGAGGTGTGGCTGGACGGGGCGAACCCGACGCACAGCACGCAGAGCTATGCGTACGACCGCTGGTTCGACCTGATCCGGCGGCTGGCGCCGGACGCGACGATCGCGGTCGGCGGACCGGACGTGCGCTGGGTCGGCAACGAGGACGGGTTCGCGCGCGAGGCCGAGTGGAGCGTCGTACCGTTCCGCGACGGCCGGATGCTGGCCGAGCAGACCGCACCGGACGTCGCGGGCCCGGAGCTGATCGCGCAGGCGGACGAGCTGCGCTGGTACCCGGCGGAGGTCGACGTGTCGATCCGCCCCGGCTGGTTCTACCACGCCGCGGAGGACGACGCGGTGAAGTCGCTCCCGGAACTCCTGGACATCTACCGCAGATCGGTCGGCCGGAACGCCGTCCTTCTCCTCAACATCCCACCCGACCGCCGCGGCCTGTTCGCCGATCCGGACGTGGCGCGGTTGCAGGAGTTCGGGGCGGCGGTGCGGGACTACTACGACACCGACTTGGTGCTACCGGCAACGATCAACGTCCTGGATCTGCGGGAAGACATCGAGCAGGGGCAACAGGTCGAATCCTTCGCCGTAGACGCACTCGTCGAAGGCTCCTGGCAGGAGATAGCCACCGGCACCACGGTCGGCCACCGCCGCCTGCTCCCACTCGACCACCCGGTGACCGCCGACGACCTGCGCCTGCGAATCCTGTCCACCAGAGCCGAAACCGCCGTCTCACTGACGGCGCATTTCGACCCGCTGCTCAATCCCGGCGCGAACTGTTCCTCGAACACGTCACCACCCCGGTCCTGAAAGGTGCCCGAGGCAAGCGGCTGCCACGTCCCCCTGCCTGGAGTCGAACCAGGAACCGAGCCTTCGGAGGGCCCGGTGTGATTCCGTCACCAGGGGGTTGCGTACCGAAGGACGGGTAGTGCACCGGTGAGACGCTGTACATGCACCTGCCCGCACGCTCAACGGCCCGAGTACTGCCCGTCCTTGGGTACGCGTTACTCCTGCACGGACACGACCCGCGTCCAGTCGGAGCACTCGGATTCGCACCACACGTGATCCCCACGGTGCGCGATCCGATCCCGCTGCACATGCCCGCAGGCAAGCAACACGCGCCGCATCGAGTGCCCCTGCGCGACCGGAGCACCGGTCCTGCCACCAGGCACTCGCTTCCTGTTCCTGAGGTCGGCCACGGCCGGTCCTCCTCTCTTGTCTGATAGTTACTACGTGCCGAACGCAGGATTCGACCCTGCAAGCTGACGCGTACCCCGTACCGGATTCGAACCGGTGATCTCCTGGATGAGAACCAGGCGTCCTGACCGCTAGACCAACGGGGCTGGCAGGGTGGCTGGTCCATCCCAACCACCCAGCGGTGAGAGCGAGATTCGAACTCGCGAGCCGACATGCCAGCCGACCGACGGTTTAGCAAACCGCTGCCCCTACCAACAGGCGGATCTCACCAAGTCCGGTTCGCTCGGCCCCGGACCTACTACGTTTCCCGCTAGTCCTCGAACTCCCACAGCCCCAGCCGCGCCAGCTTCTCCGCCGGGTCGTCGTACGTCGGCGCCGAGAGTTCCTCGAACTGCCGGCACAGGAACCCGACCGCCAGCCGAAGGTCGAACGGGTCGACGATCAGATGATGGCGCCCGATCTGCGGTCCTTCCCCACGGACGACCCGGCGCAACCACAACGGCGTACACACCAGCACGTCGAACGACTCCTCACCGGGTTCGCCCGCCGGTCCGACGATGAACCGAACCCAGACGCCGTCGTCGTTCGGATCGTCCGGAACGTACGTCTCTACGTCGACGTCCGCGCTGTAGACCAATCGCACTGCAGCCTTCACGAGACCTCCAGTCCGCCGCCCGCCGTCTCCCCTGATGACGGCGGGCGGCGCGAGTGTTCAGCCCTTGACGCAGATGACCTGCTTGAGGTGGGCGACTACCTCGACCAGGTCGGACTGGGCCGCGATGACCGTGTCGATGTCCTTGTAGGCGGCGGGGATCTCGTCGATCACGCCGGCGTCCTTGCGGGACTCGACGCCGTCGGTCTGGGCGACCAGGTCCGCGACCGTGTACCGGCGCTTCGCCTCGGTGCGGCTCATCCGCCGGCCCGCCCCGTGAGAGGCCGAGTAGAAGGAGCGCTCGGAGCCGAGCCCGCGGACGACGTACGACCCGGTGCCCATCGACCCCGGGATCAGCCGAGGTCTCCGCGCCCGGCCCGGATCGCACCCTTGCGGGTGACGAGCAGGTCGAGCCCGTCGAACTGCTCCTCCGCCACGTAGTTGTGGTGGCACGAGATCGGCTGCTCGAACCGTACGTCGACCTCGAACGACTCCCGCACCGCCTGCATCACGAGTGCGAGCATCACCGCACGGTTCCGGGCGGCGTACTCCTGCGCCCACGTGAGGTCCCGCCGGTACGCGTCCATCTCCGGCGTACCGGACAGGAACACCGCGAGGTTGCGGTCCGGGAGGTCCGCGTTGTGCGGCAGCTCCCGGGCAATCCGCATGTGCCGCACCCGATGTCGACACCGACGGCAGCCGGCGACACGGCCTGGTACATCGCGATCACGGACCCGACCGTCGCACCCTTGCCGAGGTGCACGTCCGGCATCACCCGAACCCCGTGCACCCACGGCAGCGCCGCGATGTTCCGCAGCTGCTGCAGCGCCTTCGCGTCGACCTCGTACTCCTGCGCCCACATGAGCGTGGAGCTCTTGGCCCCACTCAACTCAACCGGAAGCTCCACGTTCATCTCCTCACCCTCTTCGTTGGTGTGCATGCGGCGGAAGCAGGTCTCGAACCTGCACGCCCGCTGAAGGGCTGACCGTTTTCGAAACGGTTGCCGTTAGGCCGAAGCTCGGCTTATTCCGCCATAGCTGCCAGGGCAGGGGTCGAACCTGCGGGGCCTCGGGTCAGGACCGAGGGTGGGTCGCCGTCGCCCACCTGGCATCGCGCTCCGCCGCGACACCGGGCAGGGTCTGCTGGTGTCGGGTCAGAGCGCTATCTCGGCACGGGAGGGGATCCACGGCTGCCACAACAGCGGCATGCCGGCCTCTTCCGGGGTGCGCGAGCCCTTCTTCTCGTTGCAGTCCGCGTGTGCGGCGACGGCGTTCAGCCACTCGCCGCGTCCGCCTCTCGACCGTGGAACGACGTGGTCCATCGTGGTGGCGCCGAGCTTGCCGCAGTACGCGCAGGTGTACTTGTCCCGCTTCAGTACGCCGGCCCGGGTGTACTGCAGCCGGCCGGAGGCGTACCGCCACTTCATCACGACGTACCGGACGAGCCGCAGGACGCGGGGAAGAGGGAACGGTCCGATGCTGGCGCCGTCGTGGGCCTCCTCGACGACGGCGACCTCCCGGACGAGCATCCGGATGGCGTGCGGGATCGACACGACGTGCAACTGCTCGTACGAGGCGTTCAGGACGATCACACCGCTCATCTGGTTCCTCCTCCTCTCCAGTGTGCCCGACCGGCGGTCGGCAGGTCGGCGATCTCGGTGTCGGTCCGTTCGTGCGGCTCCAGGGATTCGAACCCTGAACCTCCTGGTCCTAAGCCAGGCGCCTCTCCCAGTTTGGGCCAGAGCCGCGGGTGTACGCCGTACTCCACGTGAGTACGTCGTACCGCAGGGTGTCCGGCGGGGCTCGAACCCGCTTCCTCCGGGGTCACGTCCCGGCGCATCGCCCACTTCCGCTTCGGACACAGCACGCCCGGCAGGATTCGAACCTGCATCCTCCTGCTTCGTAGGCAGGCACTCTCTCCGGTTGAGCCACGGGCGTCCGGTGCCCTGTGCCGGATGTACTGCGGATTTCCGTCACAGGGCACGCGTACGGCGCCCGCTCGGCCGGTAGCTGAGCATCCTGCGGGCGCCTGGTCCAGCTGGGAGGACTCGAACCTCCGATCTCCTCAACCCAAATGAGGCGGCCTGGCCACTGGCCTACAGCTGGTCCTCCCCGGGGTCTCGCGGACGCCGGGGAAATTGCGATGAATGTCCAGTTGTCAATTGTTCGTGCCGATATCCGTAAATACCGGAAAGCACCGACGGAGGGAGTCGAACCCTCTTGACGCGGGTTTGGAATCCGGTCCGCAACCATTGCACGCCGGCGATGGCCCGAGGTCGGGCAAAAGAAAAGAGCCGCCTGCTGCCGGTACCCGGCTCAGACGGCTCCTGGAGGTCTCCCCACTCGGAGATCACCCAGGCGGACCGCCCACACGCGGGCTCAGCTGGTGGTTGTAGCTGGCCTCGTCGCCCACGGATCGCAGGCACGCCGACAAAGCCATGCGGCCGGGCCGCCAGGCTTCGCTCAGGATGTGCGTTCCGAACACGATCTCTCCTCAGGGTTTTGGTCTTGCGGGAATTAGTGTCACCCAACTCCACTACCGAAGTCAACGCATTTCCCGCACAATTTGTTCCACTCGCTATTTCCCGCCGCTACGACGCACATAACCGACTCCCAGTTCCCCGTCCTCCCCGGAGTGGAGCGCTCGGCGCATGCGCCCGCCCCGGAGTGATCCCGGGCACACCCGCACCCCGCGGTACCGCCGTACCCAGATCCGATTCGGAATCCTCCCCCTCCTCCCGCTACACTCTTGCCTCGGTACCCGCCGCCTTAGCTCAGTCGGCAGAGCGTCTCACTCGTAATGAGAAGGTCATCGGTTCGATTCCGATAGGCGGCTCCACCAAGGCCCCTCTGACCAGGCAAAACGCCTCAGTCAGGGGGGCTTCTCCGTGGCCCCAGACCCGCCAGGTACACACAAAAGTACACAAAGACGTTCGCACCTCATCTGTACCGGTGGAATGTGCACGCCGCGCCGGGTGTCCGGGCCCCGGGGTCGGCTCGATCGGTGCGCACGAGCTGCCGTGGGCCACGGCAGCGTCTAGGCGCTTGAGATAGGACCGCCAGAGCCAGGATGAGGCCACCTCAGTGGGAGTGCCCTCATGCTGGCCATCGGAGGCTCGACGTATGAAATGCGCACCGAGGTGGGGGCATTTGGTCCCCAGTAGCGGTCGCTGCTGCCGGCTCCCGCGCCTGCGAACTGAGGCGTGGTGTCCGGTCCTTGGGCCTCATCGCCACGGAACCCTTCGTGGCGGCTGCCGGCACCGAAGTTAGGGAGCTCCTGGATGGCGGATAGAGGGATCCGTGCTGACAGCTCTGTCCGCCTGGCCTTGATACCCCTCGCGAGCGGCCGTGTAGGCGCTGGCAGGTGGCCAAGCGGGCGAGCTCGGCAAACTCCAGAAGCATCGGCGCCGTCGGCGCCGTCGCAAGTCCCGGCAGATGGACGCGGGTCGGAACACCCTGCCTGATGATCAGCCGGGCCCGGGCGATCGTGGCCGCTGCTGAGCCCCGGGATAGACCTACGGTTCGTTCGCACAGGACCGATTGCGGTCTCAGCGGGGTGTCAGCAAGGTTCCGACCTGGCACCATCGTTGCCCGATGGCGGCCATGGCTCTAAACCACCCATACTGCGGCGGCCAAGGAGCCACGAAGTGTCCTCGGTACGACCTGAGGTAGCCCCGGGCCCCGTGCGGGTCCTCTCGTGGTCCCGTGCCTCACACGGAAGGCGCCTGGTAGATGCGTGGGGGAGACCGAGTGGTGCCGTGCGGTGGCACCATTTGGGTGGGCTGGTTCGGCGGCCAGCAAGTTTCCATACGATTTCCTGGCCGGCGCAGGATGACAAGGAAAGTTTCTCCCGGCGGCGCACGCGTCACGAAGGACCAGAGCCGACGCTGATCGTGACAGGGGATCGGTCGCTTCGGGTCTGGGCATCGGTTGGCTGCTGCCGGACTGCGTCGCCTGTGTGATGTGTGCCCGCCTCACCGGGCGCACGCCAACGGCGCAGTCCGGCAACCTCAGGCCAACGAGTAGGAGCCTCGCTGCCAGCGGCCCCGGACCACCCTGGGGGATAGTCGCTCGGTACCGCGATGCTGGGTGAGAAAGACGTGCCCTCCCAGGCGATCCAGGTTAGTCACAGATGTGATTCGTATCGACTGTTTTGCGCTTGTTGCAGGCAACGGCTTGCGAGTTCCATCCCCCTATCAGCACCGCACCTGGAAGTCTCTGCATCCCTCCGAAAGGACAGACCGTTCGGCCCGGAGGTCGCGGTTAGAGCAGCGAAAGTGTTCGGCGTCAGGGAAGTCGACGGGCACTACCTGCTCGGTCGTGGCCTTCCTGTTTCTAGGCATATCCAGCGTGCGGCGGCATCCTGCTCGAGCTGGTCCAACCGCTGCTGTACTCGCTGAGCCGCCGAGACTGCAGCTTGACGTTCCCGCACTTCGGCTTCCCGGCGTACCCGGTCTCGCTCGAGCCTCGCGAAATCTCCCACCGTGTCTCTTCGTCGTGTCGCGCCGGCTCTCGGTCCGTGAGCTCCGCGCTTGCCGGTCGCGGCGGGACTGCTTCGAAACTGTCGGTGCGCTCTGTTAGACAGTCATCGCAGTGCGTGATGCCAAATAAGGAGAAGTTGAGTGCTCAATTTACGTTCGCCGCATGACGCGGTGGTGACTGCGGCGCTGCGGGCGAGTGTTGCGTGGTCTCAACGTGGTGACCAGCCGGGTGCGTGGCGGGAGGTGGCGCGGATGGCGGGCGTGATCATGCATGTGCAGGCGTCGAAGTCGCAGATCCGGACGCCAATGGATCTTGTGGCAGCGTTGCGCAGGCCGATCAGCGAGTTGCTTCCCGACGTGTCTGAGGGCGGCGTTTTGGGGTCGCTCGTACTCCTGGATGAGGCTGACGGGCTTACGGATGCTGCTTTGGAGGTGGCTGCCGACTACACCTTTGGTCTGTTCGACCGTGAGGCTGATCCGGCAACGTCATGGCTGCCGAAGTGGGCCTGGCAGCGCGACGAGCAGGTTGAGCGTGCAGTCTTTCAGGCGACAGTGCAGACCGGTGATCAGAAGGTCTACACGGCGTCTCGCCTCTTTTTGATCGAGCGCCCTGCTGGGGTTCGCCGTGACTTGATCGATGAGCGAAACACCAACCTCCGGTATGCGGGGGCAAAGGCGGTAGCGGAGTACGTCGACATTCCCCGGGATCGGAGTCACCGCGGCACGGGGGATGGCGATGCGTGGTGGTGGCCGTGCCCGGCGTGCCGGTGGCCGATGAAGGTGAGGGAGCGGTCGGTGTTCTGCAGCTACTCACCGCACGAGGCGCGGTTCGAGATCAAGGGGTATGACCTGGGTCTGCCGCAGCTGAGAAAGGTGTCGACCGCGCGGATGCGGACGCCGAAAGGATTGCCTGTTACGGGAGCTGGGTGTCTCGATCCCGCGGTGTGGCGGTTCATCACCATTCCGGGGCTGCCTGAAGTAGTGCTTCAGCAGCTGGAGAGCGAGGAACTAGGCATCAGGGTCACGCCGTGGCCGATTATGGACACGTTCGATGCCTTGGTCACGGCGCCGGGTTTCGCTCCCTGGACCGTGGATGTCAAGGACCACGTAGATGCTCGCCGGATTATCGATGAGCCACCGGCTGCACGGCATGTCCTGGTGCCGAAGTATCGGAAGAGCCAGATTCCGCAACTGTCGCGCGCGCTGCCTGACAAGACGTTCTGGACGGTTGAGGCGTTCATGAAACACGTCCGCACGGTTGTGGGTCGAGGTGATGCCCAGTGAGCGCGGCTCGGGGTGGCCGGCGCGGTCCACGAGAGGCCGACTACAAGGTAGCCATTCACGTGGTGCGGGGTGCGCTGGCGCTCGCGGTCTTGTACTTCCCGATCGAGCAGCAGGGCCGGCGCTGCATCCGCGTCGCGGATGCACTGTTCTTCTTGTCAGGGCAGGTCGACAAGTGGGCTCGCTGGCTGCGGCTGTCGGAGGAGGAACGCACCTTGATCGCGCGGCTACTGCGGTGGCGTCCGGTCGCGATGGCCAACCGCAACGGCTTCAGGGACCTGGTCGAACAGTTGGTGCCTGAACAGATCGCCGAATTCAGCTTCTTGGATTCTGACGTCCTGCTGGTCGACATGGCCTCACCCCAGGTTGTGGTCGAGGAGTGTGTGCGGTTCCTGTGGCTCGAGCAGGAGATGCAGACCCGGCGGCCGCAGAAGGTCGCCGGCCCCGGAGAATTCGTGACGTGGACGAGCGGCCCACGCGGCACCGGAGCAGTCGAGACACGCTATGCGTTGTCTCTAACACCGGCTGCCGAGCCGGAGGAGCCAACTGACCTGGGTCAGCCGGTGGACGCATCAGAGCTGTCGATACCGTTCGACGACTTGAGGAGAATGGCTGACCTGCTGGATGCGGCCTTCGGTCAGACTCATCGCCGCGAGTCGATTGACCGGATCTTCACCCGTCTGCAGGGAGATCCGGAGAATCTGGAACAGGGCCAGTGGGTGCTTCGCGCAGGTGCTACCCAGCTGCTGAATGCACCGACCGGAGTCGGCAAGAACGTCCTGGCTGAATTGGTAGCGTGCTGGTGCGCCGAGCGCGGCATGGTGACCACCTTGCTGGTTCCCAAGAACGCGGTCGTCGTGCAGACCGCTCACTCGATCGATGCCAGCCTTCGTGCGCTTGGCGTCGATGGTGATGTGGTGCCATTGATGTCCCCGCGCAGACTGGCAACTGAGGCTGAGATCGCAGCTAAGGGCTCAAAGCCAGGCGGACTCGGCGAATGGGCCTATGACCGCATGCACTATGCCTGCGCCTTGCCGGCAGCCGCTGAGACTGAGGATGGCGTCGATGCTTGGGTGCCGGGAGCAGAACCGTGTGGAGATCTGCGGGCCGTAAAGGACGACGGCTCTGCCAGTCAGAAGCGGTCGCGGTGCCCGTGGCGCAACAGCTGCGGGAAGTTCCGTGTTGCCAGGCAAGCTGCAACGGCCCGGGTGATTGTGACCAGCCATTCGAACTTCGCCGTTGGGCGCCTGCACGTTCCTGTAGTGATGGACGGCCGGGTCGAAGAGAACCCCTCGGTCGAGGCCGTTGTGCTGTTCCGCAGTCACGCCGTGCTGATCGATGAGATCGACGCGTTCCAGGCTAGCCTGATCGGTGAGAGCGCTAGCGGCTTGACCTTGGCGAAGAGGCGCGGCTCATCGGGATCGCTGTTGCGGCGTTTCGACACCGAGTTCGGCGATGCGATTGGCCTGATCAACCCTCTCATCGAAGGCCGCGTCCAAGCACTGCTGTCGCAGGCACGGTATCTAGCCGAGAACTACAACCGTCACCTTGCCGCCGGGGACTTCATTCGTTCACGGGCCGGCCGTTCACCAGGCCACCCGATGTTCGGTCGCTGGGTCTTGCCGCGCAGATGGGACGGCTGGCTCGCCGCGGCCCTGTTCGGCATTCCACCCGACGCCAAAGATCTCAGCGTGAGCACAGAGCAGCTGGCCACGCTGGATGCTCTGTTTCCCGAGTCCACCAGCGGCGCGGTGATTCCTGATTGGCTGGAACCGGTAGCCACGGTGTTGGCGACGTTGACCAGTCCTGCCAGCGGAGGCGATCTGTTCATGGTCGGCCGTGAACTCCTTGCCGGGATGCTCAAGGATCACCCCTACCCTGTTAGCCGCCTGGACAGCGATGAGACGCGGGTACTGGTCGCAGATCGGCTGATCCGGCGAGCGCATCTGGAGACGTTGCGCAAGTGCCTGATGTCAATGGTCTACGCGGCGCCGCAACTCCACGCCTCAGGCGTCAAGGCGGCAACGGAAATCGCTGATGCGCTCGGTCAGTTCGCCACCTGGAGAGCGGTGCCCTACGGGCCGATGGGCCGAGTCTTGTTCGCCTTCACCGAGCTCCACGACGACGACCGGCCGTGGGACACCTCTTTGCGGGTCAGCGGGTTCGGCGGAGACCCCCACACGTACGTGGTGACTTTGGGAGACCTCACCGCTCGAGCCCACACGGGGCGCAGCCGTATCGTGGTCGGTCTGTCCGCAACGGGCTACTTCCCTGGCGCACCCCATCACCACGTCCACGTTCAGCCGATGTGGTGGGTCCCCGACGATGTGACCGGTGGACTCACCATTCATGCCACCCCGGTCAGCGACGAGGAACTGGAATTCCTACGAGTATCTGGAACCAGCGGCAAGGAACGCCGCGCGACCATGACCAAGCTGGGCAAACAACTCTGGATCCAGCACCTCGACAAGAAAATCCAGCAGCTGCTGGCTAACCCTGAAACGGCACGTCGGGCCCGGCTGCTGCTCGCCACCACAGCCTATGAGGGAGCGGAAGATCTCGCGGTTGGACTGTCCGCCGCGGGTGTCCCCGCCGAGCGCATCGTCTTGGGGGTACGCCCGGACGATGCACCGGAAGGACCTCGGCTGACCGCACGCTGGACCGAGGTCCCGGCAGATCGACTGGAAGAATTCGGCCGCACCGTCGGAACCGAACCCGGATCCGTCCTGATCGCACCACTGGCGCGAACCGAACGCGGACTCAACATCGTCGACCGCGACGGCCGCTCCCAGATCGGCTCCGTCTGGCTCGTGATCCGGCCCATCCCGGTCATGGATGAACCAGCCGAGCTGCTCGCGCACGTCAACGCCGACATCCATGCCATCTCGACCGCTACCGACGCGCCAGCCGAGGTATTGGAGAACATGCGCATCGAAGCAGCCCGGGCGTTCGACCGCATCTTCCGCAGCCTGCCGTACTTCCGTGCGCTACCTACTGCGGTGCAGATCGCTATTGCCAAGGAAATCCTCAACGGACTCATCCAGCTGGCCGGCCGTGCACGGCGCGGCGGCGACAACGCCGAGATCCACTTGGTCGACTACGCCTTCCACGACACCAGCGGAAAATCAGACCTCGCCAGCCTCATCCGTCAGATCCGCGACAACTGGCACAACGAAGGCCAGCTCGACCTCATGCAGTCGCTCTACGGCGACACCCTCCAAGCGATCTTCACCTTTGCCGACCAGCGACAGGAAGATGACGAACACCGTGACCACTGACCTCGCCAAGGGCTTGCACACCCTCGCCTACGAGATCGACCCCCAATCGCTGGGAACCGTTGCGATCTATCCCATGAATCCGGACTTCCTGGCCGGCTGGGACGGCATGACCAAGCTGTTGCAGAACCGCCTGGCCCGCGACGAAGTCATGCCAAGCTACACCGCACTCACCGTCGCCCTGACCGCTGTTACAGGCCAGCCAGTAACCCTGTTCCCTGGTCGCCAAGGCACCCGCGACAGCGACGCCCTGCTCATCACAACCCAACCGATCGACCCCTGGATCATGCATACCGCGATCCGGAAATTCGAACAGTTGACCACCGGCGACCACACCTCGGACACGCTCGCAGCGCTGCTGCCAATAGGCATCACGCCGCGCATCGAGAATCTCGCCGACTTCATCGAGCGCGACAAGGTCAACCAGCCAGTCTCAGCGCCTCGCTGGTTCTACCAGGCTGCCCGCTGGGAACTCGCACGCCGGCTCGCCGCCGAACCACTGCTCATCGACGGCACCTACCCCATTCAGCTGAGAATGGACACCGAGGGCAACCTTCTCGCCTTCGACAACCCCATCAGCCTGCCGTCCGGGAAGACCAGGACCGGCCACGCTACGCAGTACGTTTCGACAGCCATCGTCACGGTGCCCGGTGCAGCGAACTTCTACCTCAGTCTCGACGGCCACGTGGCCCGTCACCCCACGACGTGGTCGTTCGTCAAGAACGCCTATATCGACAGAGGTTCTGGGCCGGCTGACCCGATCCTCCGGCTACCGGTCCTGTCGCCCTACCCGAAAATAGGACGAGACCACGCCCAGACCAAAGGCCACGTTGCAGACGTCATCGATGCTCTTGGCCTGAGCGCGATCACGCTTCCCGCCGAATTCGGAACTGAAGCCGGACAGGTACGCCCCATCGGCAAGCCGTTGTTTCACCCCACAGGCAAAGGGCCTGGAGTCAGATTTCTTTACCAGCTAGGACAGCACGCGACACGGCAGCTCGGTATCCAGCCCCTGCGATATGCCAAGACCTCGATGAGCGTCAAAGCATTCGACGACCATGCCATCCCCGCAGCCAAAATCGACGATGCAGTACTTGCCAGCGGCCTGCAGCACCTGCGCATCGTCTGCCTGTACTCCACACCGATCGTTCGCCGCCGCATGCAAGAAGTCATGGCCACCTACAGTGCTGCCCCGGACACCTCGCTGGCCGGAATCCCCGACGGTCAAACCATCCAGCTGACCGGCAGACTGAGCGTCATCATGGCAGAGGCCGGCGACATCCTCGATCACGGCCCACAACCTCGCGTCCTCAACGATCAAGCATGGCTGAAGGCACAGCCGGGGACCGGTATCGCTGCCCTGGCCGAGACCTTCTGGGATCCCGAAGACCCGCCAAAGGACGACGCGAAACCGATCGTGCGGCGCCTCCTTGGAGAAGAGGGCATCGTCAGCCAGTTCATCAACTCCAACTGGACCCCCGCCAAGCCGAAAGCCGCCAACAAGGCGAAGACAAAAGATGCACAGGGCAACGAAACGATAGTCCAGCCGAAGAAGGCCTCCGACTACCCGGCGATCGGCGCAATGCGAGATCTCTTTCGCCAGGCCGGCGTGATCGACGATCGCCTGGGGCAGGCCATGGTGAAGGGTGACACGGTGACGCTGGATCGGTCGGCGATCCTGGTGGGGATCCATATCCGGCAGGACACCCCACGACGACAACGCAATGGCTACAAACCCGCCAACAGCCTCGTAATTCGTCTCACGGCACTTCATGCCGAAGCGGACCTGAACCAGCCATGGCGAGTTAAGAGTGCGGGCAAGCCAGGCCAGCCCTGGTTGAGCTACCGCGAGGCTAACGCCGAGTACTACACCGATCCCATCGGAATGAAGGAACTCTCCCGCACAGTCGACAAGCGCGAAGCCGTGCAGGCCTACGTTGAACAGGCGCTACAGGCAGCCGAGTTTCCCCGTGACCGACCCGTGGTGCTGTTCGTTGACGCCGAATCCTGCAAAGGGCTCTGGTCCGGTCTCAACGACACAGCTCTCGGCCGCGGACCGCTGCCCGGCGACTCCCTTAACCACCCAGACCTTGCAGTGGTTCGCTGCGCCAGCGGACAGCGGGTTCCGCAAGCCACCCATCGCGGACACGGCACGCCGGTGGCCGACCCCCATCAACCGGCGCTGCCACAGATGCAGGTATATGGACACAGCGAGAACGGAACAGGCAGTTGGCTCCTAGCGCAAGCGTCCAAGACCTACCGAGGCAAATCGATTGGAGCAAAAACCGGCGCCAAATACACCCGGTGGACACTGCCGACCGATCAAGCGAAGTTCCACGCCGAAGACTGGCACGCGCTCACCATGATCGAGATCACGATCGCACGAGCAGGATCATGGCAACCAGCAGTACTTGTAGAACTCACAGCCAGGCTGTGCCATCAGGCGGCTGCCTGGGATGACCGGACCAAGAAGCCGGTGCCACTCCACCTCGCGGAACGCTCCGATCTCGACCATCCACACAACCACGGAGAAAGCACGCCCGAATCTAATGAACCGTGAACCAGATAGGGGCAGCGGACGCAGAGCTATCTGGACCCCCGCAGCCACCAATGCAGGGGTAGAGCCCGACTAGCGAGGTCGGACCCGAACCGGGCGGGCATCGTTCGTCCGCCGACGTGTAGCCGCTGTCGGCATCGTGATGGTGCCGCCCACGACGAATCAGAGAAGTGCGACGAATGACGACGAGTGTGGACAGCAGGCGAACCGGCCCGTCCCAGCGTTCGGGCTGAGCGAGCACCAGGTATCAGTTCCGGTTCAGGCCGTGTCTACGGGCGTCGAGGGCCATCTTGAAGTGGCCCTCGGCGGCGTCGATCTGACGGGTGGGCGTCGCTGGGTCGAACACCCGTAAGAGCGAGAACCGGAAGCTTGTCGGGTCGAGGTTGCGCAGTTCGGTGTTACCGCCATGGCCGTTGGTTGCATAGGCGCTCCAGCGCTGGCGAATGCTCTCCGCACCGTCGGCCTTGCCGACGTACTGACGCCCGTCACGGGTGTCGGTGATCAGGTAGACGCCTATCACCGACGCCAGGGCAGTGCGCCACGAGGCATAGCGGTGCTCGCGCATCACGGCCTGGAGCTTGGCGTGGTCCAGAACGAGGCGGTCGAAGCCGGGGAATGGCACGGGCTCGGCGTCGGCGATCTCGATCACCGGGTAGCCGGCCGCGGTCGTGGCGTTGATCCTCCAGGTACGCGGCGATCTCCAGCCAATCACCAGCCGGTTTCGGAGGTCCGCCATCTGCTCGGACGTGACGAGATCGAACGTTCGCAGTGTGCCGTCGTTCGAAGTCTCGCCGCGGTTCTCCAGCACCGACCAGAGGCGGGCTCGGTCGCCGCCCTCGCGGATGAATACGATCCAGATGCGGGGCGGAGCAGTCGGGAAGATGCGTGGTCTCGTGGAGTGCTTGCTCGTGTACTGAAGGATCTCTGCGTCGGTGGAGTCAGCGTGGAGGCCCGGCAGACCGCTGTCTTCGTGTTCGCGTACGTAGGCGTGGCGGATCACAAGAGCCTCGCCGGGATCGATTCCGGCGCTGTGCAGGATCGAATCGAACGTGAGCGTCACCGTTTGTTGCCTCTCCGTGATGCTCTCTCGCGGCAGTGGATTTTCGAGGGGCCGGGAGATTCGGCCCCCGCCCTGGTTGGCGAGGCGCTCCAGGTGACGCAGGTTGCCGAGCCGCTCTGCAAACGATGGTAGTCGCCGACGCTCGTAAGCGGTCAGCCGTGACGTATACGGCGGAATCGACGCGATCGGCATTGTTAAGGTCCGATCTCGCGTGCAGCTAGTGGCGTAGTCGCCGGTGAACGTGGCACTGGGTTGCCGGTTGCCGGTTGTCGGACTCGCGTTAGCCTCCTCGAGGCCGACTACGCCGTCCTTGGTGGCTGCGACGGCCGCGAGCGCCGAGGTGAGCGCCCCGTGGCGCAGCCCATCGTCGGTGACCTGGACACGGTCCCATCGCGTCGAGAGCTCGCCTCGCCGGATCCCGGCTGGTAGGGGAGGTCTGGGCCGTCATCAACCCCATCCGTCCGAGCACGGCGTGGGGTTCCCATACGTCCTTGCTCAGGTCGTACCAGGCCAGGCGGTCATCGGCGAACAACGTGAAACCGTCCGACGATGCCTTGGCGCCGATCTGCCCGAAATAGCGGAACATCAACCAGGCGGCGATCTCCGAGTCGGTCAGCACAAGTACCCATCCATTGAGGAAGAAGTCGACCGGAATGGCTACTACCTGATGGTCTTTGCCTGGCCGCTTCCAAGGCTGAGGGTCCTGGTCGATGCGAGGACCGAGCTCGAGGTTTAACTGCACCGGCGGACCCGGCGGAGAAAGTCGGTTGAGGAGCAAAGGACGTCGACGTCGACGTCGGCGGCTGCCGCTGGTCAGCGACCGCGGACAGTTGATTCTGATGGCCGCGGTGCTGATTGGCGTGGCCGCGTCCACTTCTACAAGGTGGACGCTCGGAGTGTCTGTAGCGATCGAGGCAGCAGGCTTACTGGTCGCCCTGCTACGTGATCAGCAGTAGGCGAACGTTGCAGCCAGCGCCGGATGGCGGCACACCACCCGGCGCAGCGCTCGCCGGGAATCGCGTTCACGCACGATCGGGGATGTCGGCGGCGGTCGGTAGGTTGCGGGCTATGTCTGCCTTGACTGATGAAGTGAAAGACCCGGCCAGCCCAGTGGCACTGTGGTTGCGGTCCACATTCCCTGACCACAAGGAAATCCAGAAGTCGTTTCGCGTGGCTGCCGGTCCGCAGCAGTTGCTGATGCCGGCCACGGTCGCGCCGGGAACTCAGGGCGCGGCGATCGACTGGTGGTTGCGCATGCTCGCCGACGGAGCCGTCACGCTCAGACTGCCGCTCGGTGGGCTGATGAAGCGGCCCGGCCCGTGGGGCGAGGCTGGGCTGGAGCTGCTGTCGGAGCTGGGTGGTATCCGAGCAAAAGTGGACAGGCCGGTTGTGGGGCCACTGACTCCGGGTCAGTTCGCCGATCGCAATGACGAGTGGTGGGCACGAGTCTGCTACGCCCTTGCGTTGATGGGCGAGCTGTTCCGCGCACCGGTGGAAAACTCTCGGCTGATGAGTCTGTCCGAGTCCAGCCGGGCAGCAGATCTGCTCGCGTTGGCAAATGATGCCGAGGTCGCCGACCTGATCGCGATGCGGGATCTGGCGCGACAGCGATTGCTACCGAGCCTGCCCGCCGGGCCGGTGGCTTCTGGCATGACGTTCGACGGCAGCAAAGATTTGAACGCAGACGCGGATCTGATTGCCGGCGGAATGCTGGTGGACTTCAAAGCAGGCCAGGGTGGACAGCCGCGGGCGGACGGCACGCGGGCTGCAAGCCTTGCGCGTTCCGATCTCGACCAGCTGCTGGGATACACGCTACTTGACTACTCCGACAGGTTCGGCCTGCACACGGTGGCGATCTACCTGGCGAGGTTCGGCTACCTCGGGGCATGGCCGCTCAACGAGCTGTGCACGCAACTGGCTGGCCGCCCGATTGATCTGACGCATTTGCGCGCCGAGTTCGCCGAAGTGCTCCGCGGCCCCCTGCGCACCCACTGGAACCAGCGCAGCCGGTAAGCGAAGTCGCCCGCCAGGCCTACATAAACGGCTCCTGCACGGCCGCCAGGAAGGGTCGACTCAACCCATCTCCGCGCGCCTTTCAGCGTAGCGAGAGGTAGGCGCCGCTGCCTACGGTGTGTCGGTCTAGGGCCGACCAACTGCGGCATCGAATGGAATGGTGAAACGCATTTCGCGTAGGGGTTGCGGAGAGTGTCGATGGCGTGTCTTAATGTAAGGCTGTTGTGGCAGTGTCAGGTCGTGTGAACGAGGATGATTCGCCTAGCTGGTCGGTGCCGGGTTACTCCCGGCCATGAATGCAACGGGGAGGCAGAGATGGCGCAGTCTCCTCGCCCTCTGTCTCCACAGGCATCGGTGCGCGACGCGTTCGGAGCTGCTGTCCGTGATCTGCGTGGACGGCGAGGTCTGTCCCAGGCGGATCTCGGATCGCTGGTCTTCGTTAGCAAGGATCAGATCGGCAAGATCGAGAAGGCCCTGCGCTGGCCGACCTCTGAACTTATCGCTGACCTTGATCGGGAACTCGGCGCTGCTGGCCTCCTTCAGGCGTTCGAGCCGAGCCTTCGCTCGCAACGTCGCATTGCTCAACCACCTCCGCGACGAGTCGAGACAACGCTCGAGCGAGCAGCGCTCGATTGGCTCACCACGTCTACCGGTGAGGTTCGCATCTTCGGGTCCAACGACGATCTGGTCGGCGAAGAGGAGGTTTCGGCAGTCATCCAGCAACTCATTCGCTTCAGAGAGCTCGACCATCAGCACGGCGCCGGCCGGATACATCAGCTGGTCTCCGGTTATGTAGCTGTCGAACTAGAACACTTGCTGACTCGCGCTCCGGTCGATGAGGTAACAGCGAAGACGTTGTACTCAACCGCGGCCGGCTTCTGGGAACTCGCCGGATATCAGGCGATCGACCTCGGGCACGATGACTATGCCCGCGACTGCTATCTGCGGGCGCTGGAGCTCACGACAGCAGCCGGGGATCGGCTCTATGGCGGCTACCTTCTGTCTGTGAGCAGCGCTCACCTTGCACTCCACGGAGGCGATGTCGATCAGGCATTGCGAATGGCTCGAACGGGCATTCACGGGACTACGGACATCGCAGACCCCACGGTGCGTTCAGCGTTTGAAGCGGTGCTGGCGCGGGGCGAGGCTCGCCGGGGGGACGAGAAGGCAGCCACGGAAGCTCTGCTCCGCGCCGAGACCCAGTTGGCGGCCGCAGCCCCGGACAATGCACCTGCCTGGATCAGGTATTTCACCCCGGCGTACCTAGCCGATGAGATGGCGCATTGTTTTCACGACCTTGGCCACCAGGTGCTTGCACAGGAGCAGGCAAGTGAGGCACTGAGCCAGATTGCATCCGGCCACGTACGCCGGCTCGCCATCGACACTGCGCTGATGGCTTCGTCCTTGGCACGGGCCGGCGATCCGGAGCAAGCGTGCGTCATCGGTCGGAACGCGGTCGATCTCGCGGCACAGACATCATCCGCGCGCAGCCGGAGTCGGATCGACGAATTGCGTCAGGATCTCGTGCCGTACTCGGACCTCGAACCGGTGATCGAGTTCGGGGACTATGTGCGCTTCGCGCTCTCTGATTGATCCAGTATGCGGCGGAAGAACCGCAACTCGGCGTCGAGGACTTTCGCTGCCAAGTCGGGCGCAGCAAGTGTGTGGCTCGACGTGTCCAGTACCAATAGCTCGTGGTCGGCTCCACGTGCCTTGAGATCTGAGGCTAGCGCGACCGTGTCTTGCGCCGAGGTAATTGGGTCGTGAAGCCCGTGTACGAGGAGAACGGGGCACTCGATATCTGCAGAGCTGACAGCGATTGCGCCGCTTGCCAATGCCGATGCGTGTGCGCGCTGGAACCTTGGCACACTGGCCTCCCACCTCTTCGGATCGACAATGGGCGATCTAGCCGCGGCCGCCCGAAACGGTCCGGTGGTGGTGGCCGCGCGAAGGGCCGTGTATCCGCCGGCACTGGATCCGCAGATGAAGACCTCGGCGGCGAGAGTCACTCGAAGCGTGATGAGGTGCTGCGCTACCGCCACACAGTCCTCCACATCGTATGAACCCCAGTTGCCGTACAGACTGCGGCGGAACGCCCTGCCGTGACCGGTGCTTCCGCGATAGTCAACGTCCGCAACGGCGAAGCCGTGACGGGTGAAGAAGTCCATCTGTGGGTCACGCCGCAGAGAGATCTCGTCTGTCGGCCCAGGATGTGCACGCACGATGACCGGTGCTCGCCAATTTGTCTCGGCGTCAATTGGCGGATGCAACAGGAAGTCGATGCCGTCAGCCGAGTGTCGCTCAGGCTGCCTGACCTCGTTCTGTGGAGGCTCTTGCCCGGCGATAGCGGCGTACGACCCATCCCTGTCGATGAGCACAACGGCCGGCGCAGTCGTCGGGGTTGCGGCGATCATCGCGACGGCGTTGTCGATCGTGCACAGATAGGGCTTGATCGCGGTGTATGGCAGCTGAAGGGCCTCTGAATGCCCAGTCTCGTCGATGAGAAGGAGGTGGTCTTCGAAGTCCTGGCGAGCCCGGATGGCGACCTTCCCGTCCTCTAGGAGCACGTAACTCCGATAGCCCAGTTCCCACGGCGCGGCGGCACAGTCAGCTGCCATCGGCGCTACCGCATATGTGCGCTGGCCATCCCATCGATACAGGTTGAGCCAACCCGTTCGATCGGACATGAAGTAGAGACTTCCGTCGGCGCTCCATTGAGGTTCGACGACTGATTCTGAGAGCCCACCGGCTACAAGCAGCGGAGTTCCCAGAGAGCCACCTGAACGGGCGTTGTATCGAGCGACCCACAGCTGGGTGCTGTCCCAAGGCATGTGATCGGCATCCCAGCTCAGCCAAGCCACATAGTCAGGTCCCGGCCGAGGCGACGAAAGGAAACTCGATGACTGCAGGAGCACACGAACTTGCCCGGTCGAGGTGTCGGCATCGACCAGCTGATCCCCGTTCGTGCCCTCACACAGAGCGAAAACAGTCTCGCCGCGGACAACCAGGTCGCCAAGCTGATCTCCGGTACCCCCGGTCAGCGGCTCGGCTTCCTCGGAAGTAAGTCGGTAGATCCGCCCATCCTTTGACGAGACGCCGTAGACACCACCGGCGGACGCTGCAACCGCTCCACCGCCGTAGGCATGAATCTCGTTGCCCACTTCGAAACCCTGCGGTGCAGCGAGGGCAATCCCATCGCTAGCAGTCCACTTGACGAGTTGATCAGGACCTTCGGCCGACTGAATCCAGAACAGAGAGTCGGCGTAAGAAATCAGGCCATCGTACGCCGCAGGAATCGCCACTCTCTGATGTTATCGAAATCGCCTTAGCTAGCAGCTAGCAGCTCGTATTGATCGCCGCCATGCCATGCGGACAGACTGACTGTCCGCATGGCAGACCTCGACTCTTGCTCACTGCATCTCCAGACTCGAACAGGTAGCAGTAGATAGCGCTACGTAACCACGGACCATCGCCACTAGGTCACCTGATCGTCATTGGACCGATGTATCTGCGATAGGAGCGAGGCACCAGATGACACCTGCATCGGAGGAGACTGCTCCTCGCGTGTTCGTACTCGATCGGCGTCGTGATGTGTCAGGTGTGTCCGGCACGGGGCTCGTTGCCGAAGGGGTCGTCTGGAGCGATGGCGCTGTGGCATTGCGCTGGCCGGGAGACAACCCGACCACTGTGGCGTTCGAGACCGGCATCGAGGGCGTGGAAGCGGTTCACGGCCACGCCGGTGCGACCACGGTGCGGTTCCTCAACGAGCTGCGGCCAGGTCGTGTGGCTGCCGACTTCGACTACCCGCTGTCCACGGGGTTGCGGGTGCCGACCGCCGGCGTCGATGGCCTGTGCGCGGGATGTGACGGCGCCTGGCCGTGTACGCGGTGCCCAGACGTCTTGGCGGCCTTCAACTGATGACCTCAAGTGGGGGGACCACTCGTATGCAACGTCGACGAATGCATTGCTACTTCAAAGAGCACTTCATGATGACGGCGAAGGAGCGTTCAGCGGTCCTCGCTCTGTTCACCGGCTTCGCCGCGCAACAAGGTATCGAGCTGGGTTGCATCTTCCGCGACACCGTCGAAACAGGGGCAGCAGGCTTGGACGCGTTGCGTGTTGCCCTGCGCGTTGACGATGTACGGCTGGTTGCGGTGCCCGCGTTCCCGCATCTAGATGTGCTCGGCGATCACCGCGGTGTTGTGCGTGAGTTCGCGGCCGCAGGGATGACCGTCGTTGCTGCTGATTCATGTTTTAGCCATGGGCCAACCCGATCGATCGGCTGCGATCCCTCATCGCAGAATCGGCCCTTTCCCTGGAGTCCCGGCGCGGTGCGCACCTCCTCAGGGCATCGCACCGGGACTCCCTCTCAATCCGGCGAGCGGGTGCATAGCAAATGCGCTGTGTCCTGCTCGCCGTTCCACCCCGAGAAGCCCATGCGCGTTTCTCGGTCCGCCTCGCTGCCCTCAGTGGCGCCTGCTTGGGGGCAGCGAGAGCTCGGTTCCATTCCCTGAGCGGCGGGGCGGACGTGAGGTCCCTGCGCCTGGCGCCAACCGCACACCTCAGTTCTGAGGTGCTGGCGCTGGCTCCCTGTGCCCACGTTCGTCCCGCCTTTGTGACGGGAAGTCCCGGCGGTCCGACGCCTATCCGGGTGTACAGCGCCTCACAACGCCAGCTTCCGGGGCTTCCACTCACCACCATCCGCTGGGACTGACAACCAGGCGGGTATGGCACGGTCGTGACGGAAGCGTGGACGAGGAAGTAATGCAGGACCGCGTGACACCAATCGACGAACTGACGCCACTGCTGGTGGCAGGGACTCGAATCACTCCAGGGTTTGCTGACCCAGCAACCACATGGCTGGACAGTCATTGCGATGTTGCGCTCTCAGCGCTGATCACTGCACCCCGCTCAGTCAGCAACCCTGAACCGGAAGGACTCCGTGAACACCAGCACAACCAGTCCCAGCCCAGCCGAGGCGCTGCGCGATGTCATGATCCAGCAGATCCAAACGGCCGGCCATGCCAGCAACCAGGCTGTCGAACTTGCCCTGCGGGCGATTCCGCGTCACCGGTTCGTCCCGGACGCGACAGTGAAGGATGCCTACGCGGAGGGAACCGTGGTGACCAAGCGCGCTGACGATGGCACGGTTCTCAGTTGTGCGTCTGCTCCGATCATTGTGGCGATGATGCTGGACCAGCTCGATATCCAGCCCGGTGACCGGGTCCTCGAGATCGGCGCAGGCACCGGCTACAACGCTGCCCTCATGGCACACATCACCGGACCCGCCGGACACGTCACCACCGTCGACATCGACTCCGAGGTCACCGCAGGGGCTCGCGCCGCGCTCGACACCACTGGCTACGAGGCAGTCACCGTCATCACCAGGGACGGCGCACTCGGCGACGACGAGAACGCACCCTATGACCGGATCATCTTCACGGTCGGACCCTGGGACATTCCGGCCGCGATCGTGAACCAGTTGGCGCCCGGTGGACGTTTGGTGATCCCGCTGCGGTGGCGTGGAGAAGCCCGCAGCGTCGGGTTCGTCCGCGACGGCGACCTGCTTCGCTCCGAAACCATCGAGCTGTGCGGCTTTGTCCCGATGATCGGCCAAAAAGGTGAACACACCGCCTCCATCGATCCCGACGAGCTTGTCTCGCTGGTATGGGATCAGGACCAGGCAATCGATCCGGCCCCAGCTCGCCGGCGTCCTTGACCGGCCTCGGTACGAGGTCTGGTCGGGTATCACGGTCGGCTCCTATGAGCCCTTCGATGGTGTGTGGCTTCGGCTCGGCGCGACCGAACACGGCACGTGCCGGTTCGCCGCCGAGCCGCAGGCTGTCGAAGCGGGCCTGTGCAAACCAGCCTTCCCTGTGCGCACGCCGGGCCTAGCCGAGGCGGAAAGCCTCGCATACATGACGATCCGGCGCCTGGAACCGGACAGTGATGGCAATCCGCGTCACGAACTCGGTGCCGTCGGCCACGGGCCAACCGGCCAGGAGCTCGCCGACCGCTTCTGTAACCACATTCGCAGGTGGGACGAAGACCGGGGCGCCCGGCCCCAGATCACCATGTACCCAGCTGGAACACCCGACAGCGCTCTGGCCGGCGGTCACAGGATCGAGAAGTCCGAGTCGCGCCTGGTGCTCGGGTACACCGCCAGCTGATGGGCAAGCCAGCCGACGGTGCGACTGCGGACCGGTCGATCAACCTGGCCCAAGACACTATGGCGATCCTGAAAGTGCTCGCAGCCAGACGAGGCGTGTCCGTGACGGGAGACAGTCCGCGGTGCGGTCGCAGTCCTTCAGCTGTCGAGAACGAAGTCGCCAAGGGCAACAGCATCACAGTCCCTTGAGCCGCACCGAGATGGTGGCACTCGGCCCATGCACGAAGTGTGACTGCTGGGATAGCCGGCCCTCAGATGCTGGTCGCGGGCAACGCTGCGATTGAGCTGCCACCCACCCCCGTTGATCCCTCCCATTCAGACCTTGATCCGCCCAGATCGGTGAACTATGACAACGACATGGCAGACAGCTGCCGCGCACTTGGCCAACCTCGTGGCACCGCCGGGAACGGTCCTGCATGAGGCGGTGTCGGTGACGCCTCGGCATGCGCTGGTGCCGAAGTGGTGGGAACCTAAAGCTGGCAGTACCGCGATGGAGTGGGCACTGACCGGTCCTGCGGTCGATGAGCCGTGGGGCAAGGTGTACGCCGATCTCACCTTGGTGACCCGTGTCGGCCCAACACATGCAGACCACGCTGCGCCTACAGACTTGGCGGTGGGTGCGCCGACGTCATCGTCGACGATGCCTGGTCTGGTGACGCGGATGCTGCAGTTGATGTGGCTGGAACCAGGCCACCAGGTGCTGGATATCGGCACTGGTTCGGGCTACTCCGCAGCGTTGCTGGCCTACCTGCAGGGAGATGACCTAGTCACCAGCGTCGACATCGACCCGTACCTGGTACAGGCAGCACAAGGCCGGGTTGCGGCGTTCGGCCGGACACCACGATTCGAGACGTGCGACGTAACCGGTGGTCTGCCTGAGGGTGAGTGGGATCGGGCGGTGTCGATGGTGTCGGTGCGGCCTGTGCCGGGAAGCTGGATCACGGCGCTGGGACCGGGTGCGCAGTTCGTGACGACGATCGCGAACACTCCGCTGCTCGTCCAGTTCGCGATCGACTTCGACTCCATCGCCTACGGCACCGTCGACCGCGGACCGGCGACGTTCATGCGAACCCGCTCCACCACCGACTACGCGCCCCGCTTCGACGCGACCTATCTGTCTGCGCGTGACACGGAAGGTGACGAGGTACGTAAGGCCAACGGTCCGATCCCTGATCTGTGGACCGAGTGGGAACTGCGCTGCCTGTTCGAACTGGACACCCCCGACATCGAGTTGCGCACCGGTGCTGATGATGACGGCAACAGCAACGGTGTCGTGTGGCTACTCGGAGCCGACGGTGCGTGGGCGCGGGCCGAAGTTGCTACCGGGCTGGTCCATCAAGACGGGCCACGGCGTTTGTGGGACGAGCTGGAACGAGTCCGGGCCAACTGGGAAGAGAACGGGACTTTCAGCATGCGGGACCTCGTCTTTGAAGCGACCATCGAATCCACCATCGCCGTCGCGCCTACCGACAGTTGGACCATCACCTTATGAACCATCCGACCGAGGGGTCTGGGGCCTTGACGGATTCCGCGATGAGTCGGAATCAAGGCGCATCAGCAGACCGGGTCAAAGCGATCAGGGAGATGACCAGCGCTGAACGTGCCGACGAGCGAGACCGTAACCCCGATGGGTTCTTTCAGCGATTGAGTGCCGAGAACTGGGTTGCAGCGATCGCTGACGTCCGTGCGCGTGACCGGCGGCGTGCCCGCGAGACACGGCGACGCTGGTTACGCCGCTTCAGTTTCGGGCTCCGGGCTGGTGACCGGTGAGCATAAATCAGTTCGCGGGCAGCGCGGACCGCACATGGGTTCACCCGTGGGACACAGTCCCGTTCGAAGATCGGCCGGTGTGGGTGCTGGACCCGTTGCGGCAGATTGGACCGCTGCAGTTCGCGGCGAGTATGGACACGGTCGAGGAGCTGATGGGCCCGTGGTCGTCGCACGGCGGATACCAAGATGGTCCGCAGCAGACCCGATTCGGCAGCAAGGGTGTCACCTGCTACAGCTACGAAGGCAGGTTGTGCGCGGTGGTCGTGGATGCGAGCCGCGGTCCACGGGTGACGCTTGACCGGTTTGAGCTGGTGGGTCAGACACCGTCGCAGGTGGATGCCTGGCTCCTGCAGTACTGCCAAAGCCGCGGCATGGAGTTGCTGCTCAACCAGCACTGCGACCCGTGCACCGATGCTCTCGGTCTGATTGTTCGTGGACAGCGAAGCCACGACATCGTGCTGACCCGTGTCGTTGCTGTGTGCGAGGACTGGGCCGACAGGTGCGGCGACACCTCCGAAGGCTGGATCCCCGATTCGGAATGGAACTACTGGTGAACCACAAACCTGCGCACCCCGTAGCCAGCTTCGACAACTATCTCTGCGGTACCCTGTACGCCGAGCTCTTAGCGCAGATTCAGGGTCGTTCCGGTCGGTCCAAGACAATCGGAGATGGGCCAGCCTGTGCATTCTCCTCAGAGGAGTTGGCTGGCGAGATCCCCGCCTGACAGCTCAAACGTGCGTATTGAGACCGCACGAAGACACGCCCTGTGGCTCATCGAAGACAGCTTGTCGTGCGGCATGGGCGAGCGTCGACTGGGTGTCGTAGGGCAGGCCGAGTCGGTTCCAGTGGAACAGGACGTGGTGGGCTAGAACGGCGCGTAGGCCACGGTCGAGGTGCCCATGGACGTGGAGGTCGGCAAGCTCCATGCCGGCTGTATGGAAGCCGTTGATCCAGGTGACGACGCCTGCGAGTTGTCCTGCGGGTGTCGTGAGGGTGCTGTCGGGTCCGATGTCGACGCTCATCAGACGGCGTAGACCGGTAGCCAGGTCCTGCATTCGTGGGGTTGAACTCGGGGAGGTGGTGGGTCGGTTGGCGGCAACGCGTGCCCAGACATCGCCCTGCTCGTACCAGTCTTGGCCGGCTGCGCGTAGGAAGGCGCTGTTGAGCAGGATGGTGTGTTCTCGACGGTGGGATTGCGGATGGGCTTGCTGGGCGAGGATCTCGTGGCTGTCGTGGCAGAACAGGTGGTGTGCGGTATTCATTGCCTCGGGGCCGCCGAAGGCGTGCTCTTCGGGCTCATAGATCGTTTCGATCCAGCTGGAGATCCCTCCGCTGGCCTTGATGGTGTCGAGGCCTTGGTGGACGGGGTCGACGGCTGTTGGGGCGCTGGGTAGGTAGCGAAGTCGCCAGCCTGGCGCTTTGCGGATGAACCACCACGCCTCGGTGGCCGTGTCCATCAGCGGTTGCAGCTGGGTCGCTGCGATGTGTTCGGCCGAGGTGTAGTCGGTGAAGTCCGTGGTGACCTGTCGCCAGGGCGAGGGCGGAACAGTAGTGGACATGTGGTCTCCTGATTGGTTGTTGTCAGGCCAGCAGCATGCAGACGTCCCAGCTGGAGCGTGGAGCCTCGTGAGTCGCTGCGGTCTGAGCGGCGAGCGCGGCGCCGGTACTGCCTTCGAGTAGTTCCGTGCTGCGTGGCGCGCTCTGGAGGTGGTTGCTGAGCAGGTCGGCCAGTCCGGGCAGCTGGGATGTGAGCGCGCCGGTCTCGGCGTCACGAGCGACGCGCCAGGTCGTCTGCAGGAGTCCTGCGCTTCCATGGCACAGGCTGGGTCCGTCGATGCGGGCGAGCTGGGAGGGGTCGGTGATGCAGCTGAGGAGCGCGGTCTCGGCGGCGCGCCGACGTGCGAGGTCTCCAGTGGCGAGCGCGGCGAGTTGCTGGGAGCGTGCGATACCTGGGGTGCCGTAGCACCAGGAAGGTTGGAGTGGGCTGGACTGATCGCATCGTGCGGCGTCGGCTTCGTTCAGGGTGATGGTGCGCGGCCACCAAGGGCCAGCAGGGGCGTCTTGTTGCCACTCGTCGAGCCAGTGGCAGATGCGGTCGATCGCGTCGGTGTGGCCTGGTACGGCGATGCCCGACGACAGTGCGAGTGACAGCAGCGCCAGGGGACCGGTGATGCCGTGGGCCATACCGAAGTTACCGTGCCCGCCGGGGTAGTCGCTGGGAGGCTGTCCGGTGGGTCCGTGGTTGGTCCACCAGCCCGGCAGCCCGGAGGCAGCATGGCGTTCGGTGAGCCGTACGAGGTACGTCAAGACGGCCGCAGTCACGTCGTGATCAGGGTCTTGGTGCAGGTGATAGGCGCCCAGTCCGGTGAGGCCACGGATCAGATCGAACTCGGCCAACGCCGGGAGGTCACCGCGGTCGATCCGGGCGTGTGCAGCGTCTAGGCGGCTGCGGGTCAGTTCCTGGGCCGCGGCCGCTAGCTGAGTCATCGCCTGACGGTAGTGGCCGGTGGCCTTGTTGGCCGCGGAGGTGACGAATGCCAGTGCTGGGACGCCGAAGAACAGGCTGGCACTGGATGAGCCGTTGAGGTTTCCTCGAGTTGCGGCGGTCAGCCAGGCGCGCAGGGTGGGGGAGTGCGTTGGCCGGGTGAAGGTGTATTCGCTGTGGAGCAGGGTGATCCCGGCCGCTCCGCCGGCCAGCGATTGCGGCAAGTAGTCATGGGCGCCGGTACTGGTGCGCAGCGATGCCGGGTCGGTCAGGCTCTTGGCGATGTCGTCGACGAGTGTCTGCAGCTTCGAGGTGGTTTGTGTCATGTTCGGGCCTCGGTGCGAGCGTTCTGGCTCAGTGCGGCGGTCCGGGCAAGGCGGTGGGCGAGACGTTCGGACTCGGGCGCGATCCCGTTGGCGCGGACGCAATGCAGGTGCAGCAGCGACGCCAGCACAGGGTCGGGTGGCGGCCATCCACAACGGTCCAGGACTGCGCGATAAGCCGAGACCGCAGCCTGCCGCTGCAGCCAGGCGTCGATGATCTCGATGCCGCCAGGTAGCTGCCGTAGCGCGGACTGGCAGGGGGAGGCCAGGTCTAGTGCCTGGTCGTAGACGGCTCGGGCCGGAGCAGCAAGGGGTTCGTTGGTGAGATGGTCGATCAACCATCTCGCGCCCTTGGAATCGTCACCGGCGAACGCGGCGGCTAGATCGACCAAGCTGGCGGCGGTCAGCGCAGCCGGGGCTGCCGCACCGCTCTTGGCAAGATGGGCTCGTTGTGCGCGCGCTGCGGTGGAGTCGGCAGCGAATAGTGCTTCAGCTGCCGCCATCGCCTGGTCGTGGCCGAACCGACCGGTCTCGGGTAGGTAGGTGTCCAGTTGCAGCGTGGAGAGCAGTCCTGCCTGTTGGAGTTGCTCCGCCCAGGTACCGACCGCACGTGCTACAGCGCCGAACGAATCGGGGTCGGTGAGCCGGATCCGCAGCCGTAGGTGGCTGTCGGGATCGCGGTAGGGAAGGAACCACCAGGAGGAGTCCGGTGGGATAGCGGCCAACAGCCTGTCGAGGTGGGTGTTCAGCAGCGCGCTGTGGCGGTCGGGGTGGCTGTAGAGCTTGCAGAACAGCCACTGCCCGCTACCCGGCAGGTGAGCTCCGGGTCTGCCTGGGCCAAGCGAGTCGGTGGCTGGGGATGTGGGGCGCTGCGGGATCACCGGCCATCCTCTGGGCCTCGTCGTCGCTACCGGTACGACGATCTCGTGGGCGTGCCCGTCGATCCAGCCCAGCTCGGTGGCCGCGGGGGCTTCCTGGAGAGTGGCTCGGCCGCGGCGGTCGAGTTCGGCGCGCAGCAGGTGCAGGTGTGCCGGCTCGTTGAGGTCGAGTTGGAGTCGCTGGTCGTTGCTGCCGAGATACACCGTGTCCGGCACCATCAGCTGTGTCCGCCACAGTGCCGCGGCCTCTCTCCATTCCTGCCAGGTCGATCCGGGACCGGGCAGGTCGGCGGCAACCAGGTTCCAGCGGGCCGGCGACAAGATCGTGCGCTGGTAGGTCAGCCGGGGCAGGAACGGAAGCTGGCTGGCGGCCGCCCAGGTGAAGGGGCCGATCCCGGCGGCGCGGGCACTGGACAGTTCGCAGACGAACCGTAGTAGCGGGTGGGCGAAGTTGGTGAACTCCACCGCGCTGAACAGTTCCGGCTCGACCGGTTGCGACAGGGACTTTGACCAGAGGTACAGCCGGTGAGCGTCCCCGACGACCAGTAGGTCGCCCGGCCCGAGCATCGCGGCCTCGTCGCGAGTTGGATGCTCGCTGATCGACAGCCGGGTCGGCAATACCGGGAGGCTGCGGGCGACGTTCTCGGTCTCGGTATAGAGCGGCGGGCACGACACCTGCACCCTGGTGGCTTCGGCGTTCAGCGGCTGCAGAGCTCCATATGCGGCGGTCATCCGGTCACGGTCGGATGAGTCGAGCAGATCCAGGAAGCGGCCGGCGGTGGCGCCTGCGGCCCGGAATACCCCAGTCACGACCATCGTGAACTCGCCGGCGTCGAGGCTCTCCCGGGTTGGTGCCTGGACCCGTAGTGCCAGCTCGGCATGCCGCGGCCACTGTGCTCGGCCGAGACGATCGGAGTCCAACTCGCTGATTGTTGCTTCGTCCAAGACGACTTCGATGCGGCGCTGCAGCGCCGCGCTCTGGGCCAGCCGCAGCAACGCCTGGTCGCGGTCGGTCGGCCGGATGGCCGGAGGTTCGTGCAGCGAGTCCCGGTAGCCGGCTGGGAATCCGAGTCCGCTGTCGGGGTTGACCAGCTCGAGCAACGGTACCGCGGCTCCGATGCCGTAGCGCTCGAGGAATCGGCTGTGGAAGCTTTGCCAGTTCGGTCGTCCGAACGGGTGCGGGCTCAGTCGTGCCAAGGCGGCGGCAGCCTGTTCGATCTCAGCGGCGACCATACGAGGGAGAACGACCTCTGCTTCAGCGCGTAGGTCCATCTGTGCTCCAGCTGGAGAGGTGATGGAATCGGCTGGGACCGGCTGGGCATTGCGCAGATGTGTGACCTGGTCTTGGATCGCACTGATGTTGTCAGCGCGGGCCTCGTCGAGGACCGCGAGCACATGTGCCACAGGGTCGAGGGTGGTCATCGGTGGGCGGAGACTGGTGATCAGTATCCGCTGACCGACCAACTGGTTCAGCATCGTATCGATGACTGACCTGGCGGTTCCGGGGGACCGTTCGGCGATCCGTTCGCACAGGTCCGAGCGCTGGATGGGTTTCTGCGCAGCCCGACTGATCAGGTCGATGATCGGGGTGTAGCGGACGGATACCTCGGCGGGCTCGATCCGGTCGTCTATGGCGGCAGGGTGTTGCCGCAGGCCGATCACGAGGCGCCCGTCGCGTACCGTCGCGACGTTGTTCAGCACGATCGTCAGCCGAGCAGACAGATCGGCGCACTGTTCCAGGTCGGAGATCGCGGCGGCCAACCAGGTCGCATCGATGCGAGCAACTTCTCGATGCTGATCCCCGATCCGCACCTGTGTTGCCGTGCCGAAGCTGCTGGCGGCCACTCCAGCGAATCGCCCGAAGGGCGTCGCCCGGCTGGAAGCCCGCAGCCGGTACCGCAACACCGACACGACCGTACTGCGGACCTGCCGGGGCCTCACCTCATGCCCGGCGAGGATGGCCTTGACCCGTCGGGTCAGATCCGGTGTGGCCGTGAAGATCGCCGCCGTGAACGCGGTGTCTGTCCACACTCGGTCCAGCCAGGTTCGCCAGTGGTGAATCTGGCTCGCGGGTGGCGCGTTCAGATCAGGCCAGCCATGCTGGCTGCCGGCGCTGACGGGTCGAGTAGCTAGCCGGACCATGGCCGCGTCAACGACGGTGAACAACGTCCTGCCTCCTCCTGTGCAGAGGACCCGGCGGCGTGCATCGCCGCCACCGGGCTCTCTTCGGAACTGCGGTCAGCAGGTGCTGTTGGAGCAGGCGCTCTGACAGGTCTGGCCACAGTTGTCGTCGGTGTTGCGCATCAGGTCAGCGATCACGGGGCCGGACGAGACGATGCTGAGGTCGAGGTCGAAATCGGTGTCCGGGATGGCCGTGGTTGCCTGCAGGTGGTGGGTCATCGGTGTGCTCCTTAGCGGAAAATGGCGCGGATATGACGACCTGAATCCGGTCGGCGTCACGGCGACGTCGGCCAGAAGATCAGGACACTCGTGTGCTTCTTCTCAACTAACCGGCCGCCGGCCGGAACCCGTACGTCGGTGCCGGCCGGGTAGACCTCGACGCGGGCGCCCGATCCGCCGCGGTGCGACTGATCCCACTCGCGGATCAGCCCGATGTACTGGTCGACCAGCTGGTCGGCGTGCGGGCCGTGGCCGTAAACGATGAACTCGAACGAGGTCCGTTCGTCGCTGGTGGGCTGGGATGCCCGGTAGGCGAAGCTGTCGTCGGCCAGAGCGGTCTTGGCTCCCATCCGCGCTGACCGCTCGACGACACCGGAGGCGATCGCTGCGTCTTTGGCGACCAGCAGTCCAAAGTCGTCCAGTGCTGTTGCCATAAACAGATCCAGGTCATCGAACGGTTCGTAGCCGCCGACCTCGATCCCGCTGCCGCGTGTTACCCGTGCTGAGGTCAGTGCGCTGCGCAGGCTGTCCGGAGAGGTCACCAGTTGGTCGCTGTCCACTCGCAGTGCGATGTCCTCGCCTTGCAGCAGGATCAAGCGCTCGTCGTTGGCGCCAGCTCCTTGCATCGACACGAAGCCGCACAGGTCGTAGTTCTGGCTCACCAGGCGACCGTCCTTGCGAGCGAGTGCAAACGACCGGGTCAAACCACGCAGCCGCAACGGCACTACGAGTAGTCCATCCTCGGCCAGTTGTTCGATCCATGCGGGCGGAACATCCCAGGCGCCGGCCGTGACGATGATCCGATCGAACGGGGCGCGCTGTGGCACCCCGCCCTCGGCATCGACCTGCAGTACCTGGATCCGGTCGTAGCCGGTCTCTGCCAGGTACTGCGCCGCGCGATCGGTCACGAAGGGATCGATGTCAACAGTGGTGACTTCACCTTCAGGACCGACCAGTTCGGCGATGAGCGCGGCGTTGTAGCCACCGGATCCGATCTCCAGGACCCGCATGCCAGGGCTGATCTCGGCCTGTTCGAGCATCTGCGCCTGAATCCGGGGGGCGGAAACCGAGCTCAGTGCCAGGCCGTTGTCGTCGCGCTTGGTGATTACGACGTCGTCGCGGTTGTAGACCTGCTCCAAGGGCGCGTCTGGGGCAAACCGTTCCCGCGGCACGATCGAGAAGGCCCGGGTGACTCCTTCGGTTCGCAGATCGCCCGCGCCGCGCATCTGCTCTACCATCGCCGTGCGCAACTCGTCTGCCTCGGCAGGCTTGTTCAGGTCTCGTAGTGTGTTCACTTGACTACTCTCTCAGTCGGGACCGACAACATGTGGTGAGGCGGTAAACGAGTGCTAGCGGCGGTGATGCCCATCGTCGGTTCTCCTTCTCGTGCACCAGGCCGACGGACCTCGGGCCGGTCGATCAAGGTGGCGTGACCGGTTGATCTGTGTCGACTCAACCGACCAAGTCGATCTGGCGAGCGCGGACCCTTCGCCTCGGCCACCACCAGCGCGAAGGCGAAGGCTCGATGAGGACGAACTGATTGCCTTGGGCGATCTCGTTCTCGACGAAGTTCAGGACGCTGAGGCCGCGGCGGATCGTCTCGTTAGCAGGGTCTCCTCGTCTTTCCCCGAGCGCCCGCAGGACGATCGTGGTGTCGACTGCGAGAATGATTGGCAGCTCGTAGCAGAGGGAGCCTTTGACCCATAGCGGTTTGAGTTCGGTCATGGCTGTGCCTTACCTTCGCGTGGGCTGTGGTCGTGGCCAGAGGCCTCCCCGTGTGCCGTGTCTGCTCCCGTGGGAGTGCGCATCTCGAGGGAAGGTGATGGTGCCCGTTGGACCGTGGCGCGGTCAGGAAACTCTGGAGCGAACGATTGGATCAGTAGCCGGGCTCGCCGGGCGAGGTCGTAGTTCTGGTCCTGTTCGGCGTAGAGCGCCAGCTCGGCCAAGACACTGACGAATTCGCGGGCTTGCGCGGTGGTAGGCCGCGCTGGTCTGGGGTTGGTGTAGTTCATCGCCAGGGCAGGCAGCGTCGCCCGGCGGATCGTGTGCAAAGACGGCCGGCCCAACATGCGGATACCGAGCAGGTCGTCATTGGTAATCACGGCAACTTCTTCGGCCGTCTGGAAGCCCTCCCGTTTGAGCAGTTGCGCGAGTCGTGGGGTCAGCTCGTTTCGCAGGTCGTCGAGAAGGAGCTGGCGTACAGGCGACCACGACATTCGATGATCGAGTTCGGTACGCAGGAGCCGGACGGAGAACCTGCCGAAGCCGTGAACTGACGTCAGCTCAGCATCGGTAGCTGCGACGACATCCCCGACCGTGAGATAGCCCGCCTGGCTAAGTAGCCGACAGAGACGGGAGTCAAGCGGTGGGTCGAGTTCCGTCAGCAGCACATCGTCGGGATCCTTGAGGTGATCTGGGTGGAAAGCGTCATCAACGGCGGTCATCTGGCTTCCTCTGCGCAGGGCTTCGCGGAAGGGCGGTTGGAGCCCCTGACGCCCGGGAGAAGGGTGGCCGCTCGGTCGAGCGGTGACGGGCCGAGAAGCCGGCTCCGCAGTCCACGTAGTCGGTGGCGACGTGGCCCTGCTGGAGTGAACGGCTGCAGCGGCCGGTGGGCGCCGTTGACGACTCCTGGCGCGCACCTAGCGGTCTGTGGAGTCCCTGGCTCTCAGGGGAAGGCCTCAGCCAGGGGTGCTGAGAAGGCCAGGGACTCCGGTCGGAAAGGCAGGACTGAGTGCCGGCGGTCAGGAGCCGCCGGACACCGGATGAGGAGGTCCGGATCGATCCCGTCCCGGTCATAGGGACTCCGCGACGAGCACCCGGGCGTTGGTCTCCCGCGTGAGCCGCTGCATCTTCGACGGCTCGCCCAGCGGCTCCAGGTGGGTCTTGGTCGGGACGACCACGGCGTCGACCTCATAGCGCCGGATTGCTTCCAGCAGAGCCTCGAATGCGGCCGGTGCTGTGGGGAGGTGCTCAACGTAGACGGTGCCGAGTGCGTACCCCTCGCGCCGTGCGAACGCCTTGAGCAGGATCTTCAGCTTCTCGGTTGCTGCTTGGGAGTGCAGCGGCGGCTCACACAGATAGCCAAGCATTAGCGGCAGGGTCGGATCGATGTCCGGCCTACTCATCGCCGCTCCGCGCCCGAACGGGACTGGCCGAGCGGATCCCACCGGAGGACCCTGCCGACGTACAGCGCTGCGAACCAGTCACTCATCGCGTCAACTCCCCGTGCACCTCATCAGGCTGGTTCCGTGACGCCGGAGGAAATGAGGTTGTCCCGGCATCACGGGAGTAGCGGGAATAGTCGCGCTACGTCACCGAGTCTGTGGCTGGTTTGGCGGCCGGTCGAGCTTTCCCATGCGGACAAAGTTCTTGTCCGCATGAGCTCGTGCGACTATGAACCCTTCAACCACAGTCCGTGACGCCGTGGTGACGGCATCCGCAGCGGGAGGAGGAGGCGGGGATGGCTCAGGAGCCGAGACACCTTGCTCCGCTGGAGTCTGCCCGGCAGTTCTTCGGTGCGGAGCTGCGCCACTGGCGCACGGTGCGCAAGTTGTCGCAGCGGCGTCTAGGCGACATCACCCACGACTCCGCGGACATGATCCGTCGAGTCGAGACGGCCGAGAGGCAGCCGTCGGAGGCGATGGCACATCGGCTCGATCGGGCACTCGACACCAATGGCGTATTTCACCGGCTCTGGTTGCGGATCGACCGGGACCGGTCGGCGCTTCGAGCCGCAGCGGTATTGCCGGATCCCGAGTTCGACGCCAGGCTCGGCCTGGAGTGGAGTTCGAGCCCCGCGCTGACGGTGGGAACGGTTGCTGGTCTGTGGAGAGCAGACCAGCAACGGCACCACGTGGTCATCGAGTCCAACTGGGCCGCCGGCGCGCTCGTGGATCCTGCGCGGCGATGGCTCCAAGATGGCAACGACACGGACGCCTCGCACCTCGGCGGCCGTCGTATCGGCCGCAGCGAGGTCGACGTGATGTGGTCGATGTGCCGGTCGTTCGCCGACGCCGATCATCACCTCGGTGGCGGCTACGCGCGCTCGACGCTGATCCAGTTCATGAACGAGCGCGTGACCCCGATGCTCCGCGGCACCTACGACAGCCAGACCGGGCGGCAGCTGTTCACTGCTGCCGCGCGGCTGTGCGATCTGGGTGGATTCATGTGCGCCGATTCATCGCGCCAGGGGCTGGGGCAGCGGTACTACATCCAGGCATTGCGCCTGGCCAAGGCCAGCGGTGATCGCGCCCTCGGTGCCCACATCCTCGGCGACATGTCCCTGCAGGCCTATGACCTCGGCCGGCCCGGCGAAGCTCTGGCTCTGGCGCAGGCCGGGCACCGCACCGCCCGCGACTGCGGCTCCCCGTCGACCGCTGCCCGCTGCAGCGCTTTGCAGGCCAGGGCACATGGACTGGCCGGCGACCCGGTTGCCACCGCGGAGGCGATGAGGGTCGCCGAGCTCGAGCTGGCTCGAGCCGATCTAGCCGACGAGCCGTTCTGGATCCAGTTCTTCACCGAGGAACAACTGGCCGCCGAGTTCATGTACTCCGCCCACGACCTTGGCCACACCTCCGAAGTGCACAAGCAGGCGCCTACCGTGCTGCGGAGCTCGGCGAACATGCAGCGCCGCGAGGTTCTCGCTGCCTCCACGCTGGCCGCGTCCTATCTGCCGCAGAAGCGCCGAACGGGCGTCATGCACGTCGACGTTGACCGCGCCTGCCAGGTCCTCGCCGATGCACTTCCAGCGGCAGCCGGCCTGACGAGTGCGCGCGGCCTCGCCGCGATCAATGCCGTCCGGCGGCAGCTCATCCCGTTCAGCGCGGCCCCGGCTGTCCAGCGGGTGGAAGCCACGTTCCAGGAGTTTGTCGGAGCCACCGTCTAGCTAGAGTGCTCGCCGTGGTCACTGCCCTCGACGAAGCCCTCCGCGCCGCCTGCGAGCAACGTCAGCTCGACCCCACTGGCGCCGAACTCATCCATCACTACAGCAACGCCGTGTACCTGCTGCCCGCCGAACCGGCGATCGCCCGGATCGCCGTGGGCAACGAGAGCCCCGAGAGGCTGCGAGCGACCCAGATCGTGACGAGCTGGCTCAGCCGAGAGCGCGGCTTCGCAGCCACCACGCCGCTCGCCGGCGTCGACCTGGTCGAGATCGACCCGACCACCACCGTGACGTTCTGGACCTACTACCCCCAGCCCACACCGGGCCAGGGAGAGCCACTGACGTCTGCCCACCTTGGCCAACTGCTGCACGACCTTCACCTCACCGGCTGGCCGCCCACTCCGCTGCAGCGCTGGACCCCACTCGAATCGCTCGAGCGAGCGCTGCTATCGACCGCCGGCAGCGACGCGATCTCGGCCGAAGAACGCCAGTGGATCACCGACCGCGTCAGCGCCGTACGCGCCGAGCTCTCCGCCCTCGACTGGCCACTCGGCGAAGGCCTCATCCACGGCGACGCATGGGCCGGCAACCTCATGTGGGACACCATCTCCAGCCCGCCTCGGGCAATCTTGTGCGACTGGGATCGGGTCAGCTGGGGACCTCGCGAAGTCGATCTGATCCCGACCTGGCACGCAGCTGTGCGGTACGGCCGGGACGAGTCCTGGATTCAGGACTTCATCACGCATTACAAGTACGACCTGCGTGACTGGTCCGGCTATCAAACCCTGCTCAGCATGCGCGACCTCGCGCAACTGCCCGGCCCGCTGCGCAGAGCATCCAACCCACCGCATGCCGCCGCACTGCGGCAACGGCTAGACGCACTTCGCTCTGGCGACCGCACGGCGATCTGGATTGCACTCTAGCCGCGGAGGCACTTCCAGATCGGTCGGGTGGACAAGGCTTAAGAGGCTGCGTTTCCAGCGATCGCCACGACGGCCACACCTGCTCCAAGGACAAATAGGATGGCCAGGAGCGTGTACCGGGACCGCCGCCAGGCCCATCTCGCCCGGCAGACGAAGATCACGACGATCATCACCGCAGCAAGGACAGTTCCAATGATCTGGGCGGCTACCGAGCTTGTCGACTGGATGACAGCGAGGACAGCCAACAGGGGAGCCAGCACGAGACCGAGGAACACCAAAGGCCCTTCGGAAGCCACCTCTGGCGCAGCCCCAGTCTCGCCCTGCGTGCTCGGTGCGACGCTGACAGGCCCGCCGACAACGAACGATCCCAAGGACGGTGGCGGCGTGGAATCCGAAGCGCGCAAGGCCTCTAAATGACGCTCGCGCGCTCGCCAGTACTCCTCGAACGTGTCTACGTCGTCGTACTTGGCGATGTCGCGGTCGACGTTAAATCTCCAGCGGCCCTCGCCGGTCCAGAGGCATCCTTCAGTTTCCCGCCACGAGGGGTAGACCGGCCAGTTTCGGTCCTACGGCCTACTCTCGTAGGTGTGCCCGGTGTGATGAGGAGACGGGCCCAGCTGAGGAAGGTGTTCGGCGATGGCCGCTAGCACGATCGGGGCGCGGATCCGCGAGTTGCGGGGCAAGGTGCTCACCCAACGGCAGTTGGCCGATGCCGCCGGCGTCAGCATTGACGTGATCCGCAAGCTTGAACAGGGCTCCCGGCAGACAGCAGCCATTGCAACACTGCAGAAACTCGCTCAGGCGCTCGACGTCGACATTGCCGCCTTGGTCAGCGAGCCTGCGGCGCTTGCTGCCGCCGGGCCGACCTCTGGTGTCGTTGCCATCCGCCGGGCGCTGACGCCGGTGGATGACCTCCTTGGGGAGTCACTGGTCGAGTTCGACACTCTGGCGGTGTCTGATGCCCGCCGGACCGTCGACTACGCCTGGGGTGCCTACTGGGGCGGCAAGTACGACCTTCTCGGCAGCCTGCTCCCAACCGCGATCTCCCAGCTACGGGCCACGGCCCACGCGGCGGCGCCGCACGAGCGCACAGTGGCCTACGAGCTACTGGCACGGATCTACTGGGCAGCGGGATGCACGTTGGTCCACCTGGGTCACCCGGATCCGGCATACCAAGCCATCCGGCATGCACTGGAGGCCTCGAGGCAGGGCAACGACGAACTGCTCGATGCCACGCTACGTGGCTCGGTGGCATGGCAATTGCTCGTACAGGGCCGTTACGACGAATCGCTGGCGCTGGCGATCAAGACCGCGGAATCGCTGGAGCCGCACGGAGACGTTGGCCCTGCGCACTTGTCGACCTACGGCTCCCTGATCCTGCAGGGCGCCACTGCTGCAGGTCGTGCTCAGCAAAGCCAGGAAGCTCACGCCTTGGTGTTCTCGGCCGGCGAGGTCGCGGCAAGGCTTGGCACAGACCGACGCGACTACGAGACTTACTTTGGTCCCAGTCAGGTCGTGATGCAGACCGTCGACGTGAACGTGGTCACCGAGGACTACGCCGCAGCGATTGTCGCGGCCCGAGCAATGCCCGCCGGCAACGGCTTACCGCTGGCCTCGCGAGCCCGCCACCTGGCAGACCGGGCGCTGGCGCACACGCGGGTGGGAGAACCGCAGAAAGCACTCGATGCGCTCTTGACGGCGGAACGGATCGGCCCGGACTGGATCAAATACCAGAGCCTGCCCCGCCGGATCGTGTCAGAGCTTCTCGACGGCGACGGCCGATCGGCCCTGCGTGGGTTTGCCAAGCGCCTCAATGTGCACGATTGAACCTGCTTGAGCAGCGATCGAGGTAGGACACTACGTCCCACCTCACGTCGGTCATCCGGATCTACCCTCGCAAGATGGGGAGATCACGCAACGCAGCGATCCGGGCACAGCATGCGCTGACCGATGATGAGCCACTGGCGCTGAGCGGGGTAGCCCGACCGCCAGCTGTAACGCCAGCCTCCTTCTCTCTGGCCGCACCTACTGCCGAGATCGCACCGCTCGGACGGATCCATGGGTGAGACGGCGAACGTGCACCCGCTCGCCGTTCTGCGTGCAGAGCTCGGCGTGTCGACCACGCAGTATCTGCGAATGGTCGACGAGCGCCACCAGGCGCTCGGCTTCGGGGCGATGGCGATTCGCCGGGAGAAGGTGACCCGGTGGGAGAAGGGCATTCACGCTCCTGATCAGGCGGCCCAGTTGGCGATGGCTGATCTGCACGGCGTACCTGCGGATGCTGTCCGGCAACTCGGCTGGCCGGGTTGGGTGCAGCAAGCTTTCCATGCTGATGCGGCCGTGCTGGGTGCTCCATGGACCCCTGCCGGTACGGTGGTTTCGACCGCTGCTTCTGCACAGGGAGGCCCGATGGACCGCCGTGGATTTCTGATCGCAACTGGTGCGACGCTGACCTCTCTTGGCACTGACTGGGCCGGGGCCGTGACCGGCTTACCGACCGCAGCCGCTGGCGCTGGCCGTAAACGGCTGACGCCGCTGCTGATTCCTCGGCTCGAGCAGCGCCTGGACGACCTTCGGCACTTGGATGATGTCCTTGGCGGAGGCGAACTTCGGTCGCTCGCGGTGGCTGAGTTCAACTTGTTGTCGCAGCTGGCTGACGAGACCGTGTACGACAGCGCGACCGGACAGCGGTTGTTCTCGGCCCTGGCCGAGGCAGCGAGGATCTGTGGCTGGCTCCACTTCGACGCTGGCCGCCAGGCCGCGGCGCAGTCGTTCTACATCTCGGCCTTGCGAGCCTCGGCTACCGCCGGCGATCGCGCGGCAGGCGCGAACGTGCTCGCCTTCATGGCGATCCAGACCTACTCCGTGGGCAACCCGACCGACGCACTCGGATTGGTCCGTACCGCCCAGACTCAGGCGCGTCGCCGGGCAACACCGCGTGTCTTGTCCATGCTCCATCTGAGAGCGGGCCGGGCCCTATCCAAGGTCGGGGACCGCAAGGGGAGCGCACTCGAACTGTCGGCAGCACGCGACGCCTACGCGGCTGGACCGAGCGATGACGACCCGCCGTGGTCGTATTGGATCTCTGAGGGCGAGATCGAGATGGTGTCCGCATCAGCTGCTCTTGAGCTGGGGGATCCGCAGCAGGCTCTGACGCATTTCGCCGCTGCCCGGCAGGGTACGTATTCGACCGAGGGCTATGCCCGCGACAACGCTCTCTACCTAGTTCGTGCGGCCGACGCGCACCTGCGCCTGGGCGATGTCGACTCTGCCTGTGCCGTCGCTGAGGAAGCTCTCGACCAGAGCGACAGCGTCGGCTCGGCGCGGCCGGCGAGCGCGCTGAGCGATTTCCGCGCCCAGCTGAAACCGCATCGCGAGGTTCGATCCGCGCGGGAGTTCCTGGCCCGCAGCGCCTGACACCGCACAGCCATCTAACAGCCCGCCCCCGCTCGGGGCGGGCTGTTTCTGTTGCTAAAGGCAACGGTACTCGGCTTGGTGTCAGGGACCTTGTCATGTCAAGGAATACGGGGCCTTCCGCAACAGGTCCGCAGCGCCGCGCTCAGGTCCGCAACAGGTCCGCAGCGCCTCGCGGCTAGTCACAGCGCGCGGTCTCGGCCACGGTTGAAGAGCAAGACCGCGAAGGGAATCTCCACCCCTGTAGGGGTTCCGTCTTCGTGGGCCCATCTGCAACCGACACCGGGAGATGAGGCCGTGATGTCCGGCTTCCATGTACTGGGACTGATCGCCATTGTGCTCTATGTGTGGATCGTGCGAAGCATCGTCCGCGAGATCCAGGACCGTTGATGAGCGCCGTCATCAGCGCACCACAGCCGCTGCCCCGATTCCACGTCCGTGTGTGGTTCGGCGAACACGTGATCGCGCAGTACTCCGCCGAGGAGGCACTGGCCGACCGGTATGCCGCCGCAATGCGCCGCCGGTTCGCGTGCTTGAAGGTCACGACGGACCCAATCGTCGCGGCACCTGCGGACCCGCCGGTGACGCGCTCGTGACGGCCATCGCAGCGCGCTGGCGCCTCCCTACAGTCCAGGCGCTGCGTGTCCGGCTGGCGATGTGGTTCCAGCGCCTCAACGACCAGTTCCGGCGCTGGACGGACGAGGACCGATGAGCCGCGACGTCGACACCACGAAGCCGTTGTTGCTCGGCTATATCCCCATGCATTTGCTGATGACTGATGCCGAGCTCGATGCCGCAAAGCAGCAGCTTGAAGCATTTGCTGATGTTGAGGGGTTCGCTCTCAACACGATCTATGTCGAGCGCGTAGAGACCACTCCCGCGGCCTTTCAAGCGCTCGTGGAGTCGGTCAATCGTTACGAGGCAACAGCTGTTGTTGTGCCGAGCCTGACGCATCTGACCTCGCTGGGGCCGCAGTCGATGAAAGACCACCTGGAGCACTACACCCGCGCACGGGTGCTGATCCCAGCTTCACCACCTTGATCTGACGGGGCCGGACGACTCCTCCACCGGGCGACCTCCTCAGGCCCGGTGCCCGGCCCCGTCTCCAGCTGGTGTCCTCAGCCTCTGGCGCCTTGCCTGAGGGGCACCTTGCAAGTCCGGTGGGCGGTCGTACTGGATCCGCCCTGCGACCGTCCACCGTTCCAATCGCTGGGAGTGCAGCTCCCGGCGTCGTCCCAATCGTCTCCCTATCGTTCAGGAGAGTGCCCGAATGGCTCAGCCACGGACCCCGTGGGATGCGTTCGACTACGCCGTTGTCCATGTCGAAGGCAACGGCCATCAGCATGCTGACCTGGTCGAGATCGCGATTGCTCCCCTTGAAAGCGGAGCAATTGGCGTCGTCGAGACTTGGCTCGTCAGGCCCATGTGGCCTTTGCCGGCATCGACAACCAGCTTCCTTCACCTGTTGGGCACCGACCTCGCGACCGCTCCGACGACCGCGCAGATCGCCCCTGAGCTGTGCGGGGCTCTCAACGGGATGGTGACGGTCAGCCACAGTGCCAACGCCGACCTGGAGTTTCTGGCACGCGAGCTGCCGGCCTTCCGGCCACGGCAGATCATCGACACCCGCGCGCTGGCCCAGACGTTGCTCCCTGGCCGTACGTCGTACGAGCTTGAAGACCTCGCCGAGGACTTCGCCCTCACAGACGACCTTCCAGCAATCCACGAGCCGAGTCCTGCCCTCCAAAAGGCGATCGTCTGCGCCCGGTTACTCAGCTACCTCGCCGACTATGGCGACGACACAGTCCGGACACTGACCGACCTGCTCAAGCCCGCCGCGGCAGGCCGCGCAGGGCAGGGTAGTTGGCAGAGGAGCCACGCTGCTCGCAGCCGGCCAATTACTGGGGGGGCCTTGTGATTTCAACGGCGAAGACGGGTGACTTGCTGTCCACCAAGGCGTTAACACTGCGCCGCCTTGCTCCGTTGATCGCGTCGGCCACCATTGATCGCGGCCACATCATTTCCCGTGGGAACTGGCGTACCAGAGGCCCGATCGTAGTCGGCTTCCTCGCCGCTGAGTATCAGGGCAGCGCGTTAATCGTACGTAGCTCGGCGACCGGCGAGGACACAGAGACCTCATCGGCGGCCGGCAAGTACGACAGCTTCGCGATACCGGAGCAGGCCGCTCCCGACGTCCTGCAGGCGGCGATCGACCAGGTGTTCAGTTCCTACGGCGACGACCGCGACGACAGCTACGTGTTCGTCCAGCGATACATCGCCGCGGTATCGGCCGCGGCAGTCGTCACCACTCGAGTCGCCGCGACCGGCGCGCCTTACTACGTGCTTGCTGTCGACGAGGTCTCCGGAACAAGCGACGCGATCACCTCAGGCCGTGGCCCGGCCGAGACCTGGTACCTGGCGCACGGACGACCCGAGACGATCGGTCCGCCGCTGGTTCGGCAGCTCATGCGCACCGTCGAAGCGGTGGAGAATGCCACCGGCAGCGACCAGCTCGACCTCGAGCTTCTTCTCGATACTGACCGCCGTACCCACCTCCTGCAGGTCCGGCCGCTCGTCCTGCGCCAGCCGCCGCCCCCAGATGCTGATCGAGCGGTTCGCAGAGCAGTCGACACGTGCGCCTACCGGCTGGAGGCCGAGCGGCGCAATGGACAGCCGGCACTGCTGGGCCTGGCGCCGTGGTTCAGCAACATGGCCGACTGGAATCCTGCCGAGATGATCGGCCAGCGACCCCGCCCGCTCGCGATGTCGCTGTATCGGGAAGTGATCACCAACCGCACCTGGGCGATCCAGCGTGCCCAGTACGGCTACCGCGATCTGTGCGGGATCGAGCTCCTCCACGACTTCGCTGGCCAGCCATACATCGATGTCCGGGCGAGTCTGCTGTCCTTCATCCCTGCCCGGTTGCCGTTTGCGGCCGCGCGTCGCATCGTCGGAATCCAGCTCGAGCAACTTGCCGCTGAGCCACACCTGCACGACCGCATCGAGTTCGACGTCGCGACCACTGCCACCACCTTCGACCTCGACGAGCGTCTGGACACTCTGACCGCCGCCGCGGGCCTGCTGCAGACCCACCGCGCCGAGTTGCGTGCGGCCCTGACCGCCATCACCGCTGCGGGACTAGGCAGGGTCGACCGAGACGCGCGGCAGGTTGGGCTGGCCGCTCTGCACCGGATCGCCTGCAGAAACCGCTTCGTCAACCCCTTACACAGGGCCGACTATCTGCTGCGCGAGATCCAGACCTCGATCGCGGTGCCGTTCGCGCACACCGCACGGGCGGCATTCCTTGCGACGGCGCTCACCCGAACCGCGGTGACAGCCGGCCTGGCGTCGACGACCTCGGTCGAACAGTTCATGCAGTCGCTCAGCACGGTCAGTGCCCAGCTACGTGCCGACGGCGCTGCGGTCGCCGACGGCACGCTGGACTGGGAGACCTTCGTCCAGACGTACGGGCATCTGCGCCCTGGGACCTACGATCCGGCGGTGCCGCGCTACGGGGATGCCCCCGAGCTGTACCTGCGGCCCTTCGTGACCAGCGCGAGTCCGCTTGCGGCAACGGCACTGGACCTTGGACAGCCGAGCAGCCCACTATTCACCGCCGATCCGCAGACCGTCACATCGGCACTCACCCGGATCGGACTGAACCTCGATGCCACTGCCTTGACTGGATTCATCCGGTCGGCGATCACCGCGCGAGAGCTGGGCAAGTTCGAACTGTCGGCCTGGATCAGCGACATCCTGACCTGCCTGCAAACGGTGGGGGAGAGCCTCGGACACACGCCCGACGATGTCGCGTTCTGGCGCCTCAGGGACGTGCGTGGCCTGAGGGCCGGGTCACTGTCCGCGGCTCAGCTGCGCGACCGGGTGGAGGTGCGCCGAGAGCGGTACGCCGTCACCCAGCGGCTCCATCTTCCCGCCACGATGGCCGACCCGCTGGACGTCCGCTGCTTCGCCACCGGCCACGGACAGCCCACCTACGTCGGAACAGGGTCCGCGGCGGGCCTGGTCAAAGTCGCACCGCAACCGGACGACGACCTGGACGGCATCGTGGTTCTGACCAGCGCAGACCCCGGGTTCGAGTGGCTGTTCTCTCGCCGGGTCCGAGGCATCATCACCCTGTACGGAGGCGCGAACTCCCACCTGGCAGTTCGCTGCGCCGAGGCTGGCGTCCCCGCCGCGATGGGCGTCGGACAGACCATCTACGACCAGCTCACCCGAGCCCGGTCGGTGCACCTCAACTGTGCCTCCCAGACGATCGACATCGTGTCGTGAACCCACGCTACGTCGCGATCACCCAACGGGTGACCACCGTGCCGCACCGCGGCGAGACCGGCGACTACCTCGACCAACGCTGGATCCAGCGACTGGCCGAGCAGCAACTGGCCGTCCTGCCGCTACCGAACCATCCACCGACAATCCGGCACCTCCTCCAGCTGGTGCCGATCCGGATGCTGATCCTGTCCGGCGGGAACAACCTGGCGACCCTGCCTGACGCATCCGACACATACCCGCACCGTGACGAAGCCGAACTCGTCGCGATCGAACTCGCCGCGGCCCAGCAGATCCCAGTACTGGGGGTGTGCCGCGGAGCGCAACTACTCGCCGCCCGACTCGGGGCGCACCTCGTCCGTCGTTCTGGTCACGCCGGCACCCAGCACAGCGTCCGCACGATGCCGGTCGCCGCACCGATGCCCTGGACCTGGCCAGCGAGGTTCGAGGTCACCTCCCACCACGACTGGGTCATTACCAAACGTTCACTTCCGGCCGGGATCAAGGTCCTGGCCGAGGCCGACGACGGAACCGTCGAGGCCTTCACTCACCCAACCGAAAGGCAGTGGGGACTGATGTGGCACCCCGAACGAGAACCTGCCGGCGGCTACGCCGACCGGGTCCTTCAACACCTCGCTGGAGGACAGTGATGGAAGCGATCATCCTGGCCGCGGGACGCGGTTCCCGCCTTGGTGCGACCACCGAGGACCTCCCGAAATCGATGGTCGAGCTCGGCGGCCGGACCCTGTTCGACCGGACCGTCACCCAGTTACGTGCCCATGGCATCGACCGAGTGACCGTTGTGACGGGCTACCGCGCGGACCGGCTGCCCACACAGGACCTGAACGTTGTCCACAACGACTGGTGGCAGACCACTGGGATCGCCTACAGCCTCCTGCAGGCCGTACCGCATCTCACCGGCCCTGTCATCGTCGCCTACAGCGACATCGTGTTCGAACCGAGGGTCCTGCAGGCGCTCATCTCCCACGACCACGACGGGATCGCCATCGCGGTCAACACTGACTGGCAACGGCTGTGGCAACACCGCATGGACAACGTTCTGGCCGATGCCGAATCACTGCGCCGGACCCCAGACTGGCGAATCACCGAAATCGGCCAACCCGCGGCCACGGTCGACGACATCCAGGGCCAGTTCATGGGCCTCATCAGGATCGACCGATCCGCACAAGAGCAGTTCTTCAACCTCTACCGCGATGCCCTACGTGCCGAACCCCTCGACGTAGCGCCTTCGCCCGGTCTGTGGGATATGACCACCTGGCTGAACAGATGGCTCACCGCTGGCGGGCACATCGCAGGGGTCCCAGTTCACGGAGGCTGGCTTGAGGTCGACACCACCAGCGACCTCGACACCTACACCCGCCTGCACGCCACCGGGGAGCTGACCTCACTGTGCCGACTCGGCTGACCTCCCGCGCCAAGGTCCACTTCAGTGGCGTAGCAGGCAAAGGTATCGCCCCGGCCGCATCGCTCGCCCTCCAATCCGGGTACGAGGTGACCGGGGACGACCTCGTGGACAACCACCGAACCGAACTCCTGCGCGCCCACGGCGCCACGATAGTGGCCGGTAGCAACCAGATCCCCGACCAGGCCGACGCCGTCGTGGCCTCCACCACCGTCGAACTCCCCAGACCGGCTGGCACTGCCCCCGGACCGACCGCCCCAGGCAGACAACCCATCCGGCTGCAACGGCTAGAGTTCGTGCAGCACGTCTTCGAACGCTTCGGCAAAGACCAAGTCGCCGTGATCGGATCGGTCGGAAAATCCAGTGCGGCCGCCATCACCACTGCGGTGTTCGCCCCCACCACGCCGTCCTGCTATATCGGTGCCGACGTCGACGACACACTGTGCGGCGCTCGGCTCGGCACGGGACCCTGGGCCATCACCGAAGCCTGCGAGTACCAAGACGCCTACCTGGCGCTTTCGCCGAAGATCGCAATGATCCTCAATATCGCCCCGAACCACGAAGACCATTTCGGGCCCGGCACCGAAGGGTTCGCCGTCTCGCTGAGAGTCTTCCTGACGGAAGTGGTCGAGAGCCTCGATCACATCGTCATCAGTGCCAGCGCCGCGGCGGAGCTGGCCAAGTACACACTGGGCACTGCGTTCTTGAAACACCACGGGTCAGGGGTCTCCACGCAGGTCATCGGTTCGCCAGGGGAGGCCTACTGGCAGTTCAGCGTCGAGAACGCGACCCCGGAGGTCACACGATTCGCTCTGTCCCACACCGGTGCGACGACCGGCCGAGATGTCTTCGAAGTGCCACTGGCCGGCAACCATGCTGCGACTGCGGCCGCGATGGCGGTGGTCGCGGCCCGCTGCGCCGGGATGAGCGACAGCGACATCCGGGCCGGCCTTGCCACCGCCAGGCTGCCGCAGCGGCGCATGACCAGAGTCCACTCCGAGCCCGGACTATCGGTGTACGACGACAACGCCCGCCTGCCGGTCCAGCTGGAAAGCCTCCTCGAGGCGCTACGCCAGCGTCATCCCCGACAACTCATTACCGCGGTGATCTCGCCGTGGGGCCGACGTAACCGGCGCGACCTCCAGTCCTGGGCGACCGCCGCCGCGCAAGCAGACTTCGTCTACATCTTGCCGGTAGCCGGCGCCTCGACCCTCTGCGGCGGCGCGGAGCATCCCGCGGCCGCGGTTGACCTCGTCGACTTGATCCACGCACAAGGCGGCTCCGCACAAGCAGTGAGCAATCCCGACGAGATCGTCGCGCCAGCCCTGAGCTCTGCTGCGCCACAGGTATACGTCACCGCCGGGTACGACTCCAGCCACCACGTCTTTGTGCAGATCCACCGTCGCCTGCAGACCACCGCCTCCAGGCAGTGCCCTCCACAGCATCACGCAGGTTCCAGATGACCTGCCAGTGCCCGTTCTGCTCGAGGCTGACCGAACCAACCGACCTGCCACGTTCAGGCTCCGCAGCGGTGATCGCCGACGCCTATCCCAGAAGCCGGGGCCACCTGCTGGTCGTCCCGCTCGAACACACCGCCGACTACTTCGAGATCCCTGCAGATGTCAAAGCTGAGATGTGGACGTTGGTAGACTCCGCCCGGTCCTATCTGCAAGGCGAATTTCAGCCGGACGGATGGACAGTCAGGATCAACATCGGGGATGTCGCCGGCCAGACCGTCGGCCACGCTCACATTCACGTGGTTCCGCGGTACGAACCATAGCGACTATGAGCAGTCCAGTTGAGCACACAACGAAGGAGTCTTGTGTCCGCAGTTGGTGAGCAGTTCGACGAGTCCAAGCTCTGGACCGGTCGCCGGGTCCATTTCGTCGGGATCGGCGGCTGTGGCATGAGCGGTCTCGCGCTCGTCGCCGCCCAGCTCGGAGCGACCGTCTCTGGATCGGACACGAAGCGGTCAATCTTCTTCGACTCCCTTCATGACACCGGGCTGATCGAACTCCACCTCGGCCACGACACGGGCAACCTCCCCGCAGCTGGCGAGATCGTCTACTCCAGCGCCATCCGCTCCGACAACGTAGAGCGCGCCGCTGCCAATGAGCGTGGACTGACCGAGCTCCACCGCTCCGCGCTCCTGGCACAGCTGACCCGGATGAACCGCACCATTGCTGTCGCCGGAGCGCACGGGAAGACAACCACTGCCGCGCTGCTGGCTTACGTGTTGGACCAGGCGGGTCTTCAGCCCACCTACATCGTCGGTGGTCTGCTGCGGAAACCGGCCCTTCACGCCCGCGCCGGCGCCGGTCGGCTGTTGGTTATCGAGGCAGATGAGTCCGACCGCAGCCTGCTGGACTACGCAGTCAACATCGCACTCATCACCAACGTCGATCTGGATCACGTCGGTGACGCAGGCGGCTACGAAAGCAAGGACGACGTCGCCGACGTCCTTGCCCGATTCGCCAAGGGCGCCGATCTCACCGTCGGATCCCAGCAGGCCGCCGACGAACTCGGCGAACGACTGCCCGAACTGGTCACCGCGGTCCCAGCCAGGACCGCCAACCCCACCGCGTTCGTCCTTGACGATGAAACCTACGACCTCAGCCTTCCGGGCTGGCACAACGCCGAGAACGCTGCCCTCGTCGTCCGCGTAGCCCGCGAACTCGGCTGCAGCCCCGAGGCGATCCGAGAGGCGCTCGCAACCTTCCCCGGCCTTGCACGGCGATTCGAGCTGCGCGGTCACACTACAAACGGCGCCAAGGTGTTCGACGACTATGCACACCACCCGACCGAGGTGGCAGCGGTCCTGCAAGCCGCCCGCTCCGTCACCACCGGTCGCGTCATCGCCGTCTTCCAGCCACACCTCTTCTCCCGCACCCAGCAGTTCACCACCGAGTTCGCCCAGTCACTCACCCTCGCCGACGTGACCTACCTCGAACCCATCTATCCGGCACGAGAAGATCCCGCAGCCTGGGACCACGTGTCCAGCCTCGACATCGCCACGGCCCTGCCTGGCTCGGGATTCCACTACGCCACCGATCGCAGCGCACTGGCCACCGATCTGGCCACCCACACAGAATCCGGTGACGCCATCGTGCTCGTCGGCGCCGGAGACATCACCCTCCTCGCCGAGCAAATCGTCACGGGCTAACCGCACGCAGGCAGCCCAGTGCCAACTGCAAGTGAGCGTCTAGCCGAGAACCCCGACCATCGGGGTCGAAGACCGCAACCCCTCTCGTGACCGTGATCCTGTTCATCCCGGCTGCATCACAGGGGCGATGAGTGACGACCCATCGGCAGAAAGGGACGTCGCCATGTTCAGCACTGACCGCGTCGAGGACCTTCTCGAGGCTGGCCATAGCAACCGTGCCTTTCCAGGCGCGGTCTGGAGCGTCGGTGACGTGAATAACACAATCGGCGGGGGAGTGGTCGGCGTACTGGATCCGGATCAGCCTGATCAGCCGATGCGGCCAGACACGGTTTTCGATGTCGCCAGCCTGACCAAGGTTCTCGCAGTGTGGGCATCGATCGGTGCCCTGGTCACCGCGGGAGACCTGCGGCTCGACCAGCGCCTCGCCCCATTCTGGCCCGAGGTCGAAGGACACCCGCTGGGACAGGTGACCGCCCACCAGCTCCTGACCCACACGGCAGGGCTCCCGCTGCGAGCCAACCTGAAAAGTCTGTACGGTACCGATCCCGCGGTGGTCAGGGCGGGCGTACTGGCTGAGGCACTGCAGCGGCCGCCAGGCGAAGCGGTCGAGTACACGGACCGGGCTGCGCTGATTCTTGGGTACCTGGTCGAGTACTTGTCGGGTCAGCCGCTGGACCGCTTCGTGACGGAGCGGCTCTGGGGGCCGCTTGGGATGGCTTCCATACAGTTCGGGCCTCTCCCGGTCGACGTCGCGGTGCGCTGCGCCCCGACGGAGTTTGACACCGAGGCCGGCGTGCGGATCAAGGCCACGCCTCACGACTACTCCGCGCGCCTCCTCGGCGTGTGCGGAATCGCCGGCGTCTTCTCAGTCGCCGATGATCTCGGCAGATTCCTGCAATACATGCTGAGCAGTGATGCGCCAGCCAACAATGGTTTCGGCCGGGAGTGGGTGACCCAGTCCCTCTCGATTCAGACCGGGGATCTCGATGCCTCTCGGGGGTTCTTTTGGCAGCCAGCACCCGGGGCTGCCCTCGATGAGGATGTTTGGGTGCACTACGGGTTTACTGGGACAGCGATGTGGATCTCGCCGAGGCTCGGCAAGTGGGCCACCCTCCTGACCAACAAGCTGTTCTATACGCGGGATCGCGAGCCGCTGATGGGGATCCGTGATCAGTTCCGCGAGATCGTGTTCGGCTGATCCGCGGTGAGCTGACCAGAGCTCTGCTCATCCGCCGTCCCAGGTCCATGGTCTGGGGCCGTGATCACCGCGCAGACACGCGATTCGGTGAAGCGCCTCGGCTCTGGTCTCGGCGTGCTGGTCGGCCTTGTTCGCGAGCCAGGTGGTCATGCGCAGTTCGCGGATGTCGCGAAGTGTTTCGTAGGCAGGGGCCTTGAGTACGTCGTACCCGTAGGTGCCGGCGTAGTCCCGGTAGTCATCGGTGGTGATCCAGCGAAAGGAGTCGTACTCGCTGGCCATCAGCGTGAGGTCCCATTCGGGTGGTCCGTACGAGAATCGCTCGAGGTCGAGAATGAGTACGGTGCCGTCCGGGGTGGCGAGCACGTTGTCGGGATGCGGGTCGCCGTGGATGGTCGTGGCCGGCAGTTCGAAGACCACGTCGTTCCATCGGTCGGTCAGTTCGGACAGCCGCCGGCGCAGAAACAGCTTGTCGCCTTCTGGGATGTCTGCGGCGTCGACGCGGTCGGAGATGCTCACAAAGGGCTGCACGCCCTGCAGGGCGAGGTCGTCTGGTGGCGTCAGGGCGTGGAGGCGGAGGAGGTAGGTGGCGATCTCGGCCGCGGTCGCCGATCGCAGGTCAGGGAGGTGGTGCCAGAACGTCACGGTGTAATCCCCGTCGTCGACAGGATCTGCCGCTGCGGTGACGGCGGGCAACCCTGCGCGCTCCAGCCATCTGGCGATCGCGACTTCACGGTGCGCGGTGGCCTGCTGGGCGGCCGAGCGCGTCACGCGGGCGACAAGTTCGTGACCGACCCGGAAGGTGCCGCTGTCGCCGAGGCTGAGTAACTCGACCTCCCCGGCATCAATGCCCGCAGTACGGCAGGCCTTGTCGACCCGGGCGTGTTCGGTCCGGGCTTTGGAGTCCGGCGGCATCAGGCGGACAGCTGAGTCAGTCGGCTAATACCGCGCCGCAGTTCGGCGACGTCACTGTTCTTCGTGTGCGGAGTGGTTGCGCCGTGAAGCTCTCGCAGGTAGCTGCGGATCCGTCCCGACCGCAATGACTCGGCCGCGGTGACTGCTGTTCGGGCGTGGGCGACGGCCACGCTGGGGTCGGTTCGCATCCACAAGGTGGCGATCTTCAGCTGGCAGAATGCCCGGGATCGGGCGTAGTCGTCGGTGTGCTGGCTGCTGGCGTAGCCGAGCTGGTCCAGTGCCGGCTGTGGGTTGGCGCCGGCAGCGGTCAGGTCGAACAGGGCGTGTCCGGCATCGCCTGCGAGCTCGGCGCCGTCGAAGAACTCCATCCATGGCGGCACGGGGGTGGAGTCGCGCCGCCCGAAGTCGTCCTCGGCCTGGGTGATCGCTGCGCGGGTATCGGCTCCTCGGCCGAGCTGGGCCAGCGCGCGGGCCCGAACGACGCCGAGCATCGCACGCTCGGGCGCAGGTAGCTGGTCGGCACGGACTTGTGCGAGCTCCGCCAGGCTGAGGGCATCTTGTGGTCGGCCTAGGTGGAAGATCTGGCGAGACATGTCAGCCAGGACAACCGCGCGGAGACTGGTGTTGCGGGCCTGCTCGGCGCAGTGCAGGCCGAACCGGAAGTACCGTTCGGCCGAGTCGTGGGCGCCGACGTCGACCGACATCCAGGCGGCGACCTGGGCAAGGTGGCCGACTGCACTGTGGAGGTCGTCGCGGACTTGTGGCTGAATGTTTTTTGCTTCCAGCAGGCCGGCTGCCCAGCGAAGCTGTCCGGCGACGGCTTGGACTGACAGTTCGCCGCCGACGCGGTGGTCCCAGCTGGTGAAGGTCTGGGTGCTCTGAGCGATCAGGTCGACATCGGCGCGGCCAACAGACCTCGGCGCCCGAGCGGCCGGTTCGGCCTGGGCCAGGAAGTCAGCTACCGGGCCGCTGATGGACAGCGTGGCGACAGCGGGTGTGAGGGAGAAGAAAGTGCGGCGATCCACGTCGGCGGAATCCTCCTCAGGGACGGAGCGACTGCAGTAGAAGCCCAGTTCCGCGTCGGTGCCGACTCCAAACTCTTCCCGCAGCGCCTTGCGGTATGGGGGCTTGGGCCAAGTGTGTCTTCCTCGCTCAAGCTTCGACAGGTAATTTGCGTCGAGGCGAGCATCTTCACCCAGCCGGGACAGCAGCCGATCAGCGAGTTCCGCCTGGGTGATGCCCAGTCGTCGACGGGCAGCTATCAGCTTCTGGTTGGGTTCACTCCCACCAGCCATGGCTGCCTTTCACTCGCCGCTTGTGCTAACAGTAAAGAGCGGGGACTGGGCACTCGGCAATCCGAGCTGGCTCAACTCTCCCAGCTCGTCACCCAGTTAGTCTCCCAGCTCGCCTCTCTTCCCTCGACCGGTGGCTCACTGTCACCGTTGTCACGTAGCGCGCATGACGCGCTATGCCACGGGGGTGGGTGCCCACAACTGTATTTCTGGCTCCCCGCTCGGTGGCTCCGGCGAGACCAGATCCGAGGGGAGCCCATGCCAGATCCGGCCGAGCATCTCCTATTCGGGTACCTGGTCAAGGACTTCCTCACGACAGCCGCTGAGGTGGAGCGGTCGCGGTCTCAGTTGATCTCCTTCGCCAAGCGCGAGGGATTCCGGCTTGAGGTGATCTTTGTCGAGGAAGCTTCCCCGGCCCCTGCCGCGTTCGCTGCGATGCTCGCCCGTTCCAAGCTCGACCAGGTGAATGCCGTAGTTGTTTTGAGCGAGGACGTGTTGGCGGCCAGGACCCCCTCCGGCTTGACCCGCCGTCAGCAGCTCGAGCAGGAAACCACGGCGCGGGTGCTGGTCGTGAAGTCTCCTCCCTGATCGGGCGGGACCGGCGCACGGTTGCTGGGCGGAATTGTCGTCACCTCATTTGCCCAGTAGCTGTCTTCGGGCCGGAGGCTGCTCCCCAGGGCAGCGTCCGGCGTCGGTCCCGTCCCTCGGAAGTCCTCAGCCCCTCATCGGCACCCTGACTAGCTCTGCGGGGCTGAGGACTTCCTCCTGCAGCCGTCCAGCCCCGTCATGGCGTCAAGGTCTCGCTCACTTCGCCAATTTCCCCCAGCGCTCCAATTCGCGCCCCGGCTCGATCATTCGTTCGAGAGGATCCATCTACCTCATGCCTGACGGCCACGATCCGTGGATCCTGAACAGCCCGGGCTTCGGTACGACGTCGAGTCTCGCGCGGTTCTGGAACTCGGTCGGAAATGGCAAGGATGGCCTCGAAGCCGACCGGTACCTGGCAGGACAGGCTCTTGTCGTCGCCCCTGACATCGCCGATGTGCCAGGTGTGAGCGATAGGTTCAAGCTCGCCGCCGCCCGCTACCTCGTAGGACAAGGCATCGACCAGTTCATCGACTGCAACCCAGGTACGCAGGTCGTAGTTTCGGCCCACCGAGCCGTACAAGAGATGAACCCCAAGGCCCAAGTGGTGTACGTCAACGACGACCAGATCGTCCTGGCCCATGCTCGTGCTTTGTTGGCCACGAACGACCTGGTCGAGGTGGTGGCCGCCGATCCGTTTGATGCCGGCGATTTGCGAGACCTAACGAAACATGTGCTCGACTGGTCTCGTCCGATCGCGCTCCTCCAAGTTGGGACACTTCAGCACCGACCTGACGCCGGCGAAGTGATGAAGTCCTATCTCGACGTGCTCGGCGCCGGATCCTACCTGGTCGTGTCGTGCTGGGAACGACCTGCCGGGCAGGTGGCCCAGCGAACCGCTTCCCAGTTGGCGGCTCTGCTCACTGAGGCCTTCGGATACACCGCCTTTCGGCATCCCGACGAGATTGCGCACATGGTCTCCGGCTACAAGCTGGTGCCACCCGGCATCGTGTCCTGCACACACTGGTCCGCGACACCGAGTGAGAGCCTGCCGTCGAACTGGCTGACCGAGCACACACGAGCCATCGTCTGCCGCAAGACCTAGCAGGAGCCTTCACTAGCTCGCGGGCGACCGAGCTGCTCTTCCGCTTCCACGCCGCATCAGACATCAGGCTCACTAGACGCCGCGAAAGGTCAGCACGGAACAATGCCCAAGACTGTGGACCAGAGCAGCGCCGCGGGCGGGGGCCGCAGCCGGGCGGCTGTCCGTCAACCTCGCGGCGGACACGATGAAGATGCTCAGATGGCTCGCCGGACATCGAGGACTGTCGCTGGCAGAAACGATCCGGCGGGCGATCAGCATCCTCAAGTTCATCGAAGTTGAACAGGCAAAGGGCAACACCCTCGCAATCGCTGCCACCGATCCTGAGGGCAAGCAGCGACTCAAGGAAATTCTCCTGATCGGGTGACCCGATCGGTCGGTACCGAACGTGCCAGGCTTACGCACGGTGAGTTCGACGGGCAGTCTACGAAGGGGAAGTATGTGAGCGATCTGCAGGAAAGCTGTGTCGTCAACGGCATCGAGCTGGCGTACCGGTACCTGCCGGGTGATACAGCGTGCATCGTCTTCGTGTCCGGGCTGGGCGGATCTGGGGAGGAATGGGACGGGGTGATCGAGCGCCTTCCCGCGGGGCTTTCGACGTTCGCATATGACCGGGCTGGCTGCGGGAGCAGCGGACCTGTTGATGGAGCGACAGCGGAAGGTGCTGCTCTGCCGATCCAATGGGGTGCTGAGCAGCTGTTCGAGCTGCTGAACGCTGCGGCCGTACCGGGGCCATGGGTGCTAGTGGGGCATTCGATCGGCGGCCTGATCGTGGATGCGTTCGCGCGGCTCTGGCCTGACCAGGTCAGTGGTCTGGTCCTGGTGGATGCCAGTGACCCCGACCTTCACACCGCATTGGACGAGGACCAGCTAGTGCTGGTCGATGGCCGCGACGGCGAGGGTTGGCGCATTTCCGTACCGGCCACGCTAGACAACTTCGAGCCTGGCCCCCGGGAGCATGTCGAAACGGTGGTGATCGGCTCGGCGATCTGGCGCTGGCTTCCGGTCAAGAAAGCGGAGAAGTATCGCCCGTTGACGCTGGTCGAGATGGATCAGCGGTGGCACCGCCACCAGCTGCAGCTCGCACAGCGCTGGTCCGGTCATCTCGTCGTGCCGCATTTCGCGGGACACCACGTGCACAAGGACTCTCCGGATCTCGTTGCCGAGGTGGTCCGAGGCGTCGCCACCGCGAAACGGAGTGTCGTGCAGCTGGACCAGTCCACTGTCCTTAGAGCCGGTGGGACGGTGCGGGTGAGCGTGCGGGATGGGGCGTTCATCGAGTGGGACGCGGCGGGGCCTCGTGCCGATGGAGACTAGCGAGCTCCAGGCCGAGCTCGAGCGGCGAGCGGCGCTGGACCAGGAAGCCCGCAGCGCGGTAGATGGCTGGTCGGACGACCCTCGCACGGAGCTGTGGGATGTGGTCAACGCAGTGGATGCCGACAACAGCGGCTGGCTCATCGATGTCGTGACCGAGCAGGGCTGGCCACAGCTGTCCGAGATCGGTGAGGAGGCGGCTACGAATGCCTGGCTGCTGGCGCAACATGCGGACAGGCAGCCGGAGCAGCAGCGCCTGTTTCACCAGCTGATGGCAGCGGCAGTACAAGCGGGGGAGGCGGAGCCGAGGCTCTTCGCCTACCTGGAGGACCGGGTGCGAATCAACAGCGGACCTGTTGACTGAACTAGATGTGGAGTTTCCGCAGGTCAAGTGACCTTTCTCGGTTCCATCAGTTAGGCGCTCCATGGACGGACCCGACGAGTTGGCGAGAGATCTTGCTTCTTTGCGCGTGCCGTTGGCTGGTGCCCTGAGGGTCACGGACAACGAGTGGGAGCCGTACGAACTGATCGATGTGCGCGGTCTCGTGGAGCCGGGAGTTGCGCTGTTCTTGGTGGATCTGCAGGCGGCTGGGCGTCGGCCGTCGACGCTGCGGTCGTACGGCATGGCTCTGCTCCGATGGTACCGGTTCTTGTGGGCGGTCGATGTTGCATGGGACCGGGCGTCGAGGATTGAGGCCCGGGACTTCAGCAGGTGGATGCAGATCGCGGACAAGCCGTCGCGGGTTCATTGGCGCAACCGCGGCACCGATGCGGTCGACACGACGATCGCCCGGTTAGCAGGGCAGCGCGGGTCGGCCGGTGTTCCGAATCAGGTCACGGGCAAGCCGAAGCTGGGAGCGAAGTATGCGGCGTCGGTCCGCGCACATAGCGAAACGGTGCTGAGGACGTTCTACGACTTTCACCGGGACGTGGGCAGCGGGCCGGTCCTGAATCCGTTCCCGCTGGTGAGAGAGCGCCGAGATCATCGTGCGCATGCGCACCAGAGCTCGATGGAGCCGCGCCGCAACGAGCGGTCTGGGCTCTACCGACCTCGGGTTCCCAAGCGGCTGCCGCGCAGCGTCCCGGACGAGTATTTCGACCGGCTGTTTGCGGCCTTGCCCAGTGACCGGGACCGGGCGCTTGTGGCGTTCTGGGTTTCCACCGGTGCTCGGGCCTCGGAGCTTCTCGGCACGTGCCGAGGCGACGCCGACCCTGGCCAGCAAGTGATCTCCGTGGTGCGCAAGGGTTCCCGCGCGGTCCAACTGCTGCCCGCGTCGTCCGATGCGTTCGTGTGGTTGCGGCTCTACCAACAGCAATTGCACGGGAAGGTCCCGGCCGGGCGGAGCCAGCCGTTGTGGTGGACGCTTCGCCGGCCGCTGCGTCCGTTGACCTACCCTGCCGCGCACCGGATGTTCGAGCGTGCGAATGCGGGGCTTGGGTCGAATTGGACGCTGCATGATCTTCGGCATACTGCGGCCTATCGGATGGCACGTGATCCGGAGGTGCCGCTCACCGACGTGCAGTGGGTCCTCGGACACGCGCATCTGACGACGACCCAGATCTACCTTGCCCCGCATCAGGACGAGGTGATCGGCAGCATGCTCGCCCACCACGCGCGTCAGGCCGGGCGTCGCGCCCAGGTGCCGGTTGCTCCGGTGGCCTCCGGCTACCGGCCGGATGACCTCGACGTGCTTTTCGGGAAGCCGATGTGACCGCGAGGTTGGGTAGCCCCGTGCGGCGTGTGCTCACGGATCCGCCGATCGAAGCGGCCACGATCATCACCGAGCATCCGGTGGACGATCTCCTTCGGCGCTATCCCCCGCGGCGGCCCGTCGATTCGTGGCCACAGACGTATTTCTCGCGCGAGCAGGTGATGGAGTTGCTGCTGCACTCCCGCTATCGCTCGGCTGTCTACGAGACTGAATACGTGCGCCGTCGCGGTCTCAGGTGGGTGCTGAGCTGGCTGGAGACCTTTCCTGGGGAGTCGTGGCAAAGCCGATGGTTGGTCAGTGGCGCCGATGCGGCGGGTTGGGAATGGATCAAGCTCGTCGAGCGGTGGCTGAAACCCGACGCGGCAGTTTCGGCCAATGACCACTTCGCGCTCCTGAGTGGTGTCAACGCCTTGATCTACAGCGAAGTGGTGCGGCCGACCTACCGCTGGTTGCTCGGGCAGCGAGGGCCCACGAAGCTGCTCAAGCGAGTCAAGGCTGTCATCGACCCTGCCGGGTTCAGGCGTCTGCACGAGGTGGCCAGTAGTCTTGAAGGCGTTCACGACAAGCGCCTGCAGGAGGCGCTGAATCGGGTTGCCTGGATCGTGATTCACAAGGGCGGCGGTGTCATGGACGTCACCTTGGGCGACCTGCTAGAGCTGAACGAGGCAGCGAGGGCAAGGAACCGACTGCGGGTGAGGCACCTCAACCTCACCTATCAACTACTGCTCGGTGCAGGTGTCCTGCCCGACGGGCTCCCGCCCAACATCCGACCGCTGATCAGCCGCGGACAGGCCAGCGTCGAAGATATGGTCGACCGCTACGAGGTCGCCTGCCGGTCGGTGCGCGACCTCCTGGTCGCCTACCTCAAGGAACGCCAGCCCTCGGTCGACTACGTCACCTTGGACCGGACCAGCCACGATCTGGTGAAGCTTTTCTGGAAAGATCTGGAGCTTCACAACCCCGGCATCGAGTCCCTGCGCCTGCTGCCCGAAGTCGCAATCTCCTGGAAACAACGGGTGAAGGTCCTGCGGTCCAAGGACGGCACCTCGAAGGGCGAGCGGAAGAATTATCCGGGCGTGCTGCTGCAGGTCCGAGCCTTCTACCTTGACATCGCTCAATGGGCAGCCGAGGAACCGGAACGATGGGCTCACTGGGTGGCGCCCTGTCCCGTCAAGGCGAACGAATGTGCTGTCCGCAAAGCGAAGCTGCACCGCAAATCCCGGATGGACCAACGCACCCGCGACCAACTGCCAGCGCTGCCCTCCCTGGTCGACGCGCTGAACCAGTACCGCCGGCGCTGCGAGCAACTCCTGCAGGCCGCCCGGACCACAGCACCGGGTCAGCCGTTCACCTGCCACGGCGAGCCCTGGACACGTCCGCAGATGCCTTACAACCACACGTCCAAGGTCTACGCCACTGACGACACCGGCCGGCGCCACGACCTGAGTACACGCGAAGACAGGGCGTTCTGGGCCTGGGCGCTGGTCGAGGTCCTGCGACACAGCGGGGCCAGGATCGAGGAAACGCTCGAACTCACCCATCACGCCTTCGTGCAATACACGCTGCCCACGACCGGCGAGATCGTCCCGCTGCTGCAGATCGTTCCGTCGAAGACCGACACCGAGCGGCTAATCCTGGTCTCTCCAGAACTCGGTGAGGTACTTGCCACCGTCATTCGCCGCATCCGCACCGACGGCGCGGCGGTGCCGCTCGTCAGCGCCAGGGATATCCACGAGAAGACCTGGTCCGCGCCAATGCCGTTCCTGTTCCAGCGGCAGTACGCCTCCGAACGCCGGGTGATCAGCTCAGCCTGTGCCCGAGACCTGATCAAGAAGGTCGCGGAGGAAGCCGGATTCGCAGCCTCCTCTGGAGGCGAGGCTGTCACCTTCACCCCGCACGACTTCCGGCGGATGTTCGTCACAGACTTGGTCATGAACGGTCTCCCGCCCCACATTGCCCAGGTCATCTGCGGTCACCAGGACATCAACACGACGATGGGCTACAGGGCTGTCTACCCGCAGGAAGCGATCAGCAACTTCCGCGGCTTCCTCGCCCGACGACGATCGACCCGGCCAGGTGCCGAATACCGCACCCCCACTCCCGAGGAATGGGACGAGTTCCTCGGCCACTTCGAGAAGCGGAAGGTCTCCACGGGATCGTGCGCGCGTGCCTTCGGAACTCCCTGCATCCATGAACACGCCTGCGTCCGTTGCTCGATGCTCCGTCCCGACCCAGCCCAACGCCCCCGCATGACCGAGATCAGAGACAACTTGATCTCACGCATCGCGGAAGCCGAACGCGAGGGATGGCTCGGCGAAGTCGACGGACTGAAGATCAGCCTGGCCGGAGCCGAGGACAAGCTCCAGGAAATGAAACGGCTGGAACAACGCTTCCCGACCATCCACCTCGGCATGCCCGACTTCAGCCGCGTGACCGCCACGACCATCACCCCTGCTCAGACCGGACTGGAGCCACCAGGGCTATTGACCACCAACACTATTGACTGACTGAGTCGGTCAGTTATAGTCGGTTCATGGTTCGGACGATTCCTTCAGACCGGTTCGCGGCGGTGGTTGCTGCGGCGGCGCGGGTGTTCATCACGCATGGCTATCAGCGTGCTCAGGTGCAGGATGTGGCTGACGAACTTGGGCTGGCCAAGGGCACGTTGTATGGCTACGCGCAGGGCAAGGCGGCCCTGTTCGCGGCCGCGGTGCGCTTCGCGGACGGGCATGAACCGCTACCAGTGCCGGCCGATCTCCCGGTACCGGCGCCGGCGGATGGGGAGGTCGCGGCGCTGGTGTCCGACCGCCTGATCCGCGAGGTCGCAGACCTGAGGCTGGCCCGGGCGCTGACCGATCCCCTCCCCGCCGACGCGCCGCCGGCGGACCTCCGGGCGGAGTTCGTCGGCATCGTCACCGACCTGTACGCCCGCCTGGCCCGGCACCGGATCGCCATCAAGCTGATTGACAGGTGCGGCCCGGAGTTGCCCGATCTAGCCGAGGTGTGGTTCGGCACCGGCAGGCGGGCGAACGTCAGTGGCATCGAGGAGTATCTGGCCCGCCGTCAGCAGGCCGGCACCGTCAGTCTGCCCGGGCCGGCGCCGTTGGTGGCCCGCACGATCGTGGAGCTGTGCGCGCTCTGGGCGGTGCACTGCCACTTCGACCCCGCCCCCGGTCCCTCCGGCGCCGTCGCGTCCGTCGTCGTCGACGACGCGGCAGTTGCCTCGATGATCGCCGAAATTGTCGCACGAGCGACCACCCCAACCTTGAAGTGACCGGAGGCCACCCCATGCTGCGACGACGCTCCTGCCCTCTCCCTTGCGCCGACCGGCGACCCTGGCACCACCGCGCCCGCAGTGCCGTGGCAGCGGCGGTCGGGCGATATCTGTCCGGTCAGGCCGCCCGGCCATCTGGCGCGGTCGGCAGGTTGATGGGCCGCAACTGGGTCCGGGAGACCGCCGCGGTCAACGACACAGCCATTGAACTTCTGCGCCTGGTTCCCGGTGAGCGGATCTGTGAGATCGGCTTCGGTCCCGGTCGCACCTTGGAGCGGCTTGCCGCGGGCGGCGCCGAGGTCGTCGGCGTCGATGTCTCCCCGACCATGGTCGACACGGCCAGCCGCCGTAACGCCAAGTCCATCGCCGCTGGCCACATGCGCCTGCACCAAGGCGATGGCATCACGCTGCCCGTAGCCGACGATGGCCTCCACGCGGTCATCGCGGTACACACCATCTACTTCTGGCCTGAGCCCATCACCACACTGGCCGACATCTCCCGAGCGCTTCGCTCAGGTGGCCTACTCGTCCTGGCCTTCCGGGCCGGCGAGCATCCACTACCAGCCCGCTTCGACTCTTCTGTGTACAACGTGCCGACGACTGCCGAGGCCACTGCGTGGCTCCACACGGCAGGTTTCTGTGACATCCGCGTCGATCACCGACCAGACATCGCCCCCACGATCGTGTGGGTCTCTGCAGCAACGCCCTGACCAGCCGCATCGGACTACTGCCGACGGGCCACTCGATCCTTGCTGTCGGCCCTAGTCGCCTGCGATCGCGGTGACGGTGCCTCCGACGATGCTGGTGATGGTGTCTGCTGCCGTGGGCGGTGACGGCTTGCCCGCGTCCAGCCACGCGATCACGGCTTCGACAGCGACGGTCGGTATCAGCTGCGCGGCCCACTGCAGCCGGTTCTCGTCATGGATCACTTCCCTTAGGTACGGCTCGGCGGTCGCGGTCATCGCTGCACGGAGCTCATCGGCGTGGCGGCGGAAGTCGGGCTCTTGGGCCGACTGGCGGAAGAAGAGCTTGAACCCGTCGGGGTTGTCCTGAGCGACCGCGATGAGTGCCTGAAGGCTGGACTCGGTGAGGTGGTTGGGATGTCCCGTGGCCTCGCGCAGCTGGTCGCTGACTTCGTCGAGGACCGCCTTGTACAGCTCGGTCTTGGAGTCGAAGTGCCGGTAGATCAGCACTCTGCTGACGCCGGCCTCGGTGGCGACGTCCTCGAGGTTCGTCGCCGCGTAGCCGCTGCGGGCAAAAGCCCGGGCAGCGGCAGCGATCAGGGCCTGGCGCCGCTCGGGGCGCTTCATCAGCTTGCCTTCAGTCGGCGCAGCCACGACTCTCCTCAAGTGTTTACATCCGTGTTGACACTTGCTTGTTAACACCTCATGGTAGTGCCATGCCAGCACAGATGTCGCACCCGCTGTTCGCCCGTGTGTACGCCCGCCTCAGACCGGTGATGGATCGCCAAGGTGTGGCCGAGCATCGCGGCCGCCTGCTCACGGGCTTGGCCGGCCGTGTCCTCGAGGTCGGGTGTGGTGACGGCGGGAACTTCGCTCACTACCCGGCCGAAGTCACTGAGGTCATTGGCGTCGAGCCCGAGCCCTACCTGCGCACCAAAGCGGCAGAGCGCTCGCGTGAGGTCGACGTGCCGGTCACCGTGGTCGACGGGCCGGCGGAACAACTGCCGGTCGACGACGGCTCGTTCGACGCCGTCGTGGTCTCGCTGGTGTTGTGCTCGGTGGCCGATCCGGGCCAAGCGCTGAAGGAGGCCTACCGGGTACTGCGCCCTGGTGGCGAGCTGCGGTTCTATGAGCATGTCGCCGCACCGGCTGGTGGCCGCCTGGCGAGGGTCCAGTGGGCCGCGGACGCGACGTTGTGGCCTGTGTTGATGGGCGGCTGTCACGTGGCCCGCGACGCGGCGGCGGCGATCAGCGCCGCTGGGTTCGTCATCGAGGAGATCGACCGTTTCGACTTTCCACCCGGTCAGCCGTCGCCTGCCTCGCCGCACATCCTCGGTCGCGCGACTCGCCCCCAGACCAACGGGACGGCGTCATGAATGGCGCTGGCATCGAGGTCCGTGGCCTGGCGAAGTCGTTCGGCACGGTGCGGGCGGTCGACGATCTGAGTTTCGAGGTTGCTCCCGGGACGGTCACGGGGTTCCTCGGGCCGAACGGCGCCGGGAAGACGACCACCGTTCGCTAGCGGAACAGACTCCCTACTTGACCTAGAGTGATCAACAGGGAGGTAGTTCCGTGACGGGTATGACGTTTACGCGCAAGGTTTGGTCCGACAAAATAGCCCTGCTAATGGCCGGTACTGGGGTTGGCGCGCTGAGTTATGGCCGTGCGAGCAAGGATAAGAAGAAAGAAAAGTACTCGGTCGGTACTCAGTTGAACATGAATGACGAGAACATTAACCGGCATTCGTGGAAGAAAGTAGCTGAGTTCAGCGATAACGATGTATCCGCCTCGCGGCACGCACCGGAGGCGAAGCGGAAGCGGAAAGACTTTGAGCGTCTTATCCTTGCAATCAAGTCGGGCAAGGGTGACGTATTGGTCCTGACGGATATGTCTCGGTCACAGCGGATGCTTGCCGTATACGCCATGTTGCGTGATCTCTGTTACGACAATGGATTGTTCTTCTGGCTGGTAGAGGGAAACCTGTATGACCTTCGGGTGACGGCGGACCGGGCGTCTTTGGGTCAGCAGGCTTTGAATGCTGAAACTCAGGTGGACACGATCCATGACAATACGTCGCGTGGTTTGAAAGGCCAGATTGACGCTGGTCGCCCGCATGGTCACGTTCCTTACGGCTATGAGCGTTTCAAGAATCAGAAGACAGGTGCTTTCGAGCGCCAGGATTTCGACCAGACTTCGTATGTCGTGAAAAAGGAAGACGGCACCGAAGAGACTTACACGCCGTATAGCATCGTGCGGGAAATTTTCTGGCATGCGCGACGCCTTGTGACCGAAACGGCTATCGCGAACCTGTTCAACGCTCGCGGCATTCCGTCGCCTAGTGGCAAGTTGTGGTCACGGCAGACAATCAGGAGCATTGCGACGAATCCGGTCTATGTCGGCAAGCGTGCACATTTCCGCGAGGCTGTGACCGATGGCCAGTGGAAAGGGATTGTTACACCGAAGGTTTTCCACAATGTGCAGGCAATTATCAGTAGGGCAGTGGAGTCCGGCCGCACGCACCGGCCTTTCTCCCGGGTCTGGTTGCTGTCGTATGCGTCGAACTGCGGCGAGTGCGGTTCGTGGATGCACAGCAAGCACAAGCAGGACAGGAAGAAACGGAAGTCTGTCGTGTACTCGTGCGCCGATAGTGCTTGCGCTTCGGTGGATATCTCGAAGTTCGACAGCTATGTAGAGGCGTCGCTTGTTTCGTGGCTTTCACGGCGTGACATCTACGAAAAGATGGTCTCGCTGACCAGCAAGCATGATTCGGATATCACCATCTATGAGACTGCGATTGCGGAAGCACGCGCGCAGATTCGCGAGATCCCGGCTTTGTGCAAGGCGGGCAAGTTGAGTATTGCTCTGGCTGGTGAGATTGAATCGCAGATGAATGCCAAGATCGGCGAGGCGCAAGACGCGATCCGCGCGGTTGCCGTTCCGGATATTCTGATGGATTTGATCGGGCCGGACGCTGCCGAGCAGTGGGCTTCCATTGCTGATATCGAACTGCGGCGGCAGATTATCAAGTTGGTTTGCGCGCCCCGTCTGCGGTCGGCGAACAAGAATCCCCGTATGCCGTTGGCTGACCGTGTGTCGTTCGGTGGCCTGATGGGAGACCTTGCCGCCTGAGAACCCCGTTGCCTGCCTGTAAACGCGAGAGGCGACCGGCCGGACCTATTCGGGTATGGCCGGTCGCCTTTTGCTATGCCTGCCTGTCTAGGTCGTCGCCGAAACCGAGGACCAGTGCGAGGGTTTCTATCGCGTCGTCGTCGGGGAGTGGCATTGCGGAGACTCGCGCAACAATTGCGGGATCGGTTGGTTTGTAGGGTTTGTTCTTCCAGTAGTCACTGAGTGGCAGTTTCAGCATTTGCCCGCCAATGTTTGCGGGTTTTTGCTGTTGTGGTTCTGTTTTCTCCTTTCTCGCCTTTGCGGCGTTGGGTTGGCGTGGCGTGGTGGGCGCTGTGAACCCCCTTCCCAGGGTGGCCGGACCGGGCCTTGATCAGGTCCGGTCCGGCCACCCTTGAATTGGTGACGTTTTGTGACTGTGCGGGAAGTGTCTCCGAAGTGTCCACGGTGCCCGGATGTGTGCCTCAACGTGCGGGCGCGCGTGAGATTCCGGGACTTTGAGACAGTCCGTGGACAGTTACGGTGAGTGATCTTGTGGCCGGTTGGCGGGGTCTCCGCCGGTGTCTCCTTCCGGGGTCGGGCCGGTGCTGTCGGCGGGCCGGTCGGCAGGGGTCGCCTGCCGGGGCCTGACGGCTCGCCAGCGGCCATAGCTGGGGCTCGCGATGGTGGTATCGGCCTGACCGGCTTTCAGGCGCTTGTAGACCCACGCTCGGCCCTTGCCGGTCGCGTCCTGCAAGACGCCTGCGGTGACCCCCTCCGGTGGGGCGTCTCGCAGGGTCGCCCAGAGCGCCATTTCCGGGCCTGACACGGTCGCGGGTGCCCCGATGGTCTCCGGACCCCCTGACAGGCGCTGAGAACGGCTCTCAGGGCGTCCGGTGCCTGCTGTGTCGGCAAGCTGGTCGGCTGCTGAGCCGGGACGGGCGTAGGTGGTCGCGGTCTCGGTCACGTCGGCATCGGTGATCAGATACGCGCGTCCACGGCGGGGTGTGTCCATTCCCGGACCGGACACAAAGAATTTCCCCGGTCCGTCGAACTTCGTTGCATCCCAACCCGCCGAGAGTTTCCCGACACCCAAGATCAGGTCGACGTCGGGACGCTCATTCACCCGCAGACAGAACCTGATATTCATTTGGGACCGCAGCGCCGACGATTCACCCATCGCCTTTTGAGTCGGCCGCTGAGTAGCGATCAACAGGACTACCGCAACAGCACGGCCACGCCGGGAGATTGAATCCGCCAATCGTTGGGCTTTCTTCGACAGTTCCGCGTATTCATCGATGATGATAAACAGTTGCGGTGCATCGAATTTCGGATACCACTCACGCCGGCCTCGGCCCATTAGAAATTCCGCGCGTTTCTCCAATTCATCTACACCGGCTTGTAGTAGCCGTTCGGCGGAATCGTTATCGGTGGCCAGAATTTGCAGGACGCTCGACCAGGGCGCTAGCTCCATTCCCTTTTTCAGGTCGATGCCCCAGGCAATGGCATCGCCGCATTCTGCGATCCGTGCCAGGATCACGTTCAGCAGCCCGGATTTGCCGGAGTCGGTAGCGCCACCGATCAGGACATGCTTTCGCAGCAGCGGAACCGTGATCGGTGCGCCGTCTTCGAATACCCCGACCGTGACCGGCTGAGTGATCGACGCGCGGGATTTCCCGACGACTGGCACGGCGCGTGGTTCCCACACAATGGGTTGTGCGTGGGGGTCGGTCTCGACTAGTCGCAATGTGAATTGCGATGCGTCGTCGGTGACCGGTTCGGCGCGTGTTCCACCGATCCGGGCACCCAATGCCGATTCCAATTCGGGTAGCGCCTTGACTACGTCCGAATAGGTTTGGCCGCGCCGGAGTTTGATTCTCGCGGTCCAACCCCATTTGTCCATTACCGCTGACACCATCCGTGCGCCGGTCAGTCCGGCCGCGTCGGCAGTGTCGGGGAAATGGTCCCGAATGATCCGGACCCGGGTAAGGCGTCGCCTGTCTTCCCGCCACAACCACGGCACCGCGAAAACCCCGGTACCGATGATGGCAAAGGATTCCATCGGGCCAGCGGTCGCGCCGTGAATCGTCGCAGCGGTCAGCCACTGCGTCACAAACGCGATGAATCCCGCTCCCCACACACGGACACGCCACCTCTCCAATAGCGGGAAGCGTGCCAGCACCTTTGCCGGACGGACTGCCAGCACCACAATTCCGGCGATACCGGCCAGCACGATCAACGGCCACCAATTCGGGTGGACCTTGTGCAGCCACGAACCGGCCAGCAAACAACCGGCCAGCCAATACAACGGGGCGAGCTCGGCCCGGTAGCGCCACAGCAACCGGCCGACATGCCCGATCAGATAGAACGGCTCACTACCCGATCCGTAATGAACCGGCACTATCCACAAATCATCTCTCCGGCCATAGCGGCCGGGGCGGCCCCGTCGGTGAGACGGGACCGCGCCACGACGACGCATCAAAGAGATTCACCTCCCCAAAACCGCAGGGGAAGAACTTCCGCCAATGGGTGGAACGGCGGAGGCGCTGCAAGCGCATCCGTCACGTAAAGCCACGGCGAATCCAGCGCCCATACCGAAGCCGTGCTCGGCTCGTTTTCGACCGCTGCCAGCAGACCGGCGCGGCAGGAAGCTTCAAGGATTTGATAGCGGGACCGAAGCCGTTTGATCTCGCGGACCAAGTCGGGCACATCGGCCGAAGAAATAATGAATGCATCAACCCCGGCATCGCGAGGGAGATTCATCGGGGGCACGCGCAAAGTCGCCTCAAATCGGGCGCGGGCTCCGTCTACTTGCTCAAGAGACATACTGCGTGAATACGGAACGTTCAGGACAAATCACCACCAATTATTCAGGAAGCACAACGGATAGGTTTCAGTCATGCGGTTACTCCTCTCAACTCGACTACATGGATAGTTCGGGGAATGGTCGGGCCAATACTCCTCCCCAAGAAAGTGGCCCGACCGTGTCAGCTACTCAAGCCGCCTTAGTGCCTACTTCTCACTTGGCACCCAGGAACTCCGACAGGAACTGCCGGATATACGGCGCGAACTCGCTAGACGCCAGGAAGAACCCGAACAACACACAAATCACAGCCTGAATCAACGTCAGGCTTGTGTATCGGATCAACACAAAGACGCCAACAGCAAACGTCAGCAGCAGCGACACCGAAATAATCAGTACTCATCACCCCCTCTCGATCTCCTCGAATATGAGAGAGAGGGCGACCCCGTTGACTGCCGGTCGTGAGGCTTACCGGCAACCGTTGGCACGGTCATTCCGCACGAAGCGGTAACGCCGTACACACTTCTCACAGCCAGCTCGGCCCTTGGCTTTCCGCGCACCACACGCGCAGCGAGTCGAGAACCACACACGCTGACTAAAACGCAAGTAACCACCTCCTCAAAGAGTCATTCGTGGGGACCAAGTTCCCTGACACAACCACCGATCCATCACACGCATACCCTGAGCAACCGCGTCAACACCCTTGGATAACCTCCACAGACCCTTGAGTTCCTCTGGGCAACCACCCTCCAATCTGCGAACGGGTACCATCCTTGACCCCCAAGACAACGGAATAACATCAAGACCAACCAGTCTCGCTGCAGGAAGTTTGCAATTCCCGTACACCTGCCTGTCAACCCCAAATACAACGCGCTTGAATGCCATAAAGCCATCAGCACCCGCCATCACGTGCATCAGCACCGGCATTGCCCGGTAGCAACACGAAACCCGCGCACCGCCACGAAACCTACCTCTCGGGGAAAGGAAGATACACCAGAGATTTCGCTGTTCACGGGTCTACGAGACTCAGCGTTTTCTATTACAGAAGTCTTTAGGCAACCTCCCCGCTCAAGCTGTGAAGTGCCTAACTCATGGACCAGCGCGCGAGCGGAGGATTGCGTC